>QHYQ01000369.1 GCA_003224175.1 Acidobacteriota bacterium
GATCGGGAATGTTCGTCACCAGCCTTTATGGCGGCGCCGCGTTTGGCGGCTACCTGATCCGTGCATTGGCCGGCCACGGCGGTTGGCTATTCGCGGGGGTCATTCAAATGTCGCTGCTGTGCGCGGTGGGCGCCGTTCTGGCACTGGCGGTGCGGCCCAGCGAAATGAACGCGTAGTCGGTAAGCGAACTCCAGCATGGAGCGATTGGGAGCCACTCTAGTTGCCGGAATTCCTGCGAGGCGCATTGCTTGGATTTTTCGGTTTGGTCATCGGCATCCAGTTGATTCGGCCCGCGCGCACCAATCCTCACGTAGATCAATCGCATACTCTGGAAGCCGTAGTGTTCGTGCCCCCGCGGGTCGAAAGCATATTGCAACGCGCCTGTTCCGACTGCCACTCTGATTTGACGCGCTGGCCCTGGTACAGCAACGTGGCGCCGATATCGTGGTTTGTCATCGATCACGTCGATAGCGGGCGCCGCCACGTGAATTTCTCCGCGTGGCTGCGTCGCGACACGAAGAATCCCGCGGAGTATACGCGCGAGCGCTTCCAGGCGATCTGCCGTCAAGTGGAGACTCAGAACATGCCCTTAACCTCCTACCTTCTGTTGCATCGCGCAGCAAGGCTCTCGCAAAGCGATATTGAGACCATCTGCCAATGGACGAGGACAGGTGTGCTCCCCAATTAATCCGCGCAGGAGCACCACGCTCCTTATCTCCAGCCGCTCTATGCCCTGCTGCGGCCGTTGCGCCTGGCGCGGACTTATGGCTGGCGAGTCGTGCAGGTCCTTAGCGTTGCGAGCAGTACCAATCCCAGGTCCTGCGCAGGCCGTCTTCAAAATTGATCTGCGGTTGATATCCAAACGCCTGCGCGGCGAGGGAAATGTCGGCCTGGGAATCGCGGATATCGCCCTCGCGCTGAGGGCCGTATTTTGCCTTGGCTGGCCTCCCCGCGAAGCCCTCCAGCAATTGCAAGGTGTAATTGAGCGTGTAGCGCCCTCCCGTGCCGAGATTAAAGGCCCGTCCGCCGATCCCCGGCGTCTCACAAGCCTGCAAATTCGCCGTCACTACGTTTTGGACGAAGGTAAAATCGCGCGACTGTTCCCCGTCGCCAAAAATCGAAGGCTGGCCGCCATCGCGCATGGCCGTTATAAACCGCGAGAGCACCCCTGAGTACGGGGAACCCGGGTCCTGGCGCGGTCCAAACACGTTGAAATACCGCAAAGCTACAAAATCCAGGCCGTAGGTGCGGTGAAAGACGCGGCCATAGAGCTCGCCAACCAGCTTGGAAACGCCATATGGAGAAATTGGCGCGGGCGGCATGCCCTCATGCTTTGGCAAGGTGGGCGTGTCACCATAGATGGAAGAAGAACTGGCAAACACCACGCGGCGCACACCCGCATCTCGCGCGGCGATGAGAACGTTCAATGTGCCATCCACGTTGATTTGATTGGTCTCCAAAGGCTGCTTTACGGAGCGCGGCACGGAAGTGCGCGCCGCGAGATGGAGCACATAATCGGCGCCACGGCAAGCCTTTTCGATTATCTCGCGGTCGGTGATCGTGCCTCGGATGAAAGTGATCTGCTCGCGAACGGTCGCGAGGTTCGCCTCATTACCGGCGGAGAGGTCATCGAGCACGGTGACGGAATGCCCCCGGCGCACCAGCTCGTCCACTGTGTTCGAGCCTATAAAACCGCCGCCGCCGGTGACCAGATAGCGCATCAGAAAAATCCTCCCCAATTGGCATCGCGCATTATGAGATTACTTGTCCCTGTTTTGGGGCTGGTTCCTCCGCCCGTTGAACGGCGTTTCGTCACTCATGTAGCCCGGTAAACGGGGAGCAACTCGCGGGGCAGTTGCGCGAGCGTAGGCGCTTTCCCGTCTTTTTCAGAAACGAGGGGGGCCGCGATATTCCAGGCAATCGCAATTTCGGGGTCCCTCCAAAGAATGGTGTGTTCGTCCGCGGCATCGTAAAAGTCGCTGCATTTATAGAGAAACTGAACTTGGTCCGCCAAAGCCAGAAAGCCATGAGCAAAGCCCCGCGGAATATAGAGCTGATTCTGCGCCGACTCCGAGAGCACCACGCCGGCCCACGCTCCGAAACTCGGCGAACCGGCGCGAATATCCACGGCTACATCCAAAGCTTCCCCTTCAATGACGCGGCAGAGCTTGGCCTGAGCGTGATGCAATTGGTAATGCAGACCGCGCAGCGTTCCCTTGACCGAACAGGAGTGGTTATCTTGCACGAATACGTCGGTAATTCCCGCCGCTGCGAACCTTGCTTGGTTATAGCTTTCGATAAAAAAGCCGCGGGCGTCGCGGAAGATGTTCGGGCGGAGCTCCCATACTTCGGGAAGCGATGTCGCGATCTTCTGCAAGCGAATGGCCTCTCGTGTTCATGCAGAGATACCAAAATCATTTAAAACTCTACCAGAATTCGAGTCCGCAACGCGTTCTTCATTGCCTCAGAGCCGTCTCGCTATCGGACGCGTCTGTCTTGATCTGCCCCACAGTGATCCGATAGCATCAAGCCTCCATCCGCATCGGATGGAATCTCAATCCCGTGTGGGAAGCCTAATCTTGAAACTGAGGGAGCTTGGACAATGGAAAAGGTTCCCACGGTGCTGAGGCGCTCTGCTGCCTCCAGGTTCGTACTAGCGGCGTTGATATTTTCATCTCTCGCGCGTGCTCAGACCGCACCGCCACAATCAGGAACGCCAAAGGACCAGAAGGCAGCGCCCGCCCCGGTACCTGTAGACGTCGACGGTTGGGGACGACCAATAACCGCGGACGTGAAGGGTGAGAAGACAGCCCCTGCTCCACGGCATGATATCTCCGGGACTTGGGAGCCGGCCAACGGACCCCTCGACGGAGGCGGGTTCCTCGGCGCGAAGGCCATGCCGGAAGATGGCAAGCCGGAACATCGGTTGCCGTACACTCCTTTAGGGATAGAAGCCTATAGCCGCACGAAACCGAGCATCGGACCCAGAATGGTTCTCCCTGCGGAGACAAACGATCCCGTGAACAACTGTGATCCTCAGGGATTCCCTCGCGAAGACCTTTTTCAACTACGGGAAACTCAGATTTTTCAGACGCCCGTCAAGGTAGTCATCCTGTACCAATTTGACAGGATATGGCGGGTCATCTGGGCCGACGGCCGAGAACTCCCCAAAGATCCCGAACCCCGGTGGTTCGGGTACTCGGTGGGCAAGTGGGTGGATGATTACACGCTCGTCGTGCAGACCTCGGGGACGGATGAGCGAACGTGGCTCGACCTTGTTGGCCGCCCGCATAGCGGCGAGCTGCGTGCGGAGGAGCGGTTCCACCGCGTGGATCACGACCACTTGGA
>QHYQ01000370.1 GCA_003224175.1 Acidobacteriota bacterium
TGCCGGTGTGCTCGCCGGCGATCGTGAGCAGATTCAAGACTCCTAGCAACGTGCCGGGTAACAGGACGAACACGAGGCCCGTCAAGATAAACGCGGCGAGGAACCGCGCCGCCTGGCGTTCCGGCAGCGGGTCGTTTCCGCGCAGGGGGTTCTCACGATCGCGCTCGAATGCGGCACGCCACTGTTCCGGGAGGTCCAAATTCAGGTCTAGTGTAGTGTCCAAGAATTAGCTAGACAGTCCATTCGGCCTCTTTCTTGTTCGCGGTTTCGTACATCCGGGCTGGATCTGCTCCAGGGTCTGGCGGCAGCGAGAGAGTTTGGCTTGAATGGATTCGACAGTGGCCGTCCAGATAAAGGGTTTCGGTTCTTCATTCCAAGCATTCAGAAAATCTCTAATGGCCCTTTGTAAATCGTCGACACTGAAGAACGAACCCCGGCGCACGCGTTTGGAAGTCAGCTCTCCGAACCAGCGTTCGATCAGATTCAGCCAACTGGAACTGGTGGGCACAAAGTGAGAGATGAAGCGCGGGTGTCGTTTGAGCCACGCCACCGTCCTTGGATGCTTATGAGTCCCGTAGTTATCCATGACCAAGTGCAAGGGAATGTCTCCAGGAAACTCGTCGTCGAGTCGGCGGAGAAACTTAAGAAACTCTTGGTGTCGATGCCGCTCATAGCACTGACCAATGACCCGACCCTGTAAAACTTCCAGGGCCGCGAACAGAGTAGTCGTGCCATGGCGCTTATAGTCGTGTGTCATCGTGCCGCAGCGACCCTTCTTCATGGGTAACCCCGGTTGCGTGCGATCCAGCGCTTGGATTTGACTCTTCTCGTCCACGCACAACACCACGGCTTTTTCTGGGGGATTCAGATAAAGCCCCACCACATCGGTCAACTTCTCTAGAAACTGGGGATCGCGCGACAGTTTGAAAGTTTTGACTCGGTGCGGTTTCAGATTATGGCTGCGCCAGATGTTGCTGACCGTGGACTTACTCAACCCTTGGTTTTCCGCCATCAATCGACAACTCCATTGGGTCATCCCTTTGGGCTTGGTCTGTAAAGTCGCCTTCACGATGGCTTGAATCTTCTCGGGCCCATAGGTTGGCTTGCGGCCCCTGCCCGGCGCCACCTCCCACAAACTCTCCTTGCCCTCTTGCAGAAAACGTTGTCGCCACAGCATGACGGTATGGCGGTTCACTTTCGCTCTTTCTTCAGCGTTGCTTGGTCTGGGCTTCCTGAAGATGCGTGAGGCACATTTGGCGTTCATACTTCCTCACACAAATGACTATGGCGAGGATGGCCATCAGATTGATAATCTGCACAAAGACGAAGACCAAATCTCGAATCATCGCCGCGTGAATCAGGAATAGGACCGAGGCGACACACCACAGAGCATAAGCGTTCATACTGATTCCAGCCGAACAGTGTTCTTTGACGAGGTGCCGGATTTGCGGAATGTACGCCGCCGCGACGATTCCAGTTCCAAGACATCCGATCAACTCAGAAGGAGCCATTCCCCCACTCAATATCCAGCGAACTCTGCGAATGTCGTCTTCACTGCAATAGCCCTCCAAAGACGCCGGACCGGCTATCGGGCGGGGGCGCTTCTCCTTGGATTTCGGGCTCAGAGCGACTTTAGGTATTCCACTAATGCCGCTTTCTCCGATTCGCTCAACCCAAGACGGCGCGTCGAGTTGTAGTGTTCGACGACGTCCGGCAAAGTCGCGAAGCGACCGTCATGATAGAACCCTCCCTTGGCATGACTCCATAGCCCGGCGAGCGGGGCCGTACGGTACATATGTGTCGGCGAGCGGTCCGCTTGGAAAGAATCGACACCGACCTCGCTCGGAGCATGAAGATTGTTGCCCGGCTCAGTGAATAGCGGCGGCACATGGCAAGTGGCGCATTTTGCTTTGCCGCCGAAGATCGTCTTTCCTTCGGCGGCGAGGCGCTTATCAAAGCTACCATCGGGCGGCTTCGGTGCAGGGATCGCCAACTGATAGAAATGAAGCGCTGCAAGGTTTGAGGTCACGCGATCCGGTACGCCCCGCATGTTGCTCGATCCGCTCTTCGCAGCGACTGGATACTGTTTGGGATCGCTGAGTCTGGCATCGTAAAACGTGCCAGAGCCGTGCATTTCCGTTGCAGCAACATACGCATTCCAATACGTGACGGAACCAAACCCCGTCCACGTATGCAAGTTCACTCCGGCCAAACCAAAAGCCGGGGGAATCAGAGTACAAGCTCGTTTCCCGTCGGGGCGGAGAGCCTTCCCATCTTTGTCGAGTTCGGCGTCAAAGCAACCAGGCCCCCAGCTCGCGAGGACCTTCTTCAGAGTCTGCGAATCAACACCGAGGAGGTCAGTGAACGGCTTGGGGTTGGGTGCCAGGGAGACGATGGCGCCGACGTTCAAGTCGCGGTTGGCCCAGCCGTCCAGCCGCTTCCCGATCCCAGGAGCAAACGAGTCGTCCACAGAGGAATGGCAGAAAGCGCATTGAATCCCCATTGAACGAATGTGCCCCTCCTTGTCAAAGAAGCCAGTCACTCCGACAACCGCATTCAGTTTCAAAAGTGCTAGTGTCGTCATGGGATCGTCCAGGTCCACCTTACCCTCTTTGAGCTGTTGTTTCAGCGCTTCAGGCAAAGCATCCACGTCCACCTTGAGACCGACCGCCAGAGCGGTCTTGGGACTCACCCCGCCGCCGACCCCGCCGTTCTTCTCCCCTGCTATCGCTTTATGCACCTGCAAGGCATCGCCCCAGAAAGCCTCGCTTCCAAACGTGTCATAGCGAAAGACATGCCTGCCGCTCTCGATCATCTGCTGCGCATGCCTAGTAATCGTTGTATCGAACCCAGAACTCTTTTGTGTCTCGTTCTGCGCTGCGACCCGGTCTTGAATCCCGAGTACCAAACAGAGGACGATGAATCCAACCACGAGCAGGAAAGTCAGAGTTTTTCTCATCGCAAAGCCCCCACATTTCGAATTGGGCCGTACTGCCACGTACAGTTATCAGTCCCAGTTAGGGGAGTCAGTTACTTTGGTAACAGCGAGGCAGGCTATGCGATTTGAAGTAGTTGGTCTTGCTCCGCGATCATGCGGAATAGCTTTCAAGGGCCTTCACATTCAGCATGAGATGGCCATGATTCGTATACTGGATCATTCGTTTGCGGCGAAGAAAATTCAGTGCCGTCGAGATTCTTTCTCGGCGTGCCGCGACCATCTGTGGCTTTTGTTTGCTCCAGTGCCACAGCTCGGTCCGGACGGCGCGTCTCTGATGCGCACAGTTCGCCGACGACATCTCCACCTTTTCGCACATCGTAGATCAGTTCGTGGCCATCGGAAGTAATCGTTCCCACCTTAACAAATCCGTCCTGGAGAAAGAAGAACGTTCGCTCCTTTCCCCCCACGTCGTAAATGACTTCTTCCTTCTTGAAAGTAGTTGTTTTTCGATTCGGCAGGATGGCATCGCAAAACTTTCCACGAAAAACTGAAACTAGAGCCGTGGAAACGGCTGCCTGAGAGAGGGAATCATCGAGTTCGAGGGGCAGCTCAAGTCCACTCCTCGCTGCGAGTTGAGCGATGCGGTAATCGGACGACGCCATAGCGGACCCGATAAACCTGTTAGCTTTCACCCCTGTTAACGAGATGGTACGTCGTGTAGTTCTGTCCGTCAATCGTTTGCATCTCGCACAAAATGATAACTTCCCGTTCGCCGACCATCCGGGAGTTATCGCATGATGTCTCGAAGCGAAATACTGAGTGCGGCCACTTCTCGTTTGCCCGTCATACGGCCGACTGGCTCTCACCGGCTCGGTCTGGACCCGGTGTAATCCTCCCTTTGTCAAGTTTTGTTTGCCGTTGAGGCAGTGGACAACGGCTCCATTTGCAGCTCAACGAGATATCGGAGTACGATATAATTGCTTTCGCACCTGTCACCGTGGTTTGTGAGTCCGTTGCGACAATTCCAGCGAAAGAGAGAGTTCAGCTACATGCAAAACGGGGTAAATGTAACGGAAACGTCCGAAGACAAGCGCCGTCTCCACGAACTGGAGGAGTTACCGAAGGAGCTAGGTGACTTTACCACTACACGCAGGGTTATCCCTCTGTCGATCGCTGCAATCGGGATCGGCATCCTCAGTGCGTTCGTAGCGCTGGGTTTGCTCCGACTCATCGGCCTTTTCACGAATCTGTTCTTTTACTTACGATGGAGCAGTGCGTTTGTTTCACCGGCCGGCCATCACTTGGGTGCGATGGTGATACTGGTGCCGATATTGGGTGCTGTTATCATTGGATTCATGGCTCGGTATGGCTCGGAGCGCATCCGGGGCCATGGAATTCCTGAGGCTATCGAGGCGATTCTGATTAACGGTAGCCGGATAGAACCTCGCGTTGCGTTCTTGAAACCACTCTCCTCGGCCATCTCCATCGGCTCCGGCGGCCCGTTTGGGGCGGAGGGTCCTATCATCATGACCGGCGGTGCCTTCGGTTCAATGCTAGCGCAGTTCATGCGCCTGACGAGTGCTGAGCGTAGGACGCTGCTCGTCGCCGGGGCCGCCGGGGGCATGTCGGCCACTTTTGCCTCACCCGTCGCAGCGGTCTTGCTTGCGGTTGAATTGTTGCTGTTCGAATGGAAGCCCCGGAGTTTGATCCCGGTGGCGCTGGCGAGTGCAGCCGCGGCTGTGATGCGGCGCTACATCATTGGATTAGGGCCCCTCTTCCCTGTTCCGACGCACTCCACGTTTATCGGTCCCAAAGGCATTTTCGGTTGTGTCCTGGTGGGGTTGTTTGCCGGCGCGCTGTCGGCACTACTGACCGTTTCGGTTTACGCCGCCGAAGACTCTTTTAGGAAGCTCCCGATCCACTGGATGTGGTGGCCAGCGCTCGGAGGTTTGGTGATCGGAATTGGTGGTTGGATTTCTCCTCGGGCGCTGGGTGTGGGGTACGATTCGATCGGAGCACTCCTCCAGGGCGACATGACGGTTCGCCTGATGCTGGGCCTTCTCGCCGTCAAGTGGATCATTTGGTCAGTATCCCTCGGATCGGGCACCTCGGGTGGTGTCCTCGCGCCGCTGCTGATGATGGGCGGTGCGCTGGGTGGGATGATGGGTACGGTGCTGCCGAACGAGGGCATAGGTTTCTGGCCGCTCTTCAGCATGGGCGCTATCCTGGGCGGCACGATGCGTTCACCTTTCACGGGAGTCATTTTCGCATTGGAACTCACGCACGACGTTACGGTGCTCTTGCCTTTGCTGATCGCTACTACCATTGCCCATGGGTTCACGGTATTGACCCTGCGCCGGTCCATCCTCACGGAAAAGGTCGCCCGGCGGGGTTATCACTTGAGTCGGGAGTACGCGGTAGATCCGCTAGAGATTCTGTTCGTTCGGGAGGTCATGCGGACTAAGATCGCCGTTCTGCCGGCGGATGTGCTAATAAAAGACGTAGCGCAGTCCATCGGCAGGGAGCACGGGCACAGCCAACGTTTATATCCTGTGGTAGACGACGAAGGTCACGTGACTGGCGTTCTCACGCGCGGCGATCTGCAGAGATTGCTGCAAGAACATCCGGTTGATGACCGCCGGCTTGGCGAATTCGCGAGGCCCAATCCGGGAAAGGCCTATCCGGACGAGCCACTCCGTGTGGTGGTGTACCGGATGGCAGAGACTGGGCTCACACGACTTCTGGTTGTCCAACGCAACGAGCCATGCAGGCTAGTGGGGACTGTCTCACTGAGCGACTTATTGAAAGCCCGAGTGCGAAGTTTGGAGGAGGAACAGCGGCGCGAGATTGTGCTCCCGCTCCACCGCGTATTTCGCCTGGGGGCGCGCCGGCGACGGGGTGAACCAATCGAGAACGAAAGGTTGGACGACAGTACGAAAAAAGAACCTGATGCGAAGTGGCGTCGGGTGAGAAACCCGGACTGCTGGAATGGAATAAATGGCGGATTCAACCAGATCAACGCCAAGATGGTTTGTAAGAAATGCCATCAAGAGTTCCCATTTGATTTGAGATGTCATGAATGTGGTAGTCCGAAGTTGGTTCTAAGCACCTCAATGGGTGGGCGGGGCATTTTCTGCAGCGTCTGCAGTATAGGACACTGGCATTGGGACTGCCCAAATTGTGGCCGCCGTCAAGATTTTGCCGATGCCTTTTTCTATAACGAAAAAGCAATCGTCATTAGCTCTTTTCCCAGTTGAGTCCTGTGCTCCGCAAAAAATCGTGCC
>QHYQ01000371.1 GCA_003224175.1 Acidobacteriota bacterium
GCAGATGAAGGTCGGAACCGTAACTCAGACCGTCGAAGTGTCGGGTGCCGCGCCCGTGTTGCAGACCGAGACCACGCAGGTGAATACCGTCATTGATTCGGTGACCAATGACCTGCTGCCGCTGGCCACGAGAAATTATGTGGAATTGACCCTACTCTCGCCGGGTTCCGTTTCGCCGGATCCCGCTAATTTTAACAATGGAGACAATACGGCGAGCGGGGCGAGACCGTACATCAACGGCAATCGCGAGCAGGCGAACAATTTCATCCTGGACGGAATGGACAACAATCAGGTATCAGACAATCTTCTCGGCTACACACCCGCGCCGGATGCCATTCAGGAATTCAACCTGATTACCAGCAACGCCTCGGCCGAATTCGGTAATTTCCAGGGCGGCATTGTCAGTGCCACTATCAAATCTGGTACCAACGGTTTCCACGGTGATCTGTGGGAGTACTTCCGCAATGACAAGCTGAACTCGAATTCCTGGGAAAATAGATTTAGGAGCGCTGAGAGACCCCCCCTGCGCTGGAACATGTTTGGAGGCACCGTAGGTGGCCCGATACTCAAGAACAAGCTCTTCTTCTTCTTTGATTATCAAGGGCAGCGTTTCGATCACCCGACCGCAACCCAATTTCTCAACGTGTTCACGGCAGCTGAGCGGGCCGGAGACTTCTCGGATATTTGCGTGGGTGACGATACCCACCCCGGTGGTTTCACTGGCGGATTGTGCAATACGCCGAGCCAACAACTCTACGATCCGAAAAACGGTAACGCTCCCATTTTGAATAACAATATCGCAGCTGTGGAAGCGATCGATCCCGTAGCGCAGAATTTGTTTAATTCTCCCCTGTACCCAGCTCCAACCGGACCCGGTCTTCGGAACAATGCCACCTACACCACGGCATCGTTGTTCAACAATAGTCAATACGACATCAAGATAGATTTCAACGCCACGGCAAATGACCACATTTTCGGGCGTTATTCGCATGCCAAGCAGCACAACCCGTCACTCAATTCGTTCGTGCTCATCGGGACCGGTTTCTCAGACGCCCCGATTGAGAACACGGTTGTGGACTGGAGTCATTCCTTTAGTCCAACGCTGCTGAACGATCTCCGCTTTGGTGTGAACCACATTCGCCTTCACAACGGAACCGACTTCGCCGCTTCGGTTGGCAATCTCGGAGACCAGTTGGGCATCGGAAATGGAAACCCGGCCGGCGTCCCTGGATTGCTTTCGATTGGCTTCAACGGAATTCTGAATAGTGTCGGCAGTACCGGAGTCCAGCAGAAGTTCCAAGATGCCGTGATCCAGGCATCGGACACCGTCATCCTCACGCACAATCGCCATGTCTTCCACGCCGGGTTTGAATTCTGGCGAGATCGGATCAACACCTTCTACACCGGTAACAACGGAGCATTGGGGAGCATTAATTTCAGCGGAATATTCACGAACTGCAATCCGAGCGGCCAGACAGTCCCGCCCGCAAGTTGCCCGGCAGGTACCCCCGCTAGTTCAGGCGCCGGGGGCTACGGTGGTGCTGATTTTTACCTGGGGTTGCCAATCAACTACGGGAGAGGAGTCAGCGGCGGCGAATGGGGACAGCGCGCCAGCGTGTTTGGAGCATACCTCCAGGACGACTGGCGAGCCACCAACAATCTGACTCTTAACCTGGGGGTACGATACGAAGCTCATACTCCTTGGGTCGAAGAGCACGATCATCAGGTGAACTTTGATCTTATGACCGGCCAGGTACTGGCCCCAAATTGCTCGATAGTAAACCTTGGAACAGCACCGACAACGTGCAAGCAAAGCAGCCGGGGGCTTTACAATGGCACATATGGCGGCAGAGCCTTCCAGCCGCGCATTGGCTTCGCATGGACGCCGGCAGCGCTGGGCGGCAAGACTGTCGTCCGCAGCGCCTTTACGATTTCTTCGTACATGGAAGGCACAGGAACTAACCTGCGACTTTCGCAGAACCCTCCGTTCACCGCTGCCGAAACCTTCGTTAATTACAACGGAGACGCGATTCCACCGACCACAAGCGATCAGGGCTTGGTACCTGTAGGGGCGCCAAGCGATCCATTCGCAGGTTCGCTCGTGCGAGTTTGGGATCCGAAAGTCCAACCTGCCCTCACGCAGCAGTGGAACCTTACGATCCAGCAGCAGTTTGGGAATACCGGCACACTCCAGGTCGGCTATGTGGGGCAGCACGGGACGCACTTGATGGTTCCGATGCCGTACCTTCAAAAGCAGTTCTTAAAAGGCACTACCTGCCTGGTGGGAAATCCTCCCGTGGCACAAACCTGCACAGCACCAAGCGTGTTTTTCTCGGGAAATCCGACATTCCAGTCCGATATCTCTCAGATCTCAGGCACGGCTTCCGTCGGGGAGATGAAATATAACGCTCTTCAGGCGGTCTTCCAAAAACGCTATACCAGTGGACTGGAGTACCAGGTCGCATACACCTTCTCCAAGTGCATGACGGACAATAGCGGCTACTACGGCACCTGGGGAAGTTCGCAAGGGGTTCCCGCGAATCCGTATTATCAAAACCTCTACAATCCAGGAGCTGACTATGCGCCGTGCTACTTCGATTCCAAGCACATACTCAGCGCCTACGCGGTATACGACATACCGTTCGGCCACGGCAAGAAGTTCGGCCACGATGTGAATGGTGTGGTCAACGCGGTTGCCGGCGGCTGGTCCATCGCTTCCGTTATCACCGGCCACACTGGCTTCCCGCTGGCTCTCTACAACTTTACTAACGATCCGTCCAACACAGGCTCGCGCGGGGCGCGTCCGGATTGCGGACCTGGTGCAGGGCGCGTCTTCGGTCGGAAAAACGCTTATGATGCCAGCACGGGAGCTTACATCGGCTACCAGTGGTTTGATCCAACGCCTTACACCCTGCCCTCGAATGCCGAGGGCTTTGGAAACTGTCCTGCGCAGGGCCCAGTACGTGGACCTGGATACGCAGATGTGGACTTGAGCCTGCAGAAGAATTTCCCCATCACTGAGAGAGTGAAGCTGCAGTTCCGTGCGGACTTCCTTAATGCCTTCAATCGCGTCAATCTGAATACGGATTGTTGCACGACGGCTGTGGGTCCGGGGATGGGCATCCTCTCCAGTTCCCAACCTCC
>QHYQ01000300.1 GCA_003224175.1 Acidobacteriota bacterium
GATCACTTTCCGTCGCGAAGCGTGCATCGAGAACGGCGGAAGCGATCTGAATGAGCTTGCCAGGAGGGTTGAAGAAGAACTCGGTTTTTGCGGGAACGTCCTGTCCGGCCTTGATAAACGCTAGCTGCTCGTCTACCGCCGCCAAACGATTCCCCAGCGCAAGAAATGCCAGGGCCCGCGCATAATGCCACAGCGCCGTGCTCGTCCGCATACGCGGATCGGGCGCCGGATAATGTAAGACATCATCCCAGCGCTGAAGACGCAGTCGCACCAAGAAGGGGTTGGAAGAGAAAATGTCCACCATCCCGGGCATGTCGGCGTAGGCGGGAGCCACGTGTTCCGCGATGAGATCGGCGGCGGCCCGGGCTGGTTCAGAATGGCCCAATTCTGCATTTGCCCGCGCCACGAAGTGGAGGTCGTGCGTGTAGTAGGACTGCGTGTAGACGCTGTCGACACCCGTGAGCCTCATGTAGTCGCGGTCGGATTGCGCAGCGAGCTCGTTCACACGGGCAGCCATTTCGTAGTCGCCGACAGTCCAGAAGATGTGGCCTCCCATGTGCGCGAGGTGTCCCACTCCAGGGGCGACATAACTCAACCGGTTTGCGCTGGCAAGCGCGCGCTCAGGGTGAGGGGAGCTATCGAGCACGTGTACGTAAAAATGGTTGGCGCCTGGATGGTCAGGCTCGCGCCGCATCACGGACTCAAGCAAAGTCAGAATGTCCTCTACGCCCGGCTTGGGGCGCCCCGCGGCGTCGAACCACTCATAGTGATACACGTCCATCCAACTCTCGGCGTAGAGCGTGGCCGCATCCGTGTCGTCAGGATAACGCGCCGCCAGATCGGCCATCGCATTCTTGTAATCAGTCTCCAGCTTCGACCGGTCGGCGTGTGGGTTGCTGGAGCAGCGATAGGCCAGGGCGGCGACATAGTCGCGCTCGTTCTGAGGAGCGTGAGACGTTCGAGCAAGGGCTTTCTGTATCGCTGCGAAAGCAGCGTTAGCCTGCACATCCATGTCTAAGTCCATATTGAGGTGGAAGCCGCTTGCCAGTGCCATGCCCCAGTACGGCATCGGCGAATTCGGATCAAGTTCGGCGGCACGTTGGAAAGAGCGGACCGCTTCTTCGCGATTGAACCCATAGACCATAATCAGACCCTGATCAAAAAATTTCTGCGCATCTGGACTAGTCGTAGAAATGCGATGGTGGTGATTACCCATCCCGGGCAGGAGTACTGCCGATGGGGTTGCGGCCGCCTGATGAGAATCTTGCGCGAGAACTGGAACAAGCGCGACCGAGAGGACCAGGAAACCGAAGAGCGGCTTCATATGAGATGCTCCCTTCCGATGCCGACGGAGCCTCACAAAGATGGGGTGCGCTTTCATAAGCCTCGCTCGCTAGCAGAGCAATGCGAAGGCTTTGGTTCACCCTGCAGCCAATCCCTGATTTCTTGCTCGCCGCGATTTACGGAATGGATCCTAATAAACGAAGTACCTCGACAGATAGCCGATAAATACATCCGTGTGGCTGTGGGAGTAGCATGGCGGAGATCTAATCGGGCAACTCCTATGAGCGTCACCCAGAACGAAAAGGCATCTCGCTTCCGCGCGCTCCACGACGGCCCTGGCGCCTTTGTAATTCCGAATCCATGGGATGTCGGCTCCGCCCGCATTCTCGCTGGCCTGGGCTTCCAGGCATTAGCTACATCGAGCGCTGCCTCCGCCACTGCCCTTGGTCGAAAAGAGGATGACTCGCGCCCTATTGCTATTTCAAGACGTGCAGGTTAACGACTTGCGTTGAGAGAGGGTTGATGGTAACGCTCTCGCCTTTGCCGGAGTTGCGATCCGCGAAGTCCGGCGCATAGTAAGCGCGGTTGTCATTTTGGGGGGTTGCGAAAAGAAAATAATTTCCGGGAAGCGCACCTGTGATCTTGTAGTGCCCGGCTGTGTCAGTGATAGCCGCCAACGTGTAGCGCGGTATGCGGCGCAGCTCGCGAGATTCTGGGATTAGAACGACGATGAGTCCCGCCAGAGGCTTGTCGCGTTCGGTCACTTCGCCGACGACGACTCCCGTATCGTCCGCTACAGTAACATCGCAATCAAGCGATGAATCTACGGTGATCTCGAGGGGACGAGTAGCGTAATCTCGCCCAGAACAAATGGCCTCTTTGATATATGCCGACGACGCTTCGGATTCCGTATGCTCCAGAGACATAGTGAATGTGTATTCGCCAGGAGGAAGATCGCGAATAGTGAATCGACCGCTGGAATCGATGTCCGCGGGATAAATGGCAAGGGCCAAGAAACTCGACAAAGATTGGTGAGCCAGATGTATTCCAGTGCTCTCTAGAGTGATTTGCCATCTGGCAGACGGGAATCCAGCCGCGTCTCCCATGCCCCGGATTTTCCCGTGTACTTCGCCGGCGCGACCGATCTGAATATCGGCTCGGACATTCGAGTCCACGATCTGCACAGACGCAAACCCTTCATTGACCTCATTGACCTGCTCGCCGGAGATCTTGGTTGCCACGGCTGAGAGCGTGTACTGGCCCGGAGAGAGCAGCAAAAAAGTGAATGAGCCGTTACGATCGATCCTTCCGACTCCAAACGTCGGCTGGGAGCCATCCTGGGAGCCATCCCGTTTTTCGACGTAGAGTTGGTAAGGCTTCAACGTTGGTTCGCTGTTCATGCCCACAACCGTGCCTGTGACGGTATAGTTTCTCTCCGTCGCAACGGGTATCCGGATGTTTTCAGTTTCCTCTCCTGGTCGTACGTCGACAGCCACGGCTTCATCGAGACTCGCGGTTCCCGGATAGTACGTCTCGCGGTATTGCAGACCGCCGGCCGGCCCCTGCTTTAACGGCGTCTCACCCATAGGACGCTGTGTGAACCCACCTGTCCAGACGTAATATGAGCCCGGCGGCAATGCGGGGGCGCGGTAATTGCCCTGGTCATCGGCATAGATTGTAGATGTCACGTAGATTCGCCTACGCCCACCCCGCGCGAATTCGATGCTCAGAATGTGAACCGCTATTCCAGCCAACGGTTCATGATCCTCATCGAACACGGTCCCGGTAATGACGCCGGCTGGGACCAAGTGCAGGATCAAATTGTCCAGTTTCTGCCCGGGAGCCAGAGAAAGGCGGGTTGCACTAGACTGCCATGGTGCTCTTCCATTCGCAAAGCCGTTTCGCCACGCACTAATTGCGTAGGCACCGGGAGGTAGGTCGGAAAAAACGAAGGCACCGTCCGGACCCGTGCGAACGATGCGGGAACCTCCTGCACCTCGCTGTGTCTTTTCATCCTGGGGATCGAGTGACACTTGCACTTTGGAGATCGGCTCCCCTGTGTCCGAGCGATACACATGCCCAGAGATTTGCGACTGCATCGAACTAGCTTGTAGCTGCGTGTCCTTGATTTGGCCCGCGGCTTTTTCGGCGAAGATTCCTAGACGACTAGCGCAGAGACACAATGTCAGGGTAATGGGAAGCGCATGAGGCGAAGAGTGCGCTCGGGGCAGTGGTCCCACTCCTTAACTCCTTGGCAGAAATGATACTTCTTCTGCTGGCTTGCTGCATTGTTCTAATGCCTGTCCAGAGTCACCCACTGAACCGCGACCCTTATACCTCCTGCCAGGTTCCGAGCGGTCGGCTTAACCGGCCAATCTCTGCCCGCTCTCGCGCTTCCTAGTGACGATTGACGTCTTGTGAGTGACCGGCACATAGGTGCACTAGGACAGATCTCCAATGAGCTACAATTTCCTTTTTCCGCCAACTCGGAAGTTATTCGCTGAGCCGACCCGTCATCGCGGTCCGGATAGGCCCTGATAAGTCTCCTTACCGGAAACTGGGCCACTACCGTGCGCTGGGTGAAACTTGACTTCATCGAGGCTGCGGACGTATGGTTTGGCCAATTCCGCATCCCTTAGGAAGAGGCCCGAAATGCTCCATCGCTTCACCATCTTGATTATCGTACTGGTGGCAGCCCCGGTCTTTTCATCCTTGGCGTTTGCTCAGAACGAGCGGCCGCGACAGCCAGCGGCGGCGCAGGGCCAGAAAGCTGCGGCGCCCAAAGAACAGAAGTCAGTCGCTGCTCCGCGCCATGATATTTCCGGAACTTGGGCGCCGGCCAATGGCCCTTCGGACGGAATCCAGGCCAATGGCGTGAAGGCCATGCCGAATGACGGCAAGCCAGAACATCAGTTGCCTTACACTCCTTACGGACAACAAGTGTACAAGTCCCATCACGCGCTGGAAGGAGCTGACGCTGTGCTGCCCGGTTTCTTCAACGATCCCCGGGACAAGTGCGAGCCGCTGGGGTTCCCGCGAATGAATTTTTATAACCTCAGGGAGACACAGATCCTGCAGAACGAATACAAGATCGTGATGCTTTACGAGTATGCAACGACGTGGCGGGTTATCTGGACAGACGGCCGGCCGCTTCCGAAGTTCGTCGACGGAGGCGTACAGATTGGCAGTGAAGTTAAGGAGCCGCGATATTACGGATACTCAGTGGGAACATGGGTGGACGATACGACCCTCGTAGTGCAGACGACGGGAATGATGGGAGAAGAGAGGGTCTGGCTGGATACCGCGGGGCGGGCGATCAGCGACCAATTGCGCGTGGAGGAACGATTCCATCGCGTGGACCACGACCGTTTGGAGTGGACCGTGACGATCGACGACCCCAAGATATATACGAAACCCTGGGTGGCCATGAACAAATTTCCTTTCCAATTGGAGGATCCTCACCGGGATGTCATGGAGCAGTACTGCTCACCCTCAGAGATGGAACGGTATAATAAGCTATTTGGTAATCCCTCCAGCGAGGAAGGGCACGGGCCGCAGCGATAGCTGAACCGGAGGCAATAACGATGCGAAGCAAAGTCATCCCGGCAATGGTTCTGGCGCTTGGCATGGTGAATTTTTCGGGCGCTCTGTTTGCGCACCACGGGACCGCGGCGTTCGATACCGACAAAAAGGTTACTCTGAAAGGAACCGTCACGGAATGGTTCTGGTCGAATCCCCATTGCCTCCTGCAGTTCGACGTCAAAGGTGAAGACGGGAAAGTGGTCCATTGGATTGGAGAGACTCAAAATCCGGTGACCATGACCGACGGTGGCTGGAGCAAGAGCTCATTCAAGGTTGGCGATGAAGTCACGGTGGCTTTGTTCCCGGTGAAGAATGGCTTGCCGCTCGGGCGCATCATTACAGTCCTGCTCCCGAATGGGAAGACGTTAGACGCCATGGGGGGAACCCGCACTTATAAATGATCCGCGACCATCGACGCGATGCGAGTCTGAAGTCCAGGGTCACGATAGAGCGTTAAATTAGACTGGAGCCAACGGGAACCTGTCAGGCTCTTTGCGCAACCGCAGTTCATTACCCTCTCATTGTGAGTCAGAATCGCTTCCAGCAATCGCCTTTTCGAGCGCGGTTCATCAGGCAGGGATGCAATCTCACGGATGTCGCCTGATGGTGAATTTGGCCATGAGCGTGTTTATTTTGCCCACACTATATGTTTGGTCCGCTCGGGAGGACGATAAGCTCCCAGAACGGGAGGAATCTTTCGAAACCTAAGCCGGGCAGCCATCCGGTTCGGTGACCTGGTCGAAAGCCGCCGAAATCGAAGATTAGCTCAAGCGATTTAGTTGCGCAGGTTGGTATTTCGATTCCGTCAAATGCGGAAGAGTACGTCTTCGCGCTGAAACAGCCGGATCGCCACCCAAAGCGCGCCCGCGGCGTACACGCAGGACGAAACGAAGATCAGGGCGATGTAGCCCCAGTGATACGTTCCACTCACAATCTCCTTGCAGACGAGGCTCGTGTTCAAGATCGGGACGAGCGACAGGCCGGCATTCAACTCGACTCCGGGAAGGATGGATACGATGGCGGGAGCTATGACCACGATCGTCAGAGGAGACAGATAACTCTGCGCTTCCTTGAAGCTCTTGGCAAAGAGCGAGATGGCCAATAGGGCGGCGGAAAACAGGACCGCGAGCGGGACGATCATGACAAAGACCCAAATCACGGCCTGGGGAGTTATCTGGAACTGCAGGCCCATACTGCTGATTTGCGAGAGACCGCCAACCATCTTGCCGGCAGCCGCGAGCGTCAATCCCATGGAGGCTATGGCCAGAGCGGCGGTCGAAAGCGACGCGGTGAGCACCATCAAGAACTTCCCCAGCACGAGACTCATGCGCGAGATGGGACTGCACAGGATCGTCTCAATCGTGCCGCGTTCCTTTTCGCCGACGGTCAGGTCCATCGCCGGGTACATGGTTCCGGTCAGGGCCAGAATAATGACGAAATACGGCACTAATCCGCCCAGCACCACACCTCCGACCTTTTCCGGCGGCGCGACGTTCGTTTCTTCCACCAGGAGCGGCTCGGCGAGATTTTCGGGGAGATGGCGCGCATCGAGGCGCTGGCGAATGGTGCGTTCGCGGAAATCGCGGAAGAACTTCTGCAACTTATCGGCGCTGAATCCGGAATTGATTTCGCCCTGATACATATCAATGCGGACTCGGGCGGTGTCGCCATTGGCGATAATGGCGTCGAAATCGGGAGGAAGCTCCACGGCGGCGCGGATTTTTTTGTCGATGATCTGCTGGCCGTAATCGGGAGTCGCGGGGACGACCTGAACGTCCTGAAGTGCACGCAGCGCGGCCAAAATTTGCGGCGAGTCTTCTCCTCCGATGATCATGACCGCAGGCACTTGCAGCATGGCCCTGCCGATCAGGCGCGCCGACAGCGCTCCCACGAAAATGGTCAGCATGGGCATCAGGAAGATCGGCACGACGATCATGGAAATAACCGTGCGACGGTCGCGGAGCGAATCCTTGAGCTCCTTGCGATAGACAACGGCAATATTGCGGCCGTTCACGCGCCAACCACCCGCATAAAAATCTCCTCGAGGCCGGCGTGGCCATAACGGGCACGAAGCTCCTGGAGAGACCCTTCGGCCAGCAGGCGTCCGTCGTGGATGATGCCGATCGTATCGCAAAGCTTCTCGGCCTCGCTCATGACATGCGTCGAGAAAACAACCGTCTTGCCGCCATCCCTGCACTCACGAATAAAGTCCACGATGGTCCTGGCGCTGATAACATCGAGGCCGGAGGTCGGCTCGTCAAAGATCATCACGGGAGGGTCGTGGACCAGCGTGCGGGCAATGGAAACACGCTGTTTGATGCCGGTGGAAAGATCTTCGCAGCGCCGATCGCGAAAAGCGTCAATGGACAGCCGCTCGAAAAGCGCAAGGGTGCGACGGCGGGCGGCCGCTTGATCCAAACCATGGAGACGGCCGAAGTATTCCACCATTTCGAGCGCCGTCAGCCGGCCATAGAGCGCCGTAGCGGTGGAAAGAAAGCCCAAGTTCTGGCGAGCTTTTTCCGGCTCCCGGCGAATATCATAGCCCGCGACGCGCGCTGTGCCCGACGTGGGCGCGAGGATCGTCGCAAGGATACGCAGGGCGGTCGTCTTGCCAGCGCCGTTTGCGCCGAGCAGGCCATAAACCTGACCTGGTTGGCAGGAGAAGCTGAGATTCCCGACGGCGCGAATTACGCCCCGATCTTTATCCCGAAATTCCTTGCCAAGGTTTTCTGCGACGATCATTCCAAGCCTCTGGCCCAATCTCCGACCGGCCTGGGTTTTCAGCGAGCGGCCCGAAGCCGGCGGCGCCGGTACCTGCACCGCGCTATTATTCGCCCAGGATCTTGATGAGAATGCGTTTTGGCCGCTGGCCGTCCAGTTCGGCATACATCACGTTCTGCCATGGGCCTAATTCGAGCTTCCCATCCGTGAGCGAGACGAAGGCCTGATGATTGAGCAGAAGGCTCTGCAGGTGCGCGCCGGCGTTGCTTTCACTGCGCGCGCTGTGATGGTAGTCGGGCCCGAAGGGCGCGATGCGGTCCGCCCATTCCATGATGTCCTGCAAGAGACCGGGCTCCTCGTCGTTGACGAAGAGAGCCGAATTCGAGTGCAGCGAGGAGATCAGGATGATACCGTCGCGAATGCCGCTTTTTTCCACGGCGGCCTTTATGTTCGGTGTGATATTCAGGAGCTCGCGCTTCTCCTTGGTTTGAACGGTCATGTAATCGCTATGAATCCGCATGCGCGTCTCCGAGGGGCGGCGGAGATTCTAGCCGAAGTAGGAGCGGAAAGAAATTCGCGGGGGCGATCAACCTTTATGGCAGTTGGGGCACTGCTTGGCGTCGAAGCGGTCCGGCGTCACGCGGAACATGTTATTGCACTGAATGCAGACGCGATGAATCACGCGGGTGCCGCGCGGCAATGCCGCATTTTCCGCGGCATGCGGCGATGTGGTAGGACGCTCACTCACGACCCCAGTTTAACACAGGACTCGGGCAGCGCTCAGGAGGCCGGCGAGGAGAGCATGGCCAATATGCGCGCCACAATGTCTTTCACTTGAACAGGCCTGAGAATCGTCTGGGCGCCAGGCAGTGGAGGGGCCGGACTCAGCCGGGAATCGATCACGAGAAGCGGCAATCGAGAACTCAGATTTTGCAGAGCCTGGCGCGTTTCGCTCTTGTGCAATTGCGCGCCATCCAAGACCAGCAGCGACGGAGCGATGCCCCCGGAAATCGTCCGGGCCATATCTTCGACCGTCTCCAGGCCCAAGGCTTCTATGCCCGTCTCCCGCAACTCGGCTCGCACGGCGCCGCGCAAGTCCCATTCGCCGGAAACGATGAAGACGACCGGCATCCCGCGTCCAGAATATAGCATCTCGCATAAGGGCGATAGCCGCGGGATTCCACATTCGCGCTTCCGGCTATTGAGTTTTGCTACAATTTGCGCGTAACTTCGCCCCGGTGACGAAGGAAAACAGCAGAGTGAGGTTGGCATGCGGACACTGAGCAGACGGGTGTGGTTGCTGCTTGGGTTCGCAATGGTTCTGGTCGTCTTTTTGTTGTATCTGAATAGCCGGCGCCCATCGGCTCGGGTGGCGGTGGTACAGGCTTCGCGCCAGACTTTTCGCTCGTCCATTACCAGCAATGGCAAAGTGGAGCCGATCACGCCCTATTCGTTGCGCGCCAAGTTCGATAGCTTCGTCGACCGCATCATTGCAGCAGAAGGGAAGAACGTGAAGAAAGGCGACGTTCTGGTGACGCTGAACGACCGCGATATCCGGGCGCAGCTGGATCAAGCGCGCGCACAACTGGCTTCGCAGGAAGATGATCTCCGCGCCGCACGAGCCGGGGGGCGTGCCGACCAGTCCGCGAAGCTCGGCGCCGACTTGAGGTCCGCGGAGGCGGAACGGAATCTGTTAGAACGACAGCAGGAAACGCTTACGAAGCTGGCCGCGCAAAATGCCGCGACGGCCCAAGAACTGGAGAGGAATCGCACTGCGCTCGAGCGCGCCGAGGCCGCGCTCGATCAGGCGCGCAAGGCCAAGCAAGAGTTCGAGCATCAAGTTGGCTTCGATCAAGGCCGGCTCGATCTGCTGGTGAAGCACTCCAAAGCGCTGGTGAATGATCTGGAAGATAAGGCGGATTCGACGCGCGTAGTGGCGCCGGCAAGCGGAACTCTCTATTCCTTCCCGGTGCATGCGGGAGATTTCGTACACACCGGTGACTTGCTGGCTGTAGTTGCGGATCTGCACGAGCTTAGAGTACGGGCCTATATCGATGAGCCGGAACTTGGGCAGTTAAAACCGGGTCAAACGGTCGTAGTCACCTGGGATGCCTTGCCCGGGCGCACATGGACTGGGAAGACGGAGATCCTGCCGCGGCAGGTGGTCGCACTCGGCACGCGCAACGTCGGCGAACTACTCTGTACGATTGCCAACCAGGGGATGGAGTTGATTCCCAACACAACCGTCGACGTGCGCATCGAAATTAACGAACTAGCCGGCGCCCTGGTTGTGCCGCGGGGAGCAGTTCAAATCGACGGCGCGCATCGCTACGTTTACCGCCTCGATGGCGGAAGGTTGCATCGCACGGAGATCCGCGTGGGCCTCTCGAACGCCACGCAATTCGAGGTGCTCTCGGGCATCAATGAGGGGGATACACTGGCGCTCCCCGGCGATACAACCTTGCGCAACAATATGGCGGTGCGCGTGGCGATTCCCGAATCCGAGTCGGAATGAAGCAGACGACCCTTTCTCTCGCTTATCTCTTCCTTGGTGCGCTTTCAGCCGGATTGCTGATGACCGCCCCGCTGGGTGCGGGCGCGGCGGTGCGTGAACTGCCAGCCGACATCGAGCGGCTGTACAACGGAGGCCTCTATCGCCAGGCAGCGGAATCGCTGAATGCCGCTATTCAGCGCGAGCCGCAAGAATCTTCGCTGCATTATTGGCTGGGCCGTTGTTTCTATGAGCTGCGCGATTATAACCGCGCAATCTCCAGCCTGGAACGGGCCATCGCTCTTGAACCCGATCGCTCCGATTATCACGACTGGCTCGGAAAGTCCTATGGCCGCAAGGCCGAGGAAACAAACCGATTCAGCGCCTTTTCCTCAATATCCCTGGCCCACAAGACGCATCGCGAATTCGAGGCCGCCGTGCGGTTGGACGCGAACAACCTGGAAGCGCAACGAGACCTGATCCGCTATCTGCTGAACGCGCCAGGTATCGTCGGTGGGAGCGAAGGAGGAGCGCAACAGCGCGTACGCGCCCTCGGCGCGCTGGATCCCATAGAAGGAGCGCTGGCGCAGGCCGAGCTCTTCGCTTCCCGCAAGAAATTCGATGCGGCCAGCCAGGAGTACCGGAAAGTTTTGGAAATGATGCCGGATCGCATCGGCGTGTATTTCGAAATTGCCGAGTATTATCGAGATCACGGCGATGCTGCGCGAATGTCGGAGGCCGTGGAGACCGGGGCGCCACTGGCGCCATCCGATCATCGTCTGGATTATTATCGTGGCATCGCGTTGATATTAGGGAATCAGGATCCCACCGAAGCGGAGAGAGAGCTTCGCCACTATCTCGACAGCGTGCCCGACAATGCTAATGTCCCCTCCCATTCGACCGCCCACGAATGGCTGGGCACCCTTTACGAAAGAGAAGGACAATTGGACAAGGCGGTGCAGGAATTTCAGGCCGCTCTGATACTTGATCCTCGCAATAAAGAGGCCGGAGAGTCATTGAAAGCACTGAAGAGGAGATAGTAGCGGCCCGGCGCTCGATTCCCGGTGGCGTTACGACAGAGTAGCAGACCCGTCGCAAGGCCCTGCATTTCTGCTAGAGTCATTATTGATTTGCTGCCGAAGGTGGTCGGATGCTGCCCCGGGAGACTTGGCGCGTTGCGGTTGACGCGCTGTGGTCGAATAAACTGCGCGCGATTTTGACCACGCTGGGCGTGGTCATAGGGAGTGCCTGCATTGTGCTGGTGGTGACGGTAGCGGTTACGGGGAGGCGCTACGATCCTCAAGGGCCGGTTTCTGGATGCCATCGACGAGCAGTCTCGCAGTAAGGTCTGCTTGATCACCGATCAACTGGCAAGCCTTGTTTTTCCAAACGAAGACCCGATTGGAAAAAGCCTGCGCGTCGGTCAGATTAGCTTTACGGTTGTGGGTGTTTTCCGGGAGCGCGTGGGAACGTTTGGCCTTTCCGAAATACAGCGCTACACGGTCCTGGTGCCCTTCTCTCTCATGCTGTACTACACCGGGGATGACGCTGTGGAAATTCTGTACGCCCAAGCGGACGGCCCCGAAGATGTGGTCCTGGTCACCAGCCAGGTGGGAGAACTGCTTCGTAGCCGCCATTCGCGGACGGCTACGTACGTGGTGCAGAATTTGAGCGCGATTCTGGATGCAGCGCGGCGCATTGGCACGGCGCTGACGGTGGTGTTGCTGGTGATCGGGTTCATCGCGCTGATGGTGAGCGGCATCGGCATCATGAACATCATGCTGGTGACCGTGACGGAGCGCACGCGGGAGATCGGAATTCGCAAGGCCATCGGCGCGCGCCGCCAAGAGATTCTTTTTCAATTTTTGATCGAGGCGCTCCTGATGAGCGGCATTGGGTCCCTCATGGGAGTTCTGATCGCGCTGGCTATCCCGGTGATGGTGCGCCCGCTGTTGCCGGGCAATCTGCGTGTTCCCGTGCCGTGGTTGTCCGTGGTGGTGGCTTTCGTGGTGGCTTGCTCGACGGGCCTGTTCTTCGGCTATCTGCCCGCCGATAAAGCGGCTCGGTTACAACCTACAGAGTCGCTTCGCTATGAGTAATCGATATCAGGAGGCGTAGGCGCGATGCAGCGAGAAAACAACTGTTTCCACCAAGAGCACCACAGCCGGAAAAGGAAGGTGGGGCTCTCCGCCCGAACCAAGACAGCGTTTATTGTGCTGCTCGTTTGTGCCGCCGGCGCCTGCCCGGGAATGGCGCAAACGGCGGGAGAGCTTGCGCCGCTGCGCTTCACGTTAAAGGAGGCGGTGACGACGTCTCTGCAAAAAAGCCGCGAGATCTCGCTCGCCCGGCTGCAATATGAGACTTCGCGCCAGGAGGCGGGTCTGACGCGTTCCCAGTTTCTTCCCAACCTGTACACCGGTTCGGGAGTGGCCTACACCAGCGGTTTCCCACTACTGGCCGGCGGCGGCGCTCCCGCTCTCTTCAACCTCACCTACAATCAGGAACTGTTCAACCTCCCCGCACGAGGGGACGTGCGCGCTGAAGAGCAAAAGGCGGAGCAGCGGCGATTGACAATGGATGGTGTTCGCGACAGCGTGATTCAACGAACGGTCTCCGCATATTTGCAACTGGCCAAGGTTCGGCGCCAGCTCGAGCTTTTGCGGAGCGAGCGCCAGAGCGCGCAAAAGATCCTGGACTACACGCGCCAGCGAATGCAGGCGGGTTATGAATTGCCCATCGAAGTGACCCGCGCCCAATTGACGGCCGCCCAGGTGGAACAGCGACTGGCACAACTGGAAGATCAGCAGGAGACCGCGGCCGACCAGCTTCGACTCCTGCTCGCTCTGGAACCGGACCAGCCCATCGAAGTGACCGCCGAGAATATCCCGCCGGCTGCCGATCAAACGATCAGCAATTTGGTGGCAGAGGCGCTGCGCAATAACCCCGAAGTTAAAGAGGCGGAATCGGAGCGCACGGCCAGCGAGGAGCGTTTGAAGGGCGAGCGTGGAGGATACTGGCCCACCATCGGACTGATCGGGCAATATAATCTCCTGGGGAAGTTCAACAACTACGACCAATTCTTCAACAAGTTTCAACGCAATAACTTCATCGCCGGAATCGACGTCAAGATTCCCATTTTCGCCTCGCATACGGGCGCGGCGATATCTTTCGCGCGAGCCAATTTGACGGCTTCGCAAATGCAGGTGGAGAACAAGCGAGCGCAGGTCTCGCTGGAAGTGCGTCACAAGGCACGCCAAGCGCGGGAAATGGATATGAATCGAGAGGTAGCGCGCCTGGAACTGGAATTGGCGCAACAGAATCTGCAAGTACTGCAATCACAGTTTCAACAGGGGCGCGCCAGTATTCGCGATCTGGAAGGCGGGCAGCTCGACGAAAACGAGAAGTGGCTTGCCTTTCTCGATGCAGAGTACGCGCACCAGCAAGCTGAGCTTGAGCTGCTGCGCACCACGGGGCAATTGGCGCAAGCCTTCCAGTAAGAAATCGCCTACCGATGGCCCTATCGACGTACGGCCAGAGTCGGATACAATGGGCTGTTTCCGGAGCACGGCGATTCCGGGTTAGCCTGGACTTTGTGCTCCTGTTTTTGTTAGAGACCGGATATTTAGAAAGAGCATCTGGAAAGGACGTCGGCGAGTGAAGCATACCCTTTTTCTCAACCCTCCCAGCTATGAGGGATTTGATGGAGGCGCCGGGTCACGCTATCAGGCACGGCGGGAGATCCGTTCGTTCTGGTATCCCACGTGGCTCGCGCAGCCGGCGGCTATGGTTCCCGGCAGCCGGCTTATTGATGCTCCTCCCGACGGGCTGACCGTCGAACAGGTGGCCCCGCTGGCCCGAGATTATGAGCTGGCCGTGCTGCACACCAGCACGCCCTCGTTCGGAAATGACGCGCGTTTCGCCGAGCGGCTGAAGGAGGAAAATCCGCGAATCGAAGTCGGCATGGTCGGGGCGCACGTGGGCGTTCTGCCGCTGCAATCGCTCAACGGCGCGCCGGCCGTGGATTGGGTGGCGCTAGGTGAATTCGACTATACCTGCGCGGAGATCGCCGCCGGAAAACCGCTCCATGAGGTGCAGGGCATAGCCTATCGTGACCGCGGGGAGATTCGTATCACTCCTGCAAGGCCCACCATCGAGAACATGGATGCTTTGCCGAATGTGGTCGAGGTATACAAGCGAGATCTAACGATCGAGAACTACTTCATTGGCTACCTGCAGCACCCCTATGTCTCGTTGTATACGGGCCGGGGTTGCCGTTCGAAGTGCACGTTCTGCCTCTGGCCACAAACGCTGGGCGGGCACCGCTATCGCGTGCGCAGCGCCGATAGCGTGGAAGCGGAAATGGCCGCGGCGAAGAAATATTTCCCGCAGGTGCGGGAATTTTTCTTCGACGATGATACGTTCACCGATGATTTGCCGCGCGCCGAGGAGATTGCGCGCCGTTTGGGTCGGCTGGGCATAACCTGGTCGTGTAATGCCAAAGCCAATGTCCCGCGGAGAACGCTGGAAATTCTGCGCGCCAACGGGCTGCGGCTGCTTCTGGTGGGCTACGAATCCGGCAATCAGCAAATTCTGAACAACATCAAGAAGGGCACTCGCATCGATATCGCGCGCGAATTCACGCGGAATTGCAGAGAATTGGGGATCACCATTCACGGCACGTTTATCCTGGGCTTGCCCGGTGAAACGCCGGAGACTATTCGTGAGACGATCCGCTTTGCGTGCGAGATCGAGCCGGAAACCATTCAGGTTTCGCTGGCCGCCCCTTATCCCGGCACGGAGCTTTATCGCCAAGCGCAGGAACAAGGCTGGCTGCAGATTCAGACCGGCGAACTGGTAGATACGCACGGCGTGCAAGTCGCCGCGTTGAGCTTCCCCACGCTGTCTTCCACGCTAATCTTCGATTCGGTGGAGGAGTTTTATCGGAAGTTCTATTTCCGCCCGCGCAAGATTTTCTCGCTGGTGGGCGGAATGGTCCGCAGTCCCGAAGTGATGCGGCGGCGCTTGCGTGAGGGAGTGGAGTTCTTCCGTTTTCTGCATGAACGCAAGAAGACGGCGCAACCTTCTCCCGCCGCAATCAGCACCGCGGCAAGCTAAGGGGCGCTTCTCGTCATTCATTTCCCGCCAATATGGAACAGACCATTTCTTCGACCAGAACGTTGAAGGCGAAGACATACATTCTCCTGTTTTTGATGATCGCGCTGGGTTCGGTCGGGAACACGATCCTGGACAAGGGCATGA
Organism: Acidobacteriota bacterium; assembly: GCA_003224175.1. Taxonomy (GTDB): domain Bacteria; phylum Acidobacteriota; class Terriglobia; order Acidiferrales; family UBA7541; genus Palsa-189. The sequence continues at coordinate 15,338 of QHYQ01000300.1, forward strand.
AAAGCCTGGGGCCGATCGATTTTTCGACTCGCTCCGCAGTTTGGCAAGGAGTCTTTCATACGTTCACAAACGGCACGATCTGGCTGGGCATTTGCTGCATGTTGCTTTTTATGGTGTGCCATATGCTGGTGCTCTCCTGGGCGGACTACAGCTTTGTCATGCTATTTTCGGCGATCACTTACGCGCTGGTTCCGCTGCTCGGATATATCTGGCTCGGAGAGTACGTGCCGGTCGCGCGCAGAATTGGTATTGTCCTGATCGTGTTCGGAGTCTTTTTGGTCAGCCGCACGCCGCCGCGAACCACTCCACCCATTTCGGACCGCTCCGTAAGCTGATCGGAATTCAATGCGCACAGCTTTGATCCTCAGCTTCGTGGTATTGACGGGGACCTGCGGCGAGATCAGCCTCACGCACGCCATGAAACAGATCGGTGAGGTGCAGCATTTTTCGCCGGCGGCGATTTCGAGGGTGCTGCTCCATTCGTTGCGGCAAGTGTGGTTGTGGATCGCCGTAGGATTAATGGCCGTATCCTTTTACGCTTTCCTGACCATGCTTTCGTGGTATCCGGTCAGCTTTGTGGTGCCAGCAACCTCGCTGGCTTATGTGACAGGCGCGCTGGGCGCAAAGTTCCTGCTGCGGGAACGTCTCAGCGCCATACGCTGGGCCGGCGTGGCTTGCATTTCCCTAGGCGTGGCGCTGGCTTGGGCAGATCCGATGCCTTCACTGCCGCACTTGAGGAATTTATACATTTTATTGCGGGAAGTTGTCTTCGTGGCTGCGCTGGCGCCCTTGGCCTTTTATCTTTTCAGCGGGTGGGCGGCATGGCGCTTTTTTCGACACGCCCGCGCCCAGGCGCTTGGGCATTCCACTGATTTCATGCCGCCAGTTAGCATTCTCAAGCCTTTGCACGGTCTGGACCGCGGCGCTTACGAAAATTTCGCGAGTTTTTGCCGTCAAAAATATCCGACGTATGAAATTCTTTTCGCCGTCCGCAACGAGAACGATCCTGCCGTTCCGGTTGTGCGCCTTTTGATTCGCGATTTTCCCCGGATCCCCATCCGCCTGCTGGTGGACCAGGACAGGAAAGGCACAAACGACAAAGTGGGCAAGCTTTGCCTGATGGCGCAAGAGGCCAGCTACCCCTTGCTGGTCATCACGGATAGCGATGTGCGGGTCGCGCCCGATTATTTGCGCAGCGTTGCTGACATTTTTCGCGATCCGCGCGTTGGTGCGGTGACGGCGCTCTATCGCGCAATGGAGGCGCCCTCCTTCGGTGCGGAGATGGACACGATGGGTTCACTCTCATTTTCCGGCTCGGCGTTAATGGCCCGGGAGCTCGAGGGCCTCAAATTCACCATGGGCTCGACAGCGGCGATAACGCGCGAACGACTTGCGGAGATCGGAGGATTCGCTCCGCTGCTGGATATGCATTCGGATGATTACGAATTGGGCCGGCGAATCGCACAAAAGGGATATCGCGTAGAGCTTGTCCCAGAGCCGGTAGACATCGAGTTTCCCTCGGAAAGCCTGCACGATTATCTTCGGCACGAACTGCGCTGGCTCATTGGCTTGCGGCACATCCGGCCCGGCGGCCACTTCGGTTTGTTGATGACTCAAGGGCTCGCGTGGACGGCCGCAGCGGCCGGCTTGGCGTCTTCGTGGACAGCGAGTGCCGCATGGGTATTGGCATACCTGATCATTCGATTGCTCAGCGGTTATGTGATTGGGGTGTGGGGTCTACGCGATCCGGTCGTGCGGCGCAAACTATGGCTGCTTCCGCTACATGATCTCTTTTGGTTTTTCCTGTGGCTGGTGAGTTTCTCCGTCAATCGCATCGAATGGCGAGGGCTGGTTTTTACTCTCGAAAAAGGCCGCATGATTCCCGTGGAATCGCGGCCACAGGGCGCATGAATCGAGTGTTCAGCTCAGGCGCGGCTGGTGGTTGGACGCGTCCATGAGTCTTTGAACGCGGCGCGAATGTCTGCGGCCGTGAGCCCAGTCTGGAACCTGCGGCCACGCGCACCGGCGCCGCGATCAAAACGACAAACCCCAAGAGCCACAACCCCAAGAACATCCACCAGGCCCACACCCACGCGGCGGTAGGAGTAGCCCACCGGGTTCATCGGCAGGCCTGCCATTTGCGGACACCGTTTTCACACCCCCTTTTCCTGTGCGAGCGCCGTTTCAGCTTTGCTGACTAGCTCGTGGGCCTTGCTAACCAAGGCAGAGGGGTCTTCTTTCGAAACAACGGCGGCAATGCCTGCGGCCAGAGCCTCTATTTCCAGAGCACGGCTGCGAAGTGCGGTGAACAAGATAAGCGGGGCATGGGGCATGATCTGCTTCAGCGCCAGGGCAGCGTGAATGCCATCCATCACGGGCATGGAGAAGTCCAACACAATCATGTCGGGTCGCATTTGCTTTGCCTTTTCGATAGCCTGTGCGCCATCCTCGGCTTCTCCACAAACGGAAAATCCACCGGATATAAGCAGACTGCTCAGGGCCTTCCGCACTGAAGGACTGTCATCGACGATGAGGACGCGTCTGGGCATTGGATTGGTCATGGAGGGGAGATCGGTGAGCCTGTAGAGGTTTTGGGGTATGGGGAATTTCGTTGCATCCACATTTCCCAGCAAGAGTGGGCGCGACCGTTGGCGTCGTTGTCGGCGTGGAAGGTCATGTACTGGTCAGAGCCGAACTTCTTGAATCGGGCAAAAGAGCCGGTAATCTCCTCTCCACATAACTGGCACGTCATGGCAGCCTCCGGGTGGGTCGATGGTTGGACTTGGGGAAGCCGGATCGGGAGAAATGAAATGACGGTTTTAACGTGGTCATGTTGCTGCAGGCCCTTCGACCTTGGCGCGATGGAACTCCTGGACGAAGACGATGGTTCGGCCTTCTTAGCGGGCTTTTTTCTAATCTCGGGCCAGCGCTTCTGTTTCCGGCCCCGAATGGCGCCTTCGTCCCGCTCCGGTGCCCGGCCCGCAGGCCTCTCGCGGCTCCATACCAGTTGCCGTACAAGGCGCCACGCGTGTGCGGGATGGTACCGTACCCCGCATTCGCGCTCGATCAGGAGCGCCACCCGCGCCGATGTCCACGGGCCGCTCTCGTACCCCAGCGCTTCCGGCCCGCGCCTCAACATGCGCTCGATCCGCCGCAGCTCGGCCGTACCCAATTGCGGCTTGCGCCCGGCACGCCCCGCTCTATTCAGCGCCTGCAGTCCGCGAAAGCGACGGCCGGACTTGCGTTTGTCTGTCATGGACGATCTTTACTTATTTCATGCCAACTCGCACTAGCCGAAGGCGAGCTTGGCCAGGGGACTGAACGCCCACGTTACCCGCTCGCGTTTGGAAGGGGATGGTATGGAAAGCGCAAGAAGAGTTCCTTGTCCAAGAGCAAAGATGGAAGGTTCGAGGGTTGGCGGGGGAATTGTTACCGCGTGTCCAGCGAGGCCGATCGATGGTTAAGCCAGGATTCTGCCGCTCTCTTCCGAACTCGTCTCCATGCTTAAGCCGGGCGATAACTGGTGGTACGCTTTTCCAGCAACCAACCTCCGCTAGCTATGGCCCAAGGTGACAAAAGCGGCGGGATGCGAAGGACTGCTCTTCCATGACTTGCGCCGATCTTCCGTCCGAAATATGATGAAGGCTGGCGTGCAGCAAGCCGTGGCGATGCGTGTGTCTGGGCACACAACTGACCACATATTCCAGAGATATAACATCGTCGCAGCAGACCAGCTTCATGAGGCGATGGAAAAAGTTGAAGCTGAAATCAAACCCTAATTCCGGGGTGGTGCAATTGGTAGCACATGGGTCTCTGGAACCTAGAATCCTGGTTCGAGTCCAGGCCCCGGAGCCATATTTTTCAATCTTAAAACGAGTCGAGTCGTCTCTCTGGTTTTTGCAGTTGTGTAAGATAACAAGAGAGATAAGCCGCAGGGCACCCGACTCTGGATGTGATTATCCTGGTTCGAGTCCAGGCCTCCCAGCCAATCTTTTCAATTAGTTAGCTCCCTCCGAGTTCGCGGATTTGGGAACAGTTGGGAACAACAGCTCTCCTCGAGTTTGCTAAAGGCATCGCGCTGAAACTTTTCTGCGAGAGGTTAGGTCAAAAGCTATATCTCGTTTGCCTGGTTATGCTTCCGAAGGTAACTGGCCTTTGTTGCGCTCGTTTTCCTGGGCACTGCTTCAGGCTAAATTCCCACGCCCAAGACAGCCGATAACAACTCGCCGCCAATGGGCTGCGGCACTGTCTGGTTCATCCTGGGTGTCTTTTGGACAAACCGGTCGTACGTCGACCCCCGGATTCTTCGTTGTGCCGAATGGCACCGTTGTCTCATTCTTCGACGTGTTCAACATCACCGGAATTCCGGCGGGCGGAGAAATCACCGTGATGGCCGACGATTCCGCGACGGTCATTTTGAACGGCGTAGCTCTGATGCCGGAAGCTTCGATGAGCGGCAACAAATATGCGATTTGCTCGGACTTTGGCATCGGATGCCTGGCAGCTAGCGTTATCGATCTACCAGCTTCGGTATTGCACGAAGGCACGAATACTTTGGATTTCGAGGTAGCACAGCGGAATGCAGTTTCCTTTGGCCTGGACTATGCCGGTTATGTGAACGATCTGGTGCCCACTCCAGAGTCGAGCTCTGCCATGTTGCTGGGGTTGGGCCTTTTGCTTATGGCCGCCTTGGGAGCTCGCCGTAAGTCCGCGAACGGCGCTGCGTGAGCGGTAACCGTCGGCGGAAATACACGATATCCGGGCCGAGCTTACTTGGGACGAGTCATACGCGCGAGGAGCCTCCCTCAGAGTGGAACGAGTACCGAGTATCAGTTCGCGGACCGGCTCGCAAGCGTCGACATCGTCCAATCCCAGTGCCTTCCGGCCTCATCCACCACAGAATTAACGTCCTCCTGCAATAGGTAGCGGTCCTTCGCCAGCGCATTGGCGGCTGCTCGGACCCGACGCAGGTAATCGTCCCGGCCGCTGTAGCGCTCCTCGATGGATGAGCGCGGATCGTGATTCTTCGCCCGTTCCGCGCGTGTCCTGGCGAACGGTACGTAGGATCCCGCCATGGAGACGAGCGTGTCCGGCTGGCCTTGGGCTTGGCTTCGGAAAGCCCAGCCGCCGTAGGTTCCGAGCGGCACCGATTGCTCCGGCAGGCGAATCCCGCTGGTGACGTTGCCATCCTTATCAACCTGCGGCACAAGGAACGGCAGAACCGAAACCGGTCCGGCGGGCAAATCGTTGCGGTAACCTCCAGGGACGTGATATGGCCACTGCACGCCCGGCACGTCGGGAAACTTGATCTCGCTTTGCTCGATAGCCGTGTGGTCCGAGAGCATCGGATGACGGCTCGGTGCCGGCTCAACGCCTTGCCTTACCCATTTATCGAGGCTTGGCAGCAGAGCCCGCTGAGCCCAGCGATAATCGAGCGGATCGATTCGGAGCTGCTGCGCTTCACTTTCGGCCGGAGGCCAAGTTCCGGAACCGTGTCTGGCGCCCGCGAGGAGAAAGATTTTCATGTTCGGCGGGTCGGGCAAATCCTGGCGGCCGTCTAGGGAGATGGCTCGCAGAGACGAGACGCGGCCCCGATCGTAATATTCCGACTCCGTGTCCACGAGAAATATCTTAGGCTCCAGGCCAGCGGGGATACGCGCGCCCAGGCCATCGTGCCTGCCGGTTACCGGATCCGTGGTGGTCTCATAACGAATCGGGAATTTCGTTTGCGTGTAGGACCCGAGTTCGTCAGCCTGAGCCCAACGTTCGTTGAAGCTGCCCAGCGATGTGGCGCCGGTCTGAATAAATAGCGCATCCACGGCTTTGCGGCCCCGTTCGTCGATGGTGAATCCTTCGTAGATCATTTGACGCTGCCAGCGGCCAACCTGAGAGGCGCCGAAGGTGTAAACATATTTGCCGCGCACGATCGCGTCTGAATTGTATTTCACGGCGGATGCGAAATCGCGAACGGCGGCGAATCCTACGCCCGCGACCGGCGGATCTTTGGATTCGTAGGTGACTTGATACACCATTCCTGGTTTGAAGCCGCCCTTCATCGTGACCCAATTAGGATCGGAAACGCTCCGGCCATTCTCCATCCGGCCGAACTGCCAATCTCCGCGAGAGATGAGCCTCGGCGTAGACACCAGGGCGGGACGTTCCGTGAGCCGGTAGGTCGGATCATTGAGGTCGAGCGGCGGGTACATCGGTGTGAAGTACTCGCCGGCGTAGTTGTAGGAGTCCACCATTTTGTCCGGGATGAACCACGGGCCAGGCGTGATCCAGCCAGTAATGGGCTTGCCATTGTTGGTGGCCACCGGCGCGTCGAGGAGGACCAGGCCTTTCTTTTTGGGAACATCAAACTCCCAGCCGACCGACACCAGGGTGTAGCCTTCGCGCATGAGCAGACCATCGCCGAATTCTTCGTCGGCTGTGGGATCCTGCGATCCTTTGGCATGGTTGAACGTGCCCAGCGACGCCTTACCGCCGCGATTTGGAATATCCAAAAAGATTACGCCGTTTCCTTTGGATGGATCCTTGGGCCGCAGGATGAAGAGATCAGCCGCAAATTCCACGCGGCCTTGCGCATCCGTGGGCGCTTTGTCGAGGTCAGCGATGATCTTGTTGTGCGGGTTCTTCGGGTCGATGGCGAAGTAAACCTTGCCGGAAAGCTTTTCGTACGGCCCGACGGTTCCGAAGCTTTTTCCTCCGAGCACATCCTGCCGGCTGGAGATTTCGACCCGAGTGACTTCGGCCCGAACCGTGCACGACACGAACACGAAGGCGAAGGTCACGAGCAGCCCCAAAATCCTACGAATGTCGAGTTTCATCGGTACTCCTTTTCCAACCTTCTTTGGCCGCGTTGACGCGATTTTTCAACGAGCGCGCCCAGAACTGATCGGGTTCCTTGTACTCCCTGGTGGTTCGTTTTGCAATATTCGGATGATCAGAGCAGCGGGGACCAGAGACCGAAGGAGCGCTTATGGACAGGACGCAAGAAAGGCGGGATCTTAAGGTTCTCTTAATGTGAGACGCATAGAGTCAGGGCGGTTTACAGTCTTTATTAGAATAGTCGGACTAATGGAAGGTCTTTTTCTCTGAAAGACGCCCAGGGGAAGGTGTCTTATGAGTTGCTGGCCGATTATTCGTACCGGAGCTTGGTCTGCTCGGAAGCGTAGTCCTTCAGCCCCTACGTCCAGCCCCTACTTCCTTTCCTTTCCGTGGAGCATTCATACGGGTTTGTCCTTCTCTTTGGGTTTTCTTAGGGGTTCGGGGTCTCGCTTTATCACTCGGAAACGGAAATAGAAAGAAATAGGAGGTGTGTCTATGAAGGGGAAACTGAGTCAGCTCCTAGCCGTCGGGTGTGTTCTTTTTCTTGGTGCGCTGATTTCGCTCCCGCTGAGAGCACAGGTAGCCGGTGCGACGCTTTCCGGCACCATCACGGATGCGCAGGGCGGAGCCATTCCTAACGCCAAAGTCTCCGCTCGGAACACCGCAACCGGTATAACGACTGACACCACAACGAATGCCACCGGGTCATATAGCATCGTGAACCTGATTCCTGGGGACTACGAGGTGAACGTGTCGGCCCCGGGCTTCAGCACGATAGCTACCAAGGTGACGCTGACTGTCGGGGCGAAACAGGAGCTGAGCACTTCGCTGCAGATCGGCCAGGTCACTCAGGAAGTTCAGGTCACGGGTGTGGCGCCCATTGTTGAGACGACCAATGCCACGCTCAGCGGAGAAGTCCAGGGTACGCAGATTGTGCAGTTACCCTTGAATGGTCGCGATTGGGCTCAGTTAGCTACCCTTCAACCTGGCGTGGCGCAAGTGCGACCTCACGAGGCAGTCGACGCCCCCGGAGGTTCCACGCGCGGATTGGGAATGCAAATGACCGTTGACGGAAATCGGCCCCAACAGAACGTCTACAGGCTCAATGGCGTGATCGTCAACGACTATTCCAATGCGGGTCCGGGCAATGTACTCGGCGCAAACGTGGGTGTGGACGCGATTCAGGAATTCTCGGTCTTGACCAGCAACTATTCGGCGGAATACGGCTTTACCTCGGGTGGGGTCATCAACGCGATCACGCGTTCAGGCACCAACACCCTTCACGGAAGCGTTTACGAGTTCGTGCGCAATGACGCCTTCGACGCGGCGGATTTCTTTGACAGCGCCAATAATCGGCCGAAGGGGGAATTCCGCCGCAACCAGTTCGGAGCATCGGCAGGATGGAAGGTCCTGAAGGACAGGGCTTTCCTCTTTGGGGATTACGAGGGGCTGCGACAGGTGAAGGCAGTGTCCCAGACGGCAAAGACTCTAGCGCCCAACCTGAGGCTCGGCATCCTCAACGACCCTAAGACCGGCCAGCCTCTGCCCGCAATCCCAACGACCGGAGGCACGTTTGGCAACGGATGCCCGTACGCCAACATGACAAATTTTGCACCCGGGCGGGCGTCTACCTGCATTGATAATACGATTGCGAAGATCATAGGCTCCACGGGCGGCTACGGTCTCGACCCCCTGCCAAACGACCCAGCCGGACTGATCGGACCTGGCAACAACATCGGCAACTTCAATTCCAACGGCCTGCAAAGGGTGACCGACAACTATGGCACGGTCCGGGGCGACCTCAAGGTCTCGGACAAGGACAGCCTCTCGGGTAGTTGGTATCGGGATGCCTCGACGTGGACCAAGCCCGACGCCCTCAACCAGGGAATTGGCGGGTTCCAAGTTCCGCACAAGGCCTATTCCCTGGAGGAAAACCACATCTTCAGCTCGGCCATGGTTAATACCGCCCGATTGGCATACAGCAGATCAGACCTGGCGAGCCCAGCGATTTCGGACTCTAACCCGCTGGCGCTGGACACTAGCCTCGGTATGCTGCCTGGGTGTACAGCGCCAGGGGTCAGCGTTGGTTCCAACGGTCTATCAGTAAACAGCGCAACCGTTAACACGTTCGGGGGTTTTACCACCAATCCAGGTTTCTATGCCCAGACGGGAAGGCTTGAAGTTTTCGACGATGTCTCTCGGACGGCCGGCAAACACAGTTTGAAATTCGGTTTTATGTACCTCGACAACCACGATAACTGGGGACTGGGAGCCGGGTGCGGCGGTAGCGCATCCTTTAAGTCCGTAACTGATTTTCTTCAGAATATACCGTCCAAGGTCCGCATGCCCAGGCTTCCGCCTTTCGTTCCTCCGCCCACGACACACCATTACCGCTCCTCAGCTTTCGGCGGATATGTCCAGGACGACTGGAAGATGCGCTCCAATCTTACGGTAAATCTTGGCTTGCGCTACGAGATGCAAACCATTCCGAGCGAGACCCAGGGCAAGATCAACCAGTTGGAGACTCTGTGGCAAAATCCCGGAACTACTTGTGTGGCCGATTTTAGCGGCCTTGCTGCATGTTCTGGCTTTTATCATCAGGTCTTCCAGCACAACCCCACGCTAAAGAACTTTGAGCCGCGAATCGGTTTTGCTTGGGATCCGTTTCGCACGGGCAAGACCTCCGTGCGCGGGGGGATCGGCGTATTTGACGTCCTGCCCATGTCGTACATGTTTGCGCTCAATTCTTTGCAGACCGCTCCTAACGGGGCCGAGATTGATCTTGTCGGTTGTGCAGTGGGCAAGCCGTGCGGCCAAGGCACTTACCCCTATGGATTCCCCCCGCTGGCTCTCTCCGGACAGGGGTCTTCGAATAGCGGAAGCCTAAGATGGGGGTTTAACGAGCAATTCCCGAAACGCAATTACGTCTTTCAATGGAATCTTAACATCCAGAGGCAAGTGACGCAGAGCACATCGGTAACGCTCGCCTATTCAGGTTCGCGGGGGATCCACAATCCCTGGCAGACGGACGATCTCAATATGGTGTTTCCCTATAGGACTTCGGCCGGCTGGCTATTTCCTAACCCTATCGGCAGCGGATGTATGGACCTGGCAGGCAACACTTTCGCAGCACCAGATTGCCGCGGGACCGACGTGGCTCTTGGCCTTTCACCTACCTTCAACGACAACCCGACGGGCATCGTACCCGGGTTACTGATCAACCCACACGGTGGCGCTCAAATTCAGTCCACCATTTTCCAAGCCCAGTCCTGGTACAACGCTCTGCAGGTGAGGGTTGACAAGCGCATGAGCCACGGTTTCCAGATGGGTGGTTCGTTTACTTGGGGTAAGTCGATTGATACCACTTCCAGCAGCTTCGCCGGCGACAACTATTCCAACAATATATCCCCTGTCGTCCCTTGGTGGGACCTGACCATAGTCAAAGGCCTGTCGGACTTCAATGTCTCCCGCAACCTAGTCATTAACGGCCTGTGGCAGGTTCCGACACCGGCGTCGTTCGCCGGGCCCATGGGATGGATAGCTCGAGGCTGGGGACTAGGAGGAGTCTTCGAAGCAAGCGACGGTACTCCTATGTGGCCGCTGGATGGCGTCGATGGAGACCCGATGGGGCAAATCAACGGTGCACCCATTGCTATACCAGATCTTGTTCCTGGGTGCGCCACAACTGATCCATCGTCAGGGCGCCATGGCCTTCTCCAATACATCAACCCCAATTGCTTTACCAATGCCGTTGCGCCGAGTGCGGCCTTTTTTAATGCCGCTCCTCCCTTCGGTTGCGAGCGGAGATGTTCAATCTCCTGAATCGTGCTAACTTTGCAGCGGTTCCTACTAACAACCTCGAGCCGCTTGACTCGACCGGATCGGCGGTTGGAAAGTTCGGCAGGCTCGATGCCCCCTTGCAGGTGCCGAATAGGGAGATCCAGTTTGCGCTGAAACTCATTTGGTAAGTTGTTAGATGCCAAGTCGCTCAGCGGGAAGGAATCAGGCAGAGCCCTGGTTCCTTCCTGTCTTGAAGCAGTTCGGGTGGATTCACGAGATAAGCTGCAACATCGAAAATGAGCTCATCGTTGGCGAGTTGCCGAACTGGCGTATGCAGAAGTAAGGGTGCAAAGTGGCTCGACTAACGTGTCTTCACGTTAAAGACGTTGAGGACCACGGAAATGTTGGAGCGCATATCTGAACGCCACACACGAAATGCCTTTGCGGAGGTCCCTTAGAGCGGTCGCGGCCGCCCGAGCCTTGCCTCGGTCCCTTACTGCAGGCAAAATTCCTCGTGTTAGCGAACGCCCCGAATCCGTGACGACTCTGTGCTCGTAGCTCGCGAGGCTCTCCAATTACCGACCCGGTGCGCTGTAGCTGACGCTCTTTTTCGACGCTTTATCGACTTCCTCCGGCGTCAAGAGAATGGTAGTTTTCACGGCAACGGCCCCGCTTGCGTTGACCGCCAGCGCGACAGCAGCCACGCTCACATGATCTGGGACGTCGACGATAACGTACGCATCATACTTGCCGAAAGCAAAATAGAACGCCTCCAACTTTCCACCGACAGCCTTTACGGCTTCCTCCGCTGCCTTGCGTCTTTTCGACCCGCCGTCTTTCATGAGCCCTTTTGTACCTTCCGCCGAATAGGAAGCTTCCCAGAGGTATTTGGGCATAGTGCCTCCATGTCAAGAGAGTTCCGCATATTGTAATTGCTTTTGGCTCCCGGGCGTATTCATGCATAACGGGCGGACTGGACGGCAAGGTCCGCGGGCAACTGAAGAGCGGTACTGATTCGATCGTTGTTTGAATCGTGGTTTGACGGTGATGCGAGAACAGAATCGTTAATTCCGAAGCGAACAACCGTTCATGGAGTTCCCGGAACGCTTGTGGCCGGCGGCATGGGAGTGTTCGCGACGGGCATCAAAGTCTTGAAAAGGTCAGGCAGGTTCGTGGGATGGTAATCGGCAGGCACTGCGAAGATCGAATCGTCGAGCGAGGCATCAGAAATCTCCACGGCCTCGGTGTTCGTTTCGGCAAAGGGAGCGTCGGCGTCGAAGCCGGCCGGGGGCTGCTGCCCCTGTGCCCGCAGCAACTGTGCGAGTCTTGCCATGATGGGCATGTAAATCTCGCTATGAGTTTTCAACATCGGCGAATTGTTTTTCGAAAAATAATCGAGCATCGGCGCGGAGCTCGCGCCAAAGCCAGGCAGGTTGCCGAGGATCTGTTGCATCATGGCCGCCGGATTCATCAAACGGGTGGGAGAGATGTGGGCCGCCCACTCGCGCAATGCCGGCACCCGGAGAACCTCGGGTGAAGCGGCGGTCCAGACTTGCATCACCATTTTCATTACGGTCACGATTTCACCGGGCTTGAACATCCCTGGCGGTAAGGGCAGATCGGCCGGCACAGGCAGTTCGACTGTGAGGGTCAATTCGCTTTCCTCAACTTGCACGCCCAGAATCATGTCCGTGCGTCCGGTTTTTCGGACCGAGAAGTTCGACTTTACCGATTCCAGGATCTTTTGGGCGGCGGGCGGCATTGGAGGCATCTGTGGCAGGGCAGCGCCGATTTCGCCCGGAAAGTCTTTCATGTACACCGTAGCGAAAACCTTACGCGCGGCGTCAATCAGCGTGATCTGCTGTGTGGTGAAGTCCAGCACCGACGTGACCAGGCCGACGTTGGAGTATCCTTTGTCTCCCTTGATTTGAATGATGAACATGGGAGGGAAGGGCGCTTTCTGGTTGCCGGAGATCTGCTGCGCGATGCCTGGAGGCAAGGCCGAACCCATCTTGAAGTCGGTCTTATAGCGAACGGTCACGTCGGCGTTCAGGACCGGTGCCGCAGACAATAAAAGCAGCAAGATCAAACCGCGGATTGATCGCATGGGGTGGCCGCCTGATCGCCGCCAGGTTTAGTACCTGCACACACCGGGCGGCGGAGTCGCTCTTTGCATAATATGCTGTTTCCGGAGAGCGGCTCGGTCAAACGAGTATCGCTCGCGGCGTTAGAGTAACGCCGTGAGGAAAGACGAACCTCAGCCGAGGAAACTACCCAGCTCGGACAGAAGCATGTCCGGTATTTCTTCGGCGATGAAATGGCTGCTCGGAAGCGGTTTGCCGGAGACGTTGGAAGCCCGCTCTCGCCACGCCTCGAGGACGTTGAACTGTCGATGCATGGCGCCTTTTTCAGCCCACAGCGCCAAGACCGGACAACCGATTTTGCGTTGCAGGTCCGCATCGTCGTGAGTGAGGTCGATCGAAGCGCCCGCGCGGTAATCCTCGCAGGTCGCGTGAATCATCGCAGGAGTGCGGAATGAGCGCAGATATTCGGCAAAGGCGTCTTTGTTGATTGCGTCAGGAGGAACCGCATTGAACCGCGATTTGAGCCAGAACTCGGCGCTATTGCCGATCATTGTCTCTGGCAGCGGTTCCGGTTGCCGCCGGTTTTCCGCTATCCCCGTAGCCGCGAAGATCGGCCGCCACGACCGTGAATTTTCCCGCCAATTGAGGGGCGACCTTGCGCCACATGATGTGCGTTTCCGGATAACCGTGGAGAAGCAAAAGCGGCGGGCCACTCCCGGCGGTCACAAAGTTGATGGTGGCGCCTGAGGTCTTCTTTGTGAGTTGCTTGAACCCGGGAAAAAATTCAGATGCAGCACCGTTTCGATCGGTTTGTTCCGAGAAGCGATCCGCACGAGCGCGCACATCCCCAGCTGAAAGAATGCTGCCGAGGCCGAGCGCTGCTGCCTTCTTGAGGAGATCTCGACGGGTATCGTCACCCATAAACGACCCTCCTGAGTCTCCCTAGGTACACCTTCACCCGCCCGGATGCAAGGCGGGATTATAGGAGACGCTTGGTTAGCGTGTTTTTCTGTGCTGCCGGCGGCACGATTGCGGGCATGGAATCCTCCCAGCGGCTATAGGTGAGCGCGTGCTGGTCGGAGCCATCCGCCTTCATGATGAAGATCTGCGCGAAGGGCTGGAAGGAATTGTCGTATAGCGGCGCTTCATCCTTGAAGCCATAGCGGCCGCTGGACCAGAGAATATACTTCCCGTCTGGGGACCACGAAGAGTGGCTGTCGTTCCCCGGCGTTGTGGTTAGTCGTTTGACGTTGGTGCCGTCCGGGCGCATGGTGAAGATGTCGTAGTCCAATGTCTTTGCGTCGCGTCGCGTGAAGGTGATCAGGTCGCCGCTGGGCGAATAGGCAGGAAAATTATCCAATTCCGTGGTCAGTGTTTTGGTCGAGCCATCGCTAAGATTCAACACTCGCAGGCCGTACTCGCCGGCTCCCCAAACACGGTAGATGATCTGCTTTCCATCCGGCGACCAAGTGGGAAATCCGCTATTGGGCAGGCCTTTGGTGAGATCCTTGGATTGCTGCGAGCCATCCGCACGCACCATCATCAATTTGGCCGGGGTGGTCTCCCGCGCACCGAAAAAGCCGCCGAATCCGAAGGCGATCCACTGCCCGTCGGGAGACCAAGTGGGCACGAAGGCCGCTCCATTCTTGTCCGAGAAAACCACTTTCTTGCCGGAACCGTCTGCGTTCATGACCGAGATCGAAGCCGCCGCCGTCGTGGCCAGGGTCCTGATGTCACTGATGGCCAACTTCCCGTCGCGGGAAAACCTGGGGAAGACGTCGGTATACTGAACCTCCATATCCGGATCCCAGCTATAGAGGGCCTGATTCTGCGGTCGCGCCGTAAAATCCACCTTCTGATACACAACCTGCTTGCCATCGGGCGACCAGGCCGGATTGCGTACTGCTCCCTTTACTCCCGCTCCGCCTGAGGTAAAGGCTAGTCCGGCATTCGGCCCCGCCTTGATGAGATAGGCAATTCGATCCGCGCTCAAGTACTGCGGTCCTACTTTCAGGCCGGGACCCGCCGTGTGCTCTACTCTGGCGCCGGTGGCCACGTCCACGGAGACGATCTGCGACGTCACCATGCCCTGCGCGTAAATGCGGGCCGCGAAGGTATGCGCGGTGGGCAGTTCGTAAAACGCCACTCGCTTGCTATCGGGCGACCACTTGGGTGATCCGGTGGAAACGCCGTCCTGCATCGTCAATCTGCGCAACCCCTGCCTGTCCGGATGAATGATGTATATGCTCAACTCTTGCGGATGCTCCCAACCCGGCTGGGGAAATTCGTGCGGCTTGAAATCGAAATTTCGGTCCGAGGAGAACGCGATCCATTGGCCGTCGGGCGACCATGAAGGCCGGAAAAAGCCGTCCAACTTGCCCGCCGGGGCCTGCAATGCCGGCGCGCCAGTTAAATTGCGCAGCTTGCGCGTCGTCAGATCCATTATCCAGATGTTGGCCGTATGGGCGCCGCGCGTCGAGACGAACGCAATTTGATTTCCGTCCGGAGAAAATGCCGCCTGATCGTCAAGAGCCGGGTCGTCGGTGAGGCGCTCGAGTCCCGAGCCATCCAAGCGCACGCGATAGAGATCGGCCTCGCCGGAGCCGTTGCGCTCGGAAGTAAACACGATCCATTTGCCGTCTGGCGAGAATGATGCGTTGTAGTCGAATCCGGAGGAGGAAAACAACGGATGTTCGCTGGAGCCGTCAGCGTTGGCGATGTAGAGCGTCATTTGCGAAGGCCCCAAACGATTCATGAGCATCGTCTGCTTGGGCCCAGCAGACAGCGATAAGGCGGCTGCGAATGCGAAGGCAAAAGAGAGGACCACGACCTTCGTTTTCATCCTAGACCTCCAAGAGACAGGGACAGTTTTGGACCCGAGACGGAGTATGGGCATTGTACCGCACTCCGGGCGCGCGGCGAGGGCATGTGGCGAACGCAGGCGCCGCCAGGCAAATGACCCGCGACCGCGGGAGGCTGCCGATTGACACTCGATGGATACGATCCTAGACTTCTCCCTAGTTGCCTGCCGTGGAGCATCGCTTGATGCCAAGTGGGCTTGGAGACGTGCTATGGGTTTGCTAGCCGCTGATGGAGCCGACTCCCATTGTCGGATATGATGACCGATCGGGAAGCCAGTCGAGGAGGAAGCCACATGTACAATCGTTCTAGTCTTCCACTGACCGGTGTAGGGATCGCCTTGGCGATCGTTTTGTTCATGCCAACATTCGTTGGGGCGCAGTCGTCAGGTGCGGTCAGGAACGCCGACGCGAAAGCGGCCAAAAAGAGCCCGCCGACGGCGGCAAGCACAAAGCCCTGGACGCTTCCTCGTACACCGGACGGCCAGCCGGACCTGCAGGGATATTGGACGAGCCTCAGCTTTACGCCTATGGAGCGTCCGGCGAAATACGGCGGGAGAGAGTTTTTGACAGATGAAGAACAGGCTCAAATTTACAAAGAGGGCATACAACACAGTTACGAGTTCACCTTTGACGATCTTGCAGAGACTCCGGTTTATGACTCCACCGTGTACGCGCTCAGCGCTTGGCAACACGGAGTCGCACCAAACCGCCGATCGTCACTCGTAGTGGATCCGCCCGATGGCAAAATTCCTCCCGTCACAGCGGAGGCGGCGAAGGCAAGGGCGGCTGCGCGGAAAGCCGGCCCCAACCAGGACTACGCGAATCCCAACGCACCGGTGAAAGCCGATGTCGCCGAGGACTTGAATTTGGGCGAGCGCTGCCTCTTCTTTGGCAACCCGCCAATTCTTCCCGGCGGGTACGACAGCGATTTTCACATCGTCCAGAGTCCGGGATATGTGCTGATTGAATACGATCGCGACAGCGAGACACGCATCATTCCCCTGGACGGGAGCCCGCACCTATCGTCAAATATCCGCCAATGGCACGGCGATTCGCGCGGCCATTGGAAGGGCAATACCCTGGTCGTGGAGACCACCAATTTCCGGCCTGGCGCCACGTTTCAAAACGCCAACGCCAAGACCCTGAAAATTACCGAGTACTTTACGCGCACGGATCAAAACACCATCGAGTACAAGTTCACGATCGACGACCCGGCCACGTGGACGAGATCCTGGTCGGCCATAGTTCCCTTGGGCGCCATGAAGGGGCCGATGTTCGAGTACGCGTGCACCGAAGGGAATGAAGATATCGTTAACATCCTGGCGGGAGCTCGCGCGACCGAAAAGGCCGCGGCCGAAAAGGCCAAGGGCACGCCGGGAGTCCCGATCTCGCAGAAATAGGCGAGTCTCACAAGCAATTCGGCCTTGGGTAAGAGATTCGGTAAGACGTTTTTTTCATATGGAGGCTATCGCAATGCGCAATCGGCATATTCTGGTGCTGGTTCTCGCCGTGGGCCTTCTGATCGCCGTGGCTCCTCTATTCGCGCATCACGCGAACGCGGTGTTCGATACCGAGAGAAGAGTTACGGTTAAGGGGACCGTCGTGGCATGGTTATGGGCCAATCCCCATTGCCTTCTGAGATTCGACGTCACGGATGACAAGGGCGAAGTGGCCCATTGGGTTGGCGAGACTCAAGCTCCGATCAACATGATCGGAAATGGATGGAGGAGCGACTCGTTTAAGTCTGGGGATGAAGTCACCGTCACCCTCGAACCGCTGAGGAACGGCAAACCTGGCGGAAGCATGCTTTCTGTCGTCTTCGCTGATGGTAAGGTCTTAAATACACGATCGTCAGGCATCTACAAGCCTGACGCCTCCAAACCCGACGAGCGCAAACCCGAAGAAGATCCCAAATAGTAAGCGCGCCTCGGGGTAAAAACCAGGAGCAGTCTCATAATCACGTGCCAGCCGAATTTGAGGGTGTGCAGCGAGCGAGAAAACTGAAGCGGGTTTCAATCTGAGAGGCATCTCCCGATGTCAAGGCGTTCAGGAATCTTCACCATTTCACGGCTCACGGCATTCATAATCGCAGCATTGACGCTCTCGCCTCTCGCGCACGGGCAAACCGTGGTAATACCTTTTAATAGGGAACCAGGAGCGGTGTACGACCCTGACGTTCCGAATGAGAAGCCGGGCCCTGCTCCACGACACGACTTGTCTGGTATTTGGGAGCCTGCCCGTTCATTAGGGGACGACGTCGGAGCAGACGGCGCGAAAGCAGTGCCGGCAGACGGCAAGCCGGGGCATGAGCCGCCTTTTACGCCTGAGGGGCAGAAAGCATATTTGGCCAATAAGCCGACCTTTGGCTACAGACAAGTTCCCCCGGTGCAAACCAATGATCCAATGCCGGGATGCGATCCGCAGGGGTTTCCGCGCATCGCTCTTCATAATTTTAGAACCAGTTGGATCATGCATAATCCGGACAATGTGGTGATCTTGTATGAATTTAACAAGAAATGGCGGGTGATCTGGACGGACGGGCGAGCGCTGCCCAAGAATTCCGAAGAGCCCAGTTGGAGTTATTTGCCTGATCTTCCCGAATCAAGGTGGTGGGGATACTCGGTGGGCAAATGGATCGATGATTACACGCTCGAAGCCGAGTCGAATGGGTTCAACGACAAAACTTGGCTCGATAACGCGGGTCGTCCGCACAGCAACGCCCTGCACGTAATCGAACGCTATCACCGCGTGGACGCCAAGCACCTGGAAATGACCATCATCATTGATGATCCGAAGTATTACACGAAGCCCTGGGTGGCCCTCGACCGATTGTCCTTGAGGTTGCAGTCACCTGGCTTCGATTTTTTTGAGCAGGAGTGTTCGCCCTCGCAGACGAAGGAATATAACGAATTTTATGGCGAGCCCGCGTCCGAGGGCCTCGACAAGAGCCCCGACAAGGCCAAGTAGCCCTAAAGTTGGTCCCGCCTGGATTTTTCTCAGAAGATCGGCGCCGCCGAGCGGCGACCCGATTACTGCTTCAGCCCGCCGAGCTGCACCTCAAAACCGTCCGGATCCTCGATGTGGAAACTCGTCTTGGTGTCTCCGCGTAAGATCTTCACCCCGCGCCGCTTCAGCTCTGCTTCGACTTGTTCTTTGTTCGTGTCCCAGTTGGCCACCGTGTAGGCAATATGATCGACCTTCGGCGTGCCCGAAGGCCGCGTCCGCGCGATGAGGATGTTGTTGCCAAACGTCAGCCGGCACTGTTTCCCGTCGTCTTCGGTAACTTTCATCCCGAAAAGGTTCGCGTAGAAATCGCGCGTCTTCGCATAATCGGCCACCTGATAGGACACGTGATTAAAGTACGTCGCCTTGAGCAGCTGGCTATCGGCCGCGGCTGCTGCCGCAGCCGAAGCCGCCGTCGCCGCGAGCGCCAGGCTCTGAATCAGTTGCCGCCGCGACATTTTCCCTTGGTCGAAGTCCCGAAGTAACTTTGCGATGATGTGTTCCATGGCGTCTCCTCCTCGAAGTCTGCCGGGAACCTACCCGGGGCGAGACAGTATATGCCTGTTCGCCCCTGGCAGCGCAACGCCGCATACTTTGCATCGCAAAGTACAGGCACGCACGGGTCTCTGCAGATCAGCTTCTCTTGACCTAGAGGGTGGGTCGCAGTAGCATCCAGCGAGGATTGGCAAACGAGGTTCAGCCAATGGCACGCAAGCACGCGGAGGGGCTCCGTTCTTCTTGTGAGCGGGTGATCGGACCGATCGCCATCATAGCGATGGTGCTCGTCTTTCCCGTGTCCATGCGTCCTCAGAAGGCTGCCTCGCCCAAGGCCGCAAATTCAGGAACAGCAAAGTCAGAACCTGCATTGCGCCCGCATGATCTTTCCGGCCTCTGGTTCGGCGGGGTGGGAGGAGGCCTGCGCGTCCAGGGGAAAGTGGCTCCCATGCTGCCGGAGGCGCAGGCAAGGTTCGATGCCAATACCGCGGAGCTCAAGAGCGATCGGACCATCAGCGCCGATCCCACTTTTCGGTGCGAGCCGCCCGGCGTGCCGCATGTCTACGGAGTCGGAGGTTATTCGGTCGAATTTATCCAGACGCCGCAGCGGATTATCCTCTTCTACGAGTCGATACACACCTTTCGCACCATCTGGATGGACGGCCGGAAGCCGCCGCAAGATGCCGATCCGCTGTGGATGGGGTTTTCGGTGGGACACTGGGAGGAGAATGATCTGGTTGTAGATACCACGGGATTTAACGATAAGACCTGGCTGAATGGCGCGGGCTATCCTCACAGTGAGGCGCTTCACCTGATCGAGCGTTTCCATCGCGCCGACCTGAATCACATGCGCCTCGACATCACCATCGACGATCCCAAATCCTATGCCCAGACCTGGAAGATGGGCATCAATTTCACGCTTCAGCCGACCTGGGAGTTTGGGGAATCCTTCTGTATTCCCACAAACCAGGAGAGTTTCAAGTCGCAAATCATTGAGGAAAACGACAAGGACAAGCCAGCACCTAAAAATTAATTGCCGCGCGCGAGGAGGGTTCCGCGAATGAACATAACAATGAGGACTGCTATGAAGACTACGGTTCTAGCATGTTGCACCCTAGCGGCGCTGCTTGCGATCGCCCCCAGGGTGACGTTCGCCCATCACGGAGCGGCTGCATACGATATGTCCAAATCGATCACCCTCGAAGGTACGGTAACCAGCCTGGACTGGAACAATCCGCATTGCCTGCTGCATTTCGACGCCAAGAATGACAAAGGCGAAATGCTTCACTGGACGATCGAATTGTACAATCCCCTGTGGATGACGCGTGCCGGGTGGACGCGAACTAGCCTGAAGTCCGGCGACCCGATCACCATCACCTTCCATGGGACCAAGAGCGGCGCGCCGAACGGCTATATTCGTGACGGCGATGGGAAACTCACCTTCAACAGCAAGGAGCTCGGTTTCCATCAGGCCGGCGACGAGCGGACTAACGAACGCTAACGTCGTGTCCGCCACCGCCAAGGACCTTTAAGCTGCTGATCCGCAGTTCAGAGCGCATTGCTATGCACGCGCCTCCGTCAAGGCCAGTGGACGAATCGTCGCCTACCGGGAAGTTATCGGAATCCGCAAAACTTCAGCCGCACGCAATTTGACCCTGGCGATAAAATATGAAGTCTAGATGTAACGGTCAGGGCGGACCGCATGCGCCGGCTCGGCTCAAGCCTGCGAGATGAGCGTCACCATGAAGATCACAAGAATGACAGTTCTAGCCGGTTGCGCCGTAGCGGCGCTGCTTACCAGCGCCCCCCGGCCGCTATTCGCCCATCATGGCGCGGCAGCTTACGAGTTGCAGAAATCCATCACGCTTCAGGGCACGGTAACGAGTCTGGATTGGAGCAATCCGCATTGCCTCCTGCACTTCGATGCCAAGAGCGACGCGGGCGAAGTGCGGCACTGGACGATCGAACTGTACAATCCGCTGTGGCTGATGCGCGTCGGTTGGAAGCGCACCAGCCTGAAGCCTGGCGACCCGATCACCATCACTTTCCATGCCAGCAAGAATGGCGCGACCAACGGGTACATTCGCGACGGCGATGGAAAACTCACCTCCAACGGCAAGGAGTTCAGCTTCCATCTGCCCGGTGATGAGCGCATCAAATGATGTTTGCGTTAGGGTTGCAGATTCATGCGGCGCAGCAGGTCCCGAAAGCGCGGGTCGCACCGGATCATTGGGGAAAACCAATGCGACGGATAAGATCCTGAAAACGGGCATCGGCGTGAACTGAGTCGAGCCGAGGATCGAACTTCATGAGGGGTACGCAAACGGACCGTTCCTCGTAGGCCTTCTCGTACCAGCGGAAAGCCTCATTTTTCTCGCCCAGCGTCAGGTAGATCGTTCCGATTTCATACGGACAGACGTAGCGCTGCGCACGCTTGGCGGCTAACTCTTCAGCGATTTTCCGTGCCTCTGCCTTTTTCCCCGCGGCTGCGTAGGCGTATCCCAGGAACGCGTGTATCAGGGGGCTGTCAGTAAGCTGAGCTCCCTTTTCTGCTTCGGCTACTGCCTCGGGCCGACGGCCCATCTGCGCATAGATCACGCCCAGCCAGGTATGAGCAAAGAAATAGTCCGGCTGCACTTCAATAG
The DNA here is from genome assembly GCA_003224175.1 of Acidobacteriota bacterium. Classification (GTDB taxonomy): domain Bacteria; phylum Acidobacteriota; class Terriglobia; order Acidiferrales; family UBA7541; genus Palsa-189. The sequence continues at coordinate 37,037 of QHYQ01000300.1, forward strand.
CCTTCTGCGCCTGCTCGACGGCGCGATCGTTTTGGTGCCCGAGCAAGTAACCAACTTCGCCTGTTCTGTAGGTAAGGGGCGAGAGCGGATCAAGCTCCTCGGCCCGTTGAATCTCTAACGCGAATTCCTTCGTACGGCC
>QHYQ01000301.1 GCA_003224175.1 Acidobacteriota bacterium
CCCTGCGCGACGAAAACGGAACCTTTGGTGTCGATGTCGTCCGCAGGCAGCGATTCAAGTAGTGCGCAGGGGGCTTCGTGTCTGATTCCCAGGACGGTTCCGCGGGCGGCAATGGCTTCCACCCTGCTGCCCTCACTGCTCAAGTGGATCCGGCGTTGCGTCGCCGGGAGATGGTCGAGCGGCAGCTTCGCCGGCGAGGCATCCGGGATGAGCGCGTCCTCGCGGCCATGCTCAGCGTTCCACGCCATGAATTCATACCCCCGGAGTTCGCTAATGAAGCCTATAGCGACCGGCCGCTTCCCATTGGCCATGGTCAAACGATATCGCAGCCCTTCATGGTTGCAGCGATGGCCGAAGCGCCAGGACTCTCAGGTGACGAACGCGTGCTAGAGATCGGTACCGGCTGCGGTTATCAAGCCGCCGTGCTCTCGCTGCTCGTGCGTGAAGTGCACACCGTGGAGATGTATGAAGATCTTGCCGTTGACAGCCGCGAACGGCTGCGAAGGTTGGGTTACGGCAATGTACAAGTACACGTAGGCGATGGAACTCTGGGATGGCCGGACGAGGCTCCGTTCGAGGCCATTATTGTAACCGCGGCGGCGCCGGACATTCCGCCGCCGCTGGCGGCGCAGCTCGCAGAGGGCGGACTCCTGATTCTCCCGGTGGGAACCCCGGATGAGCAGCGACTCCTCCGTGTGCAGAAGCACGGCAGCGCGCTCAGTAAGCGCGCCCTTTACCATTGTCGTTTTGTTCCCCTCGTCGGGCAGTATGGCTGGAAACCCAAGAGCGGTTGACGGCCGGCCTCGACTCTGTAGTGCAAAGAACTTGACAACCTTCGACCTGCGCGTATCCTCGTAAATCTATGGCTCCGGCTGAACCTGCTCGGTCGCCTCGTCCCGTTCTCGTTCCTCTCGAAGACCGTGCGGCAGACAATCTCCGCTTCATTCGCGAAACGATGGAGCGCGCCGGGTCTTTCACTGCTGTTCCGGGTTGGGGTGGCGCCGCTATTGGATTCACTGCGCTCGCCGCGGCCGCCATTTCCTCGCATCAACCCACCGCGGCTCGCTGGATTTTCGTATGGCTGGCGGAAGCGGCTCTGGCTATGGTGCTTGCGGTACTTACCGTCGCTCATAAGGCTCACGCCGCCCATGTGCCGCTCTTCTCCGGACCAGGCCGCAAGTTCGCGCTCGGTTTTGCGCCACCCATGATCGTCGGCGCGTTGTTGACCGCGGCGCTTTATCGCGACGGAGATCTCCGCCTGCTGCCGGGGATGTGGCTGTTGCTGTACGGCACGGCAGTTGTCAGCGGCGGTTCTTTTTCTGTACGCGTAGTGCCGATAATGGGCCTTTGCTTTATTGCTCTTGGTGCCGCGGCCCTGACTTCGCCGGCCTCCTGGGGCAACGCTTACATGATGGCCGGCTTTGGCGGCCTGCAAATCGTCTTCGGCTTGGTGATTGCCCGGAAGTACGGCGGCTGAGCGCATTGAAAAATTGCGCCTGATGGGGAGGCCATGTGAGAGCTAAGCTGGGAACCGCGACCGCAGAACGCATTTCCAAATCCCGCACTCAGGAGCCGCGCCTCTCCGCAGTGCGCGGCGAAGGCCAAGAGCCGCTGGCCCCGGGGCTCGACCGCCTGATCCACGAGCGCATGCGGCTGGGAATTGTCAGCGCCTTGGCCATCAACGCTTCGCTCACCTTCAACGAATTGAAAGCGCTGCTCAGAACGACCGACGGGAATCTCTCCGTGCACGCCCGCAAGCTCGAGGAAGCTGCTTACATCAATTGCACCAAAATGTTTGACGGCCGGCTGCCCAAGACGAAATACCGCCTCACCGCGGCAGGGCGCCGCGCCTTCGAACGTTATCTCGATCACATGGAGTCTCTTATTCGCGCTGCTCGCGAGAAGTGACCGCGAACATCTGTTATGCCGATCATGGCCGCCACGGGTGGCCAAGATTTTGCGTCTAAGAGCCAATTCAGGCGCGGTCATTGCGCTTGAAGCCAGGGATCAGCTCGCAGTGCCGCCAAAATCCTTTATGCTTCCGCTCGAGCACGGCTCATGGCAAAGGCCTTGTGCAACACTCGGGTCGCGGCGGGTGTAAGCGCGTAATTCGCCAGTTCTTGCTCGCGCACAAAGGCCAGATCGCTGATTTCGGCGGAAATCACTGGCTCGCCGGACACGCGCTCGCATAAATAATCGAGAATCACATAGTGATAGCGTGGCCGCGGGCTCACGGCCAAGGTCCGAGTGATTTCCTGAGAGGCGGACGGAAGGCGCGCAGGGTCCAGCCCAGAGAGAATCTCCTCAGAATCTGAAAAAATGCGCTCCAGCGCTTCGATCAGCTCCACCACCCGCACAATAAGCCCGGTCTCTTCCCGGAGTTCGCGCTCGACCGCGGCAGAGAGGGTCTCCCCAACTTCGAGCAATCCTCCAGGGATGGTCCACTCGCCCAGCGCCGGTTCCCGGGCACGGCGCACCAGCAGCGCACGATCGTGATCGATCACCACGCCGCCCACGCCCACCAGGGGCCACTCGGGAAACTCACGTTTGCTCATGAGCTTGGGTGGGTCCCCCCTTTGACTCGCCCCCGTAATATAATACGCTTGCGTGAGAGGGCCATGCTTGGCCAGGAGGTCCGGCTGTGGTGCGTTGCCCGAAATGCGCCGTCGAGATTGATCTCGATGAGGACGAAGTGGAAGAGGGCGAGATTCTGAATTGCCCGGAATGTGAAGCCGAGCTGGAGGTTGTTCAGACCCATCCGGTGCATTTGAACGTAATCTCCGAAGACGAGGACGAGGAAGAGGCGGAAACCGAAGGAGACGACGGAGATATGCGGGACCAAGCCTTGGAAGACGAGGAGGAAGACCTCGAGGAGTAACTCTTTGGCTGGCGGGGCTGCAACTGATCCCGCTACTCATGCCATCTTAGATCCAGCAGTGAAAGTGACCTCTCAAATGGTGTCCGCTTTCGCCATGCGGTTACTCTAGTGGTTCAGGCGGAAAGGAACACGATGAGATCAGACAAGCTGGCGGAATCTGTGCCACGCCGGAAGACAGTCTTGCGTTCCTTGGGCGCGCTCTTAGTGCTCGCGTTACTGACCCTCCCGGTGTGGGCCCAGCAATCCGAATTGCGCACCGTTCACGGGGCGGTACTGGACAAGGCGGAAAATCCGGTCAGCTCGGCAATCGTATATCTGAAGAACGTCCGCACCCTGGCGGTAAGGACCTATATCTCCGATAAATCCGGCGAGTACCGCTTCAGCGGCCTTGATCCCAACGTCGATTACGAGGTTCACGCCGAAAGCGACAACTTGAGTTCGAATACGCGCACGGTTTCGAGCTTCGACAGCCGCAAAGACATCGTGATTTCCCTCAAGCTTGACAAAGAGAAAAAGAAGACATAGCCATCCGTCCGCACATTTCCGGGCATCCTCGGGCACGCAAGTGTGTCCCGGTTTCAGTTTTCCAAAATGACTTCGGCCAATGCGAAATTACCAGTATGCGTGATGCTCAAGCTGACGTGCCGAGCTCCCATGTGTTCTGCGTGTTCGCGCGCTACGCCATGGAGAACGATGCTCGGCCGGCCGCCGGGCTGCCGCGTCACTTCAATATCCCGCCAGCGCACTCCTCTGCCCCAACCGGTGCCAAGAGCCTTCATCGTCGCTTCCTTGGCGGCGAAGCGCGCGGCATAGCGCTCCACGGCATCGCGATGACGTTCGCAGTAGGCAATTTCTGCCGGAGTAAAGATGCGTTCGAGGAAGGTTCGACCGTGCCGCTTGATTGCTTCGCCAAGTCGCGTAATTTCCTCCATGTCCACACCCAAGCCGACAATCACGTCGCTGATTCCTCCTTATTGCGCCCAGAGATAAGCACCGCACTACGAGCGGCAGCGGATTATACCGCCCCGCTCCACCTTTTTTGGCGGCTGCGTCGCGTCTCGAGTGACAAAGGCGCTTCGGGCACGGTTGCGTTACACATTGAAGTCAGGAGTAACAGACGCAACGCAGCGCGGTGGAGACGACAATAATGGAGAGGGTGCGCTCAGTCCGGCGGCAGGTCCGCACGGCCCCCGCCGCGAGTATCGACGATGGTTGGGCTCTGCGCCGCATTTCGGGCCTGGAGATTCTCACCGCCAAGATTTTTGGCTCGATTCCGTGGCTTGTCCACGGCTTCAGTACCCGAAAGGGCGGAGCGAGCCGGCTCAATGGAGCTGTGGCGCTCAACCTGGGCTTCACCGATTGGGATTCACGCGAAGCCGTTACGCAAAATCGCATTACGTTCGTGCGTGCCATGGCGGCCTCGAAATCGGGCCCGAAGATCGGAAGGGAAAAATCGCTCATAACCCTGCGCCAGATCCATTCCGACGTCGTGCACGTCTTCTCGAAAGCGCCCGCGCGCCCGCCGCAGGGCGATGCCGCACTCTGCTGCCGAACCGGCTTGCTCCCTGGAATTCAGACCGCCGATTGCGTCCCGATTTTATTAGCCGATCAGCGCCGGCGTGTGGTAGCCGCGATACATGCCGGATGGCGCGGCACGCTGGCGCGGGTCGTCGTCAAAACGCTCGGCAGAATGCGCCTTGAGTTCGGCACCCAGCCGGAAGACGTAACGGCCGCGCTCGGTCCGGCCATCGGCTCGTGTTGTTATGAAGTCGGGCCGGAAGTCGCGCAAGCCTTCGCCGGTCAATTTGCACAGGCTCGGGAATGGTTTGAGGGGCCATTCGATCGCCTCGCCACAGGTGAGGAGCCGAACCCGCTTCCTTGGCTCACCATGATGCCGCCGGGTCACGAACCACCACCTGAGCGCGTGCGGCTCGATCTGCGTGCCGCCAACCGCTGGCAGCTCGTCGACGCCGGCGTCAACCCGCGGAATATTGCCGTGAGCGCGCTTTGTACCGGCTGCAGAAGCGATCTGTTCTTCAGTTATCGAAAAGAGGGCGCCGCCACGGGCCGTATGATGAACGTGATCGGAATCCGCGTGAATTCGCGCTAGGCGGGCTCAGCCGGGGTCCCCGGCATGCGCCGCGTTTGCTGGGGTGGTGGCCCCGGCGGCGGAGCCGATGCGATGGTGGGGACCAAGGAGCCGGCCTCGCTGAGCCCAAGCTGGCCGCAGGCCGCGCAAACGTCCTGCCCGCGGGAATTGCGCACAAACACGGGAACGCCCTTCGCCGCGAGGACATCGCGAAATTCGTTTACCTGTTCCGCACTCGGGGGGCGATAGGGCAGCTCACCGGGATTCCAGGGAATGAGATTGACCTTGGCGCGCAGCCCTGCGAGGAGTCGTGCCACTCGGCGGGCATCTTCCGGCGCATCGTTGAAGCCGCCAAGGAGCACGTATTCAAATGTGAGCCGTTCCCATGGCCTCAAGGGATATTTCTGGCAGGCCGCCAGCAGCGCTTCGAGCGGATATTTTCGGTTGATCGGCATGATGGCGTCGCGCTCTTCGTCGGTCGAGGCATTGAGCGAAATCGCCAGCTTGGGCCGGACTTTCTCCTGGGCCAGCCGTTCGATTCCCGGCACGATGCCGCTGGTGGAAAGTGTGACGTGGCGCGGAGCAAGCGCCATGCCGTTAGGATCAAGCATGATGCACAGCGCCGCCATTACGGGTTCGTAGTTCAAGAGCGGCTCGCCTTGACCCATGAGAACGACGTTAGTGCGCGGTGCGAGTGACTGCCGTTGATCTTCGAGAGCGATGAGAACCTGGGCCAGAATTTCTCCGGACGCGAGATTGCGCACGAGTCCCAGCTGCGCTGTCAGGCAAAAATGGCAATCCACCGCGCAGCCCGCCTGCGTCGAAATGCAAATCGTCTGGCGGCCGTCGGAGGGCATAAAGACAGCTTCCACACGCGCGGGTGCTTCGCCCGTGCGCTGCGCGCCGTTGGCATCCGCAAGCGTTAGCAGATAACGCACCGAGGCGTCGCTCGAACGAAATCGCTGCGAAACGTTCGGCATGCCGATGCGAAAATCATTCGCGAGGCGCTGGCGCAGCGCCGCGGGCAGATTGCTCATGGACGCAAAAGCGAGGCGCCGCTCGGCATAAAGCGCGTGATAAAGCTGCGAGCCGCGATAAGCGCGCTCTCCTATTTCCGCCATCAGCGCGCGCAAATCATCGCACGATCGCCCGAGCAGATCGCCTTTGGCAGCCGCGGGTTGAAGCTCCGGGTTAAAGGTCTGCGAGCCCGCGTGGCGTGAGTTCTCTATCCGGCGAGACATCGAGATCCGCTTCTGCATAGCATCATAGCATGCGCGAATGCGCAGTTCGGCGGGTGACGAATTGTCCACACATCTTCACTCGCGCCGGCAATGCGGGATAGGTTTTCTGTGATGACTGTGCCATTATTTCATGAACGATGACGCAAGCGGGACTTTCCATCGAACGAGAAGCGCTGCCGAACGGCTTGGTGCTTGTGGCCGAGCATATGCCGCACATGCGTTCAGTGGCCATCGGCATCTGGGTGCGCGCCGGTTCGCGCGGCGAACCTAACGCCTTGAATGGGATCGCCCATTTCATCGAGCACATGGTTTTCAAAGGTACTTCCCGGCGCACCGCCGAGCAGATCGCCCGTGAGATGGATTCCGTGGGCGGCTTGCTCGACGCCTTCACCTCGAAAGAGATGGTCAGCTTTAACGCCAAGGTGCTGAACGAAAATCTGCCCATCGCTTTTGATGTACTTTCGGATCTGGTGCTGGGCCCCGTCTTCGCTGAAGAAGACATCGCCAAGGAAAAGCACGTCATCCTGGAAGAGATCCGCATGGAGGAGGACAATCCCGAATCGCTGGCGCACGAAATGCTCACGCAGAGCTTTTGGCGCGGGCATCCGCTGGGAGCGCCCATCCTGGGCACCCGCGCCACGGTGCGGCGGTTTACGCGCAGGTCCATCGTGAACTGCTTCGAGCGCTGGTATACGCCGCGGAACACGGTGATCACCGCCGCCGGCAGTGTCCGGATCGAGGGCCTCTTGAAGCTTGTGGATAAGCCCTTCGCCAGTCTCAAAAGCAAGCCGCAGGCGTCTCCGAACAGCCGAAGGGCCCCGCACACGCATGCGCGCCTGATCACGCGCAACAAGCCCGCGCTTGAGCAGGCGCACATCACTCTGGCAGTGCCGTCTTATCCTCTCGCGCATCCCCGCCGCTATGCGGCCTCCGTGCTGAATAATATTCTCGGCGGCAGCATGTCTTCGCGGCTGTTTCAGAATATCCGCGAACGCCAGGGATTGGCCTACGCCGTCTTCAGCGAGCTCAATCCCTATTCTGACGCGGGCATGCTTTCGGTTTATGCCGGCACCAGCCGCAGCACCACCGAACGTGTGCTGCGCTCGATCGCCGGCGAGTTTGCCCGCCTGAAAAAGGAGCTCGTTGGCAAAGACGAACTGCGGCGCGCCAAGGATCAGTTGAAAGGCTCGCTCGTACTTTCGCTCGAATCGCCGGGCGCGCGCATGTCCAACCTGGCGCGCCAGGAGATCTATTTCCGGCACTTTTTCAGCGTCGAGGAATTGCACGCCTCGATTGAAGCCGTTACCGCAGAAGATGTTCAGCAGACGGCCCTGGAATTTTTCGAGCCGCGCAAAATTGCCGCCACCGTCGTGGGCCCGCTCGACGGCTTCCACCTGAAGCGCGATCTGCTGGCCTGCTGAAATTTCTCATCACAGACCCTCGCGAATCGCATTGACGCGCGCCCGGCGCTTTTGCGATGATGCGTGCAAGGAAAGTCTGGGATTCGGGAGAGAATTCATCAGCCTTCGCGTGAGCATTCTCGCGTCGGGCAGTTCGGGCAATTGCACCCTGCTCGAGACTTCCCGGACGCGCCTGCTGGTGGATGCGGGCCTGGGGAAGCGCGAAACGCTGCGGCGTCTTGCCGCTCTTGCGCATTCCATTGATCGCCTCGACGGCATCGTCATCTCTCACGAACACACCGACCACATCGGCGGCCTCGCCGCGCTGCTGGCTGTCTGGCGCACCACCGTATACGTCACCGCCGATACGCATGCCGAAACTCTGCGCCTTCTTCCCGAGCGGCACGCGCGGAGGCTCGAGCGCGTCGAGTTCATTCAAGCCGGCCACGGATTTTGCGTGGGCGATATCGAGGTTGCGCCCTTTCTCGTTCCCCACGACGCCATAGACCCGCTGGGCTTCACATTTCGTGCCGCCGGTGTGAAGCTCGCGCTAGTAACCGATCTCGGCTACATAACAGAACTTGTGAAGCAACGGCTGCGTGACTGCGATGGCCTGGTGCTGGAATCGAATCACGATGTGGAGACGCTTAAGATCGGGCCGTATCCCTGGCACGTGAAGCAGCGAGTCATGAGTCGCCACGGGCACCTCTCCAATGAGACTGTTGGTGACTTTCTCGCCGATCCCGAGGGCTTCGACGCGCGCCCGCGTTATCTCGTGCTCGCCCATCTTTCGGAAATCAACAATAACCCTTGGGTGGCTGAAATCTGCGCGAAACAAGCGCTGAGCCGCCGCCCCACCGAATCCGCCTTTCGCGGTGAGCTGCTGATCGCTTCGCAGCACGAGCCCCTGGCCCCCATTCAGCTGTAGCGATCGATACCTACCTTATGGTTTTGGCGTCCTCAGGCTGGCGCCGCGCGTGATCTCCCGTTTGCAAATTTCACGCTGAAACGCGAAAATTCTCAGCTCTCATGATTGCGCGCTACACGCGCCCTCAGATGGGCGCGATCTGGACCGATCAAGGCCGGCTGGAGCGCTGGCTCGAAGTCGAGCTTGCCTCTACAGACGTGCTGGCCGAACGCGGCGTGGTGCCGCGGGAAGCGGCGGCGCGCATTCGCGAACGTGCGCGCGTGGATGCGGCGCGCGTGCTTGAAATCGAAGCGCGCGTGCGCCACGACGTAATCGCCTTTACGCTCGCCGTGGGCGAAACGATCGGCGATCCCGGAGCGGCGCGCTGGCTACACTACGGACTGACTTCGAACGACGTCGTGGATACGGCGCAGGCGCTGCAGGTGCGCGAGGCTTCGCGCCTGATCGAGGCGGGCCTCAAGCGCCTCGGCGAGGTGCTCGAAAAGCGCGCGCACGAATTTCAGCACACTCCGCAGATCGGCCGCACCCACGGCGTTCACGCCGAGCCCATCACCTTCGGGCTCAAGATCGCCAACTGGTTCGCCGAAAATCGCCGCAATCAGGAACGCTTCTGCCATGCCGCGCGGCAAATGGCGGTGGGGAAGATTTCCGGCGCGGTCGGCAATGCCGCTCATCTCGGCGTGGAAGTCGAAGAGGCCATCTGCCGGCGGCTTGGCCTCGAGCCTGCGCCGGTCGCTTCGCAGGTCATCCAGCGCGACCGCCACGCGGAATTTCTTGCCACGCTGGCGATCGTCGCGGCCACGCTGGAGAAAATCGCCCTGGAGATTCGTCATCTGCAGCGCACCGAAGTGCGCGAGGCCGAGGAGCCCTTTGCCGCGGGCCAACGCGGAAGCTCGGCCATGCCACACAAGCGCAATCCGGTAAGCTGCGAGCAAATTTCCGGCTTGGCGCGCGTGGTGCGCGCCAATGCGCAGGCGGCGCTCGAAAATGTCGCGCTTTGGCACGAGCGCGATATTTCACATAGTTCCGTCGAACGCATCATTCTCCCCGATTCCACTATTCTGATTGATTACATGCTGGCCCGCATGACCGATATTCTCGCCGGCTTGCGTGTTTTTCCCGATCGAATGCGGCGCAATCTTGACGCCACCCAAGGGTTGGTATTTTCGGGGCAGCTCCTGCTCGATCTGGTGGAGGCGGGCGCGCCGCGCGATGACGCTTATCAGTGGGTGCAGGAAAACGCCATGAGCGCCTGGGAATCCGATAGCAGTTTTCGCGAGCGCGTCGCGCGCGATGCGCGCATCACCAAATTCCTCGATGCCGCCGCTCTCGCGCGCGCCTTCGATCTCGAACGCCAGCTCCACCAGGTGGACGCCATCTTCCGCCGCGTCTTCTCTCCGGCGGGGAACTAGCTGCGCAACGGTCGGCACAGTTTGCTTGACAGCGCGGCGGGGCTGCAGCGACAATTGTGTCACCCCCTTCCTGTGATTTTCAGTCTTGATTGTTTGTCGAGCGGCGACTCGTGTGTGCTCCCCTTCCTCCCGCTCGTCGCGCCGAACGTCCTTGGTCCGGAACGAATTTGTGGGACTTCGGCTCGCTAAAAGATGCACAAAGGGAGGACGCCGTGTCCACAAGCACAAGGCCGCTGGGAAACATACTCGTTGCCGACGATAACCAATCCGCTCGAGACATGTTGGAAATGATGCTGCGCACGCATGGCTATCGCGTGTTCGCCGTAGCCGATGGCCCTCAAGCGCTGGCAGTGCTGCAACAGGAGTCCATCGATCTGGCGCTCATCGACGTGGTGATGCCGGGCCAAACCGGCTTTGACGTCTGCCGCGCGGCGAAAGAGCTGCCGGCTACGCGCCTCACGCCCATCGTGCTGATCACAGGGCTCGGCCGCGTGGAAGACCGTGTCCAAGGAATCGAGGCCGGAGCGGACGACTTCCTCAATAAGCCCGTGAGGAAAGAGGAGCTGCTGGCGCGGGTAAAGTCGCTGGTGCGCATCAAGCGCTTCACCGACGAGCTGGAGAGCGCGGAAACCGTGGTGTTCACTTTGGCCGCCAGCATCGAGGCCAAAGATCCATACACGGAAGGCCATTGCGATCGCCTCTCGCGATACTCAGTGGCGCTCGGAGAACGGCTGGGATTATCGCAGGAAGATCTGGTCTCGTTGCGCCGTGGAGGCGTGGTTCACGACATCGGCAAGGTCGCCGTGCCGGAGTGCGTGCTGCTCAAGCCTGGTCCGCTCGACGCACATGAACGCGAGCAGATGGAGGCGCATACCGTGATTGGCGCGCGCATTTGCGCGCCCCTGAAATCGTTTCGGGAGGTTCTGCCAATCATCCGCTGGCATCACGAGCGTCAGGACGGCACCGGCTATCCTGATCACTTGAGGAGCGACCAGATTCCTCTCACGGCTCGCGTGTTGCAGACGGTGGATATCTACGATGCGCTCACCACCGACCGGCCTTATCGCAAAGCGCTTTCTTCCGAACGCGCCTTCGCCATCCTGCACGATGAAGTGAGGCGCGGCTGGTGGGATGGAACGTTGGTGAATGAATTCGAAAAACTACGGAACGAGTTGCCGGGTGGCTGGACCGAGCAGACTGCTGTGCCGGTGCTGGGATTCCCCTATGGTTCTGCACCCGGCAAGCGCGATCGCCTGACGGATGAAAATGAGCTTTCAACGGGCTCATTGCGCTCGCTCCTGTAGCGCTCCGGAATTCCTGCGCAAAGAGTCAGCGGGCGGCCTGCGGGGACGACCAACTGAGAAATTGGAGCCCGGCATTCCCCCTAACAC
>QHYQ01000027.1 GCA_003224175.1 Acidobacteriota bacterium
GCTCCCCCTTTCAGAAATCCGCGGCGGGAACTTTTGCAAACACTACCTTTCTGCGAATCGAGTGATTCCTTTTCTTTTCTAGGCCCCATAATGTTCCTTTCAGGCCGTTGGCGCGGGCCTCAGGCACTACGCATCAATTTTGCCGGGAGATACTGCCCATACCAAGCAAGCGTCGCGTTCATCACCTCGCGGAACGCTTCCCCCCCATACACTTCGTAATGGCCGTAGCCTTTCAACATCACGAGCTTCTTTGGTTCGTTAGCACGCGCGTACATCGCCTCGGTCTCTTCCGCGGGAACGAGCCGATCATTATCCGTGGCGATGAACAGCACCGGCCGTGGGGCGATTTTGTCGACGATCCATTCGGCGTTGAAGTTCAGAGTATCATCCACAAATTCTAGTGGAATCTCCGTGACCGCGCCGCGGATATTGCGCCGCGCCCTGGCTGAGAGATCAGCGGATTGGCGATCCGGCAGCAGAATTTCGTTGCGCTCGACGAATTCGGACTTCCCGCTGCGCATGCGCTCGACTCGATCGGCGGCCGATCGCTGTAGTAGATCAGCATATTCATCCGGGCGGCGAACGCTGCGCATCCAGCGCGCACCATTGCCGATGCCCACTACCGACACAACGCACTTGACACGCTCGTCGATTGCGCCCACCCAAATCACCGTTGCTCCGCCGTAACTCGTCCCGTAAATGCCCAACCGGCTGGGCTCAACTTGGGGCTGCACCGAGAGAAAGGTAAGCGACGCTTGCACGTCGGCGACCCGGCTGTACGGTGCGAGCCGGCTCTTCGGCCCCTCACTGTCGCCCCACCCCTTGTAGTCGAACGTGAGCACGACATAGCCGGCTTCATTGAGAACGCGAGCAATCTCCGGCAGATAAAGATTTCGTATTCCGGTATAGCCGTGGCACAAGACGATTCCTGCGCGCTTTTCTCCCTTTCCTAGTTCCGGCGGCAGGTAGAGATCACCCGCGAGTTTGAAACTCTCGCTGTAGAACGTCACGCGCTTGGACATAGACTCTAGGCCCTTAAAGTTATAGTGGAATTACGCAACGGCTAGCAAATACTAAACTATTCTAGACGCTGAAAACTCCGTTCGGAAAGTGACTTGCGATTCGTTACACGGAACTGCGCCACGTTTCCTTGCAGTCCGAGTTGGACCGGCGTACGATTCTCCCATCTTTGGGCCCGCATACCACCCGTTCTTCATCTTCGTTAACGGAGGACGAGGACTCGTAAGACTTACGACGAAGGGAGATCAAGGCATGAGTGTGACCGACGAAGTTCTCAGGGCAAACGAAACCTATGCACGGAATTTTGACTTGGGGCAACTCCCAATGCCTCCCGCTCGTAAACTAGCGGTTCTGGCATGTATGGATGCTCGGCTCGTCCCATCACAGATCCTTGGTTTGAAGGCGGGAGATGCGCACGTTATTCGGAACGCTGGCGGGATCGTAACCGAGGATGCGCTGCGATCCCTGATTCTTTCTCACCACCTCCTGGGAACACAGGAATTCATCATCATCAACCATACGGACTGCGGAATGCTAACGTTCAAAGATGAAGACCTTCGCTTGAGGCTGGCTCAGGAGACCGGAAGCCTGCCGGTAACGCCGGTGGCCTTTCATGCCTTTAGCAATCTGGAGGAGAACGTTAGACGGCAAATCCAGAAAGTAAAGTCACATCCCTGGTTGCCGAAGAGCATTTCGGTGCGAGGCTTCATCTACGACGTAAAGACCGGACAACTCAAGGAGGTTGCGGCAGCGCTCGCAGCTGCGTCGCGGCCGTAATGGAAAAGAGAAGAGCCATGAAATCTAAGAGCAGGGCCAAGTAAGCTTGCTTGGAGGTCGCAGATGAAAGTGACCGCTTTTGTTGTGGCGCTTTTCACTGTGGGATTGGCGGCTGTGCCGTCGGCGTCTGCCAAGAACACGATCCTGGTGAACCGCATCGGACCTTCGGCCTCGGAACTATTCATCGCAAATGGAGATGGAAGCCACGCGAGAAAACTGTTTCCTGCTACGGGATTTGACTATGACGCGTCGTTTTCCGCCGATGGGAAATGGATCGTATTTACGTCCGAGCGCGACGGCTCCGCAAATATCTACCGGGTGGGTGTGGATGGATTGGGCCTCGAGCGGCTCACGGACAATTCGGGGTTCAATGACGAGGCGGCGCTCTCCCCGGACGGCAAGCTTCTGGCATTTGTCTCCACCCGTGGCTCAGGATCGGCCAACATATGGATTCTCGACACAAAAACCCGCAAGCTGTGGGACCTTACCCATACGAGCGCGCCCAGCGGCAACTTTCGGCCCGCATGGTCGCCTGATGGGAAATGGATTGTGTTTTCCTCCGACCGGAATATCGAAACCGACCGGAATACAAAATTCGACCACGCCAAGGGAAGATGGGAACACCTTCAGGCAGCAAGCCTCTATGTGGTTCAGCCGGATGGCACGGGCCTGCGACGTCTCACGGCGGCAGGCAAGTTCGCGGGCTCACCGAAATGGTCGCCCGATGGCAAGCGGGTGGTTTTTTAGAACTGCCCGTCGAAGATACCTTTGCGGCTCGTGGGTTCGGAGTAACGGCATCTCAAATCGTCTCTGTCGACGTGGCCACGGGCGCCAGGATGGAGCATACCTCCGGCCCAGGCCTGAAAATATCGCCGCAGTTCTTGAGTGCGGATCGAATCGGCTATCTCGCAAAAGCAGGTCCTGGTGAACACGGAGGGCTAGCGTTTACCACGGGTGAGCACGGACCCGACTCATGGATCCGCAATCCTTCCTGGTCGCCCGATGGCAAGTCGGTGGTCTATGAGAAATTTATTTATTCTTCACCAGCGCTGTCCCAAGAAAGTCAGAGCAGTCCACCGTAACTGCTTGATTGAACGAAACTAAGGGGCCTCTGTGAGTTTTGTCGATTTCAATTTTTTGCCTCTGTTTTGGCGCCATTCTACTGCTTTCCAGCTTGCTCCGGAGGCAGTAGATGAACCAAGGCCGAACCGTTTTCTCTCAACTCGTGGAGTTCCTCCCCACCTACCACTTTCAAATTTGCGTCGAGCGGTACGAGGGCAATCGTTACGTCAAAGATTTCTCCTGCTGGGATCAGTTCCTTTGTTTGGCGTTTGCTCAGCTCACCTATCGCGAAAGTCTCCGCGATATCGAAGCTTGTCTTCGTGCTCAGCAACCCAAGCTCTATCATATGGGTTTCCGGGGACAGGTTTCTCGCAACACGTTGGCACACGCCAACGAACACCGCGATTGGCGGATCTATGCCGATTTCGCTCAAGTCCTGATTGCCGCCGCTCGCGACCTTTACCGCCACGAGCCTTTCGGAGTGGAGTTGTCCGAGACCGTGTATGCCCTGGACTCAACGACCATCGATTTGTGCCTTTCGCTTTTCCCGTGGGGAAAATT
>QHYQ01000028.1 GCA_003224175.1 Acidobacteriota bacterium
GTCTCAGCGGGAATCCCATGTCTTATGCCAATGGGACGGGAAGCGCAGTTTGACGCAGAGGCGACTCCAGCCAGCCCGTCTCTTTTCGGCCGAGTGAGCGTCGCCTCAGTCAGATAGTTTTCAGCCAAAAGTCAGCCTCTTTTCATTGACTTCTGCCGCACATGCAGCAAAGTTCCGCCTACAAAAGTGTATTCGGCGTTTCCGGAGTTGGGGCTGTGTTCCTTTCGTAGCCTAGGGAAAAGGCCCCACGGGGATGCCTAATAATAAGGACCGGCACACCGGCGAACGGATTTGATTTGCCAGCAGGCTTGCGCCGCAATTCAGTCCTCGGCTCAAAAACCCCAACCTTTCGAGTGCACGTCCTATTGTCAAGTAGTTCTGCCCTGCGGCTCGCGCCGGTGGGCGGCACGATTTTTCATTCGGACGAAGCTTTGGCGAGGCACAACCTAGTGCTTGCGAGGTCCGCGCCGTAGGTGGGCCATTCGCCGTCTTTGGCGCTGGACTGGCCGGATACTCGCAGAGTCATGCACAACAGCCCGAACCAAACCACCGACAGGAACAGGTAATTCATTCCGTTACGATTCCTGTGATGCATCCTTCTCCTCCCATCGCCGATCACAATCGATCGGGTCCCGCGAGGAACAAGTTTCGTTCGAGCGTCGGGGCTAAAAGCTCAGTCTCAGTTCGAATTGCGCCTGCCGCGGAACGTCCGCCGAAGCAAACGCAAGCGGATCCGCACCATTCGCTAACGGCGTACCACCTCCGATTTTCGTCCCTGACAGCTCCGCCTGATTGAAGGACTGGTAGCCGCGGAAGTTGTATGGACCTGACAGCAAGTTAACGGTGCTGCCGTTCAGGAGTTTTACGTTCTGGGCCGTGCTTGCGTTGGTAACTGCCGGAAAAACGCCGTTCACGCCCAGGAAGTTCACGCGATTCAGGAGGTTCGCAAAGTTAGCGAGGAATTCCAGCCTGAAACGCTCGCTGAGAGGAATGGCCTTCCGGAAGGACATATCCCACCGGTAGTTCCAGGGTCCGAAGCCGGTATTGCGGCCCGCAGCAAACGGCCGCGCCTGGTTTTGAGCCTCCTGAACAAGCCCGTTGCCGTTCGCAGTGCCGGCAGCGCACGCGGCCACCGTGGTGCATTCTGAGGCCAGCCCCTGCTGAGGGTTAATCAAGACCTCGAACGGAATGCCGGAACGCATCGTTACGATTGGTGAGAGGGTCCAGTCTGCCAGGAGCTTGTTAGCCCAGTTCGCGCCGGACCCGCCCTTGAATGGAGTCATATACACAGCGTTGGCTACGAGGTTGTGGGTGACATTGTACGCCGATACGCCCCAATCGCGGCCCTGGCCGTTGATGCCAGCGGGATAAATCGTCGGGTAGTAGGAGCTATTGAAAGAGGAGAAATCGAGCACATTGTCGAGAGCTCTGGACCAAGTATAGTTCGCCTGGAACTGGAAGTGATTGGCGAACTGCCGTTTTAAGCTCGTGGTCACCCCATGATAAATGGCATCGCCGCACGAGCAGTAGAGCGTGCCTGTTTCCACGTTGACGTCTTTGGGGACAAGCATAGGACCGTTGAACCGATCGATCAGCGGCACGCCGGCGCCACCCGGGTCTCCGGGAGCGGACACGGCCTGCTGGTAGTTGTTCTCCAGCGGATCCTGGACGTGGAAGGTGCGCTGGAAGACGTATCCCACCTCCAGCGACATATTGGTCCATAGCTGCCGTTGGACGCTGATGCTGGCTTGAGTTGAGTAGGTGCTTCGGTAGGCGCCGCAGCCGAAGATATTGTCTCCGCCGCAGGGGCGATCGGCGGCCGTAATGAAGACGCCGTGTGGGCCGTCCGGCACGGGCTTCAAGTTCGCGGCGGTGAAGTCCGCCAGAGTCGGCGCAAGCACCGGCAGATGCCCATTCACAGTGGAGTTGTGTATCAAACTGAAGTACTGTGGGTCCGGTCCCGCCGTCACTTCTTCCTGAATTAGGTATTGGCCGTTGGGATTGTAAATGTTGGAATAGAAGATCGCTTGCAATTCCGAAGCGCCCACATATGCGCCGCCACTGGCGCGGAGCACGGTCTTCGCGTCGCCGGTTAGGTCAAAGGCCAAACCGATCCGCGGAGAGACATAGTTTGTATGGCCACTAGTGGGATTGATCTGGAATGAGCGTAGGGTTCCCCCTCCCCCCACGCACGTGCCGCCGGCGGTTTTGAGTGCTGCCTGTAAACTCGTAACCGCAGCCACCGTCGGCGAGTTTACTTCGCATACGCTATTGTCGGTACCCCCCGTTGGAAAGGGTTCCGCATTCACGTCAAAGCGCACGCCGGGACTGATGGTAAGCCTGGGAGTGACCTTCCAGGTATCCTGCGCGTATATGCCGCCGTCATGGCCCCAACCGCTCCAGTCCCCGCTGCCGAACGATGTACGGAACTGATCCGGCACCACGCCGCTAAAGGCCTGACGGGCATTTAAGGTCGCTTTGTTAAAAAGCGTTACGTTGCCCAGCGCAGCATTGTTGAAGGAGGAAATGGCACTGAGATTAGTGGCGGTCAGGGGCGGAGTATAAGACCCAAGAGCGGCACCGACGCATCCTGTGTTGGGCGGCAAAATGCCCGACCGGTTCAGGCCTGCAGTGGCGCAGTCAGGGCCGCCTAAGGCTGCGTCTTCACCACATATTCGGGAATCATTTGAAATCGAAGCGCGTTGAAGAGCGTGGGGGTGAAGATGTGATTCCACGTCGCGACCCATTCGTAGTCACGGTTCGTGAGAACATTTGACGCGTCTGGAGGAAGGGTGGCATTTTGGAAATATTCCAGATTGCCATAGTTCCCCGGATTGTCTCGGCGTTCAAGCAGCCCCCTGAGGACAAAGCTGTCGTTCGAGTTGGGCTGCCAATCGAAGCGAACCACGGCGTCGTGCCAAGTGTCCTTATTCGTAAAATTACCGGTCTGACTTGGTTGGCCGAGAAAATTCCCGGGTGCACCGACCAGCGCCCTTACAACCGCGCTGTTCGAGGGATTCAGCGCTGCCGTCAGATCTGCAGCGAGGGCCGCGCATGATGGCGCGGGACTGCAATCAGCTGGGTTAACATCCGCGGCGACCGCGTTTATGTAATTCTGTTGACCTATTGGAAGTTGTGCGAAGGTCGGCGAATAGGTCGCGTTGATGAAATTTCGAGAGGTCTCGAAGGCGTTCTGATAGCCCTCGTAAGCCAGGAAGAAGAAGAGCTTATTCTTCACCAAAGGCCCGCCGACGCTGGCACCCGCGTGAAATTCCTGATCAAAAAACTTTTTGCCGGAGGAAGTAAGCGGTTGGAAATATTGATGCGCGTCCGTAGCCTGGTCGCGGAAAGTGCCGAAGGCCGCGCCATGGTAATTGTTGGTTCCGGTCTTCGTGACGATGGTGACCACTTCGTCGTAGCTGAAGCCGTATTCGGCGTTGTAGCCGTTGCGGTTCACTAGGAATTCCTGAATGGCGTCCACAGGGAGATGATAGGCGCGACTGATACCCTGCCCGGAGTCGTTCTCGCCACCATCGATGGTTACCTGGCCACCGCGACCGTTCCCGGCGGAAGTCGTGAATGCGTTGACAGTAGCTGCGCCAGCACGCTGAGAACCGGCATTGCGTATCGCCTGTATGTTGGTGATGCCGGGCAAGGTGAGGACATAGGTATCGAACGTGTGGTTCACGTTGGGGAGCGCTTCCACTTGGTTCTGGGTGATTTCGTTAGCCTGCTGCACCTGTTCGACGGAAAGAAGTGGGGACTCGCTCGTAACCACCACCGTGGCCGTGGTCTCACCTACCCTGAGGTGCATGTCCTCCACAATCGCCTGGCTGACCGACAGAACGACATTGCTCGCGACAGCCCTGCTGAAACCTGCCGCCGTGACCTCCACCTGATACGTGCCAACCGGCAGCAGCGGAAAGTTATAGGTACCGTCCGCGCCCGATTGCTGGCTCTTGGTGAGCCCCGTGGCAGCATTGCGGATCGTCACCCGGGCCCCAGGAACGGCGCGACCCTGCGCATCAAGCACACTGCCCTGGAGAGTAGCTGTGTCGTAACTGACCTGCCCAATGCTGGGCAAAGCCGTCAACAACAGAATCAAAAAAGGAACCAGCACTTTCAACGTGCGCCGCATTCTCATGATCCCCCCTTTGCTTCATTCGTCACTTCTGCGATCCGTTCAACTCTCGACAAAATGTTCACCTGTTGGCTTGGAAGTCCTTGCCACTGACGGTGTCGGGGGCGGTGGCTTTTTCCAGTCGTATGGCTGTCACACATTTCGCCCAATCCGTCTAACACTTGAAGGCGACATTCGTGTTGTTCCGAATTTCCTGGTCGGGCCTAACAATTGGAATAGCCTCTAACACATGATAGCTACCAACGTCAATAGGGGAGTCCCCGCAGGACGACCATTGAGAACTTGGTTTCAGGTTCAAAACCAAAGTCGTCCGGTTGGCCTATCACAAGCGAAATAACGGGTAATGCACCCCGATCGGCTCCGGCGCGTGAGTGACTATCGTGGTACAGTGGTGTATCGCGTGAATACAAGCCGAAAGCAGGGTGCACTCGACCTACCTAGGAGGACGATGAGTAATGGCTCGCAATAATTCATCCCCCAAAGCTGTTCGCAATGCTCTACGAAGGCACGAACCGTCGGCAGAAGTTGGTCAGCTCTTCCGGGCCCCTGCGGGGGTGCGAGATGGGCAGGTCACAGGTCTTCGCGAGCGCAAGAAGGCACGTCTGCGACAGCAGATCATCGATACTTCGATTCGTCTATTCCGCGAGCGGGGATACGAAAACACTCGAATCGACGACATCGTTGAGATTCTGGAGATAAGCCAACCGACTTTCTTCCGGTATTTTCCTACCAAAGATGCAGTCCTCCACGATGTTGGCCTGCGCGGGTTTGCCTGCGCCAAGGAGCGCCTTGAGAAGGAACTCTCAAGGAAAGCTTCGACGGCCGAGCGGTTGCACGAGAGGTATCAGGTGCTGGCTAAAAAAGTGGCGTCCGATCGGCCACTTTGGCGGGCCGTGGTGCTATCGGGGGTGATGGATCCAGTGCGTTCGCCCGAGGTGCGGCAGGCCGGGGAAATCGCACACAAGTTGTTGCAAGAGCTCCTTCTTGAAGGACAGAAACGCGGAGAGATTACTCGGGCTTTGCCCGCCGATCATCTCGCCGAATTTCTGCAAGCGCTTTGCAACAATATCGTCCGCCGTTGGGCTGTAGATCTCCTACGTCCCCACAGTTTGAGCGAGCGCGTGCGCGGCGCTGTAGACTTTTTCTTGCGCGCCGTCCAACCGTGACGATGGGAGCCACGGTATGGAAAGATATACTTACATTTGTTTGCGACTATTGAATCCTTGGAGGGGGCGGTGTAGGATGCGTATGTCTCGTGACTGAGAAGAATTCCTTTGCCAGCGAAAGGGAGCAGGTCATGGCCAATATGAATTCTCGGCTCGGCACGTGGTCCAATATTGGAGTCAGCGCACTGGTTCTGAGTG
>QHYQ01000302.1 GCA_003224175.1 Acidobacteriota bacterium
TACTAGACCGGCCAGAATTTCCGGAATGAATGGGGCCAGATTTTCCGGAACCCGCACAAGCATTATCGGGGCGAAAACCTGCCCGATGATCTGACTTTCCTAGGGAACACGGCGAGGGATACTTTCAACGTACCGGCTGACAGAATAGAAGATTTCACCAGAGTTTTCATTGAAACGTTGAGTGATGCTGAGTTGTTGGAGGACGTAGGCAGCAAGAAGAGAGTCGTCGATATCACCCACATGCCGCCAGAAGTCGAAGGTGTGCCGAGCGTTACCGCCGACGAGCATCTGAGGAAGGTCAGCAAAGGCGTATCCGTCGATTCATCCGAAACTTGTTTTGTAATGATGCCCTTCGCAGAACCACTCGGTGGGTATTACAGTACGATCTATCAACCGGCGATTAAAAAGGCTGGACTTAGTCCCGTAAGAGCCGATACTGACATTTTTGGGACAGGGAAAATCATCGATCAGATTTGGTCTGGAATTAACCGCGCCAAGATTCTTGTTGCCGAACTTACCGGAAGAAATCCAAACGTGCTATATGAACTCGGTCTTGCGCATGCCCTACGAAAGCCTGTCGTGCTGATTTCTTCAAACGAAGGTGACGTACCTTTTGATGTTCGGCACGTTCGCGTCATTTACTATCAAATGGCAGATCCTTTCTGGGGAGAAAAGTTAATCGCCAAAGTCGCGGAAAACATAGTATCCGCAATAAAGAATCCGTAGGAAGCGATATTGTTCCAAAAGCCTGCAATGTAGGAGAACGTACGAGTTAAGTTTGGCGACGCTCAGCTTGATTCCGCATACAAGGGCGCTGTGAAGCCATTGGGCGAGGAATTTGGATTCGAAAACGGAGCAGGAACTTCCGCGAGAAGCCTCGAGAACGCTTAGACGCCCTTGCGTCGCGCGAAGAAGAATGAACACTTAACTGCCTGACGGAACGGCTACGTGAACGGCGGCTATCGTGGGAAGCCGTCCTTTAATGTTTTAGCAAACACCATGAGCTTCGATAGTGTTCGCATTTGGATTCGTTCCCCGCGCAGCGCACGCTCGATGGTATGTTGCCCCGATCTCGTGATGCGCATCAGGCGCCGGATAGGTTGTGATTGAAGTTTGCGAATCGAAATCGGGTCAAGGACTCCAGAGCTGCTGCCACCTTCTTGGTATTCCGGCGGCCTTATATCTGAAAGGACGTTGACATCATCTTGTACGTGTCTGTCGATTTCTTTACCAATAAGGCGGAAACGTAAGGTCGCCTCGATGGGACGCCGCCGAAGGAGCCCACGCGTATTGCTTGCGCATGGCGCGCCGTCGGGTGCAAGAGACTTGAACTCGGGGTGCTGGAAGTATTCCCGAAATACCTGATCTAGATCACGAAGTTGAGTGGAAAAAAGGTACTGGAGCCGTGTGTTCGATTGCCTAGCCCAAACGAATTCGGGTGTCCAAATCAAAAGTTCCTCTTCATCAGGTTTACAAATCCGAAAGCGCTTTCCATTTTCGACCGATATGTATTCGAGGCCGTTTTCCAGCCCTATCCATCGTGAACGGTCCTCGCAGAATGGTGCGATGAGAGTCGGGCCCTCAAAAATATGGACTGGCGATAGCACGAAATTGTACGGTTTGGCGCTCTCTCTATCGATCAGACGAAGTTTCGCGAGCACATTAGGCGTTGTAATGGCAATCTTCCGCATAGCTGGCATTTTGAACCACTCGGGTGTCCCCTGCTTCTGCCCGGCGTGATGGCGCAACATCCAGCGCCAGCCATTAACGATCCACTGCGGGTAGCGATCCTTTTTATTCTGGCAATTCTGCGGAAGGTATCGGCGTTTATTAGGGTAGAAATAGGGCCCCAGACCGTGCTCGCTTGGCTTGATAATTTGTCCACTCTTCCTAAAAAGAACGTACCGCTTGGCTGAAATTCCGAAACCATATAGCTGTCGTGGCTTTCCTTTTCGGTCAAAGTTGTAGTCTTCCTGTAATCAACGATGCGACAGGAGGGAAGTACCACGGGCCGGGGTTCTCAATTGTGGAGACCTTCGGTGAACGGTGGTCTTCGCCCGAGTAAACCCGAATCCGCTTGTGACTGTTCTTGCCGAAATCTTCGCGATTCAGTTCTGCATACATGCCGTACCCGCCAGCATTGGCCAAGATTTTCAAGAAGTAGTTCATCGGATGCTTGGAGGGAAATCCCTTCCGAGCCTCAATGACCGCTGTGAAGAAATTGTGGCGGGACGGATCGATGGTCCGGTCTCCGATAACGGTAGATTTCAGCCCTCGCTGCATTCCCTCGGGAACAAGAGTTATGGCCTTTTCAATTTGGGGAGTGCGCCCGGTGAGGAGTTTGGATGCCGCCAGATCCGGCCCGGCGTACCAGATTGGCTTCGCCGACGTTAACGGATTAAGGCCAATATTTGTGTTGCCTGTATCGCTGTATAAGGTCCGCACTGGCAGGATATCGTTTTCCGGTTTTACCCGCGCAAAGAACGCAAGCTGCGGCCAGTAATCGCGTTGAAATAGCTGCGAAATGGTTAGGTTGCGCACAAGTACGCGCACCTCCCTCGTGCAGTCACGTTCCTTCAAATCCTTGGCTATAAACTGCGGCCAGACGCCGAGCAATGCATTTACGGTCGGGTATTCGCTGGTGAAATCGCAATAAACGACAGGGACCGTGGTGTGCCGAATCCGAATCTCCGAGCGTCCCCCGTAATAGCCCTGCATCGCGATGCCCTGTATTTTGTCTGGTATGGAATATTTCTGTGCAGGTTCCTTCAAACCCATACTGCGGAGGTAAGCTTTAGCAATACTGGCTGGTGAGTGCGCTCTTTCAGGTTGCAGGCGGACCGGGTAGTTGTCGTATTCGGCTTTCATCGCATTGAGCAGGTTGACCGTAGCCCGAACGTCTTGCCGACAATATTTGATTTCCTTGATCGTGACCTTTCCGGTCGGCTTGTGATCGAGTTTCCCTTTTACATGCCATTCTTTGCAGGCACTCTTCAAACTGTGGCGCTCGTTGCGCAAAGCCCAAGCCATGGTGAGTAGGTCCAGAAAGCGTCCGCGTCTGAAGGGACTGTCGGCATCGCCTCCGGCGAAATTGATGAAGGCATCGCGCGAATCTTTGGGGTTTATTCTGATACGAGGGCGGTACGTGTTCGGCAGCCATTTGCGTTTTTGTCGATTGTAGTATCGAAACAAAACCAGTGACCATCCCGTGTTCCGGCGGCGCGAAACCCGATATTCCGTCGCCAGGCGCGTAAGATCGAAAACGAGATTGCATCCGACAATGACGGCCTCAGAGTTGTACGCTCCCCACAACACCTCATTTGCGAATTGGGACCGAGAATATAGAAATAATTTGTCAGGGCAACCCTCGATTGCTTCGGAGCGTGCTGCTTCGGTGAATCTGCGGAGACAATCCAATGCCTTTGTATCGCATTTGTCGGGATAGAAGATACCTTCCTCTTGGCAGGCGTAATTTCCATTCGCCTGTAACTCGCAAAATCGGTAAAAGCCAAAAGTAAGAGATTGCTTAGTGTCGAGGGTGGTTTCGGTGTCGATTACCAGCGCGTACCGAGCCCACTCTCGTCGACCCCCTCTGTCCGGTTTTCGTCGTGCATTTGTATGCACGCGTAGGAAGACCTCTGCGTTTTTGGGCTCCGGGCGCCTCATCTAGCAAATCCGCCCATCGCCACATAGCATCGCCCTCCATGTGCGAGAAGACGGACGTGGACCTGAGCGCAAGGGCAACTCGTTTTCTTGGGTCCCGCTCATATAGCATGCTGATTTCGGCATCGCGGCGGAGGTCCGTAAGCACGTCGTGGTGTTTTTGGCAGACCGGGAATTTTAGCAATGAATCGTGGTGTCTCCCAGCAGTGTGGTCCATCTCGATGCAAAAAACGCAACGCGGCTTGCGGGAATGCGGCAATTCGAGCTTACGCTGCTGGCGTTGGGCTCGCCTGATTGGACGGATATTTTTCATCTGTATAAGTCGTCCAGTCGGAGCGCACCTGCATCGGCAAGTGCCGATAGAACTTGCGGATCGGTAACGAGTTCATGACCGGCAACGCGCTTGCCGATGAACGGCTCGAGTACCGAAACATCGCCCGTGCGCAAGAACTTCTGGACCGCTGCGCTGTGCTTTCCGTTCAATGACGCATTGCGCGAACCGAGCGAAACCGGAACGTACCCAAGCGGTGTGAGAAGCCACATTCGGATGCGATGATCGCGTTTGATGGGCACGTACTTGGTCTTGCCGCCCTTGGAGCGTCTCTTGCGCAGGTACTTACCGATGTGCTTGAGAGCTGTTCGCACACTAATGTGTTCAGCACGAACGGCGGCAGTTAGCGATTCACCGCGAAGCACTCTTACGAGAGCGCGTCTTGCGCGGCGCGCCTTTATGCGAGACTTGGCCCGCCTGGCTTTCTTTGTTTGTCCTGCTTCGTTTTCAGTAAGACATACTCCTTTACTTGATCCTTCAGTTTTAGTCTTAGCACTAAAGGCAATTGATCGGGCGTAAGTTCGAGTACGGTCATTGCGCTTACAACTTTGCGCGCGTTTACCTCGTACCGCTAGGTGGAAATAAGGATGTCATCTAATTTCTTTGTAATGGCCCTGTATGAGTTTATTGGCAGCCTTGAGGTGATCGCGAACCTTACGTAGTGCATATGCCGGCGAACCGCTCGGGAAAACGACGCGAGCTATTTCCGCAGGCCTTTTTCCTGCCTGCCTAAGATCCCAAACCCTGAGGTGGGTCTCGTAATCCTGGACACGACGGCGCCCTTGAGGGAGTCTTACGCCACGCTTTTTCAGCTCGTTGAAATAGTTCTCTTGTGCGTAAGCGAGCGTTCGCTTCGCATGTGTCACCAAATCCTTCATGGGCCAATTCAGATCAAACTCAGCCCGAACAATGTTCGCGTGCCTCGTGGCTGATGTGACGTTACTGGTGAAACCCATGTCCATCAAAGCGCCAAGAAATCTAAGATCCCAATTCATTTCAGGTGCTATTCCGGTTGGAAGTCCTATTTCATCATCGCCAAGTTTGTGAATTCCAGTCTTCTTATCGAAGTTCCAATCAGGGGGGAGAAGGTTCCCAATGTGCCATTTTCGGCAGAGACGAAGTATGACTGGGGCGATTTTGTCGTAGAAGTAGTCTTCGTCGGAGTTACTCCAATTCGCTTCGCGACGGCGATAATCAAACCAGTAGCCTTTCTTCTTGAACCAGTCTTCGTATCTTTCGACAAATCCTCGGAAATCCGCCCGATATTGAGAATTTCGACGAAGAAATTCCCACATATACCAATCGGCCTCACTGCGTGCTGGATGTTGGTCCGGGTGAATGATTTCGAATTGAAGGGTCACAGGCTGAATCCAACGGCAAAATCAGAATTTCGAATCGGGTCGATTGAGTCCCACCTGAACAAGCTTTAGAATTAGAGCGGGCCTGCCGCCTGTTAGTAGCAGACGACAGGGCCCTAACCACCAAAGGAGAGTGACCTCCGATGGCAGCTTCGGCAACGGTATCTCAACTCTCACACCTCCGCAATTTACGTGTCCCGCGACATGGCGTCGTGACCCTCTACGGCTACGGTATCTCCGTCAATGTGGATCGCGGCCACCTAGTGGTGAAAGACGGAATCGGTGGCGAGCGTAGCGAGGGCCGCTTTGCGCGTGTAGGTCATGGGCTTCGCCGCCTTGTCGTAATCGGGTCAGATGGATTTGTTTCACTAGGTGCGCTCCGCTGGCTCGCGGATCAAGATGCTGCGTTTGTCATGCTCGAACGCGATGGCTCCGTGCTCGCTACCACAGGTCCAGTCCGGCCCTCAGACTCAAGATTGCGACGCGCCCAATCTCTTGCCGGTCAGTCTAGGGCTGCTTTGCAGATTACACGAGACTTGATTGCCAAAAAGTTGACCGGCCAAGAGCGAGTCGCCAACGATTTTTTGCGCGACCCACATGCCGCGCGGATTATTGCTTCCGCTCGCAACGCACTTGGATACTGATGCGCGGGATAGCTTGGCCTGCGACCTGATGGAGGTTGTTAGACCACAAGTTGACGCTTACGTTTTGGATTGGATCAAGTGTGAGCCGTTACGGCGGGAATGGTTTTTTGAGCAGCGGGATGGCAATTGTCGCCTCATGGGATCGTTTGCGGTTCGGCTGTCTGAAACTGCGCGAACGTGGGGCCGGGCCGTAGCACCCATCGCGGAGTGGGTCGCTCGCGAGTTATGGTTCACGATAGCGAAGCCCTCCCGCAAGGTCGGTCCAGCCACGAGGTTAACGGAAAACAGCAGGCGTGAGGCGAAAGGGTTCAGCTTCCATACACAACCGCCGCCGCGGCCACCGCGTGTTTGCCGGGGCTGTGGGGCTTCAGTCAAACGGGACCGGGATTATTGCACCGCGTGTGGGCTGGTAATCTCGAAAGAAAAGATGGTAGAGGTTTCGCGCGTTGGGCGAGTGGCAGCGCAAACCCCACAGGCGCAGGCAAGCCGGGCTGAAACGCAACGCCGAAACGCAATCGCTCAGCAGGCGTGGAAAAGCTCTCAGGACCAGTCGCTTAGCAAGGAAGTGTACGATCGCGAAATTCAACCTCGCTTGGGTAGAATATCAATCTCGGCGCTTGCAACTGCACTCTCCGTCTCGTGGTCATACGCTGCAGATATTCGCAGGGGGCGACGCCGCCCGCACGTACGGCATTGGAATAGATTGGCACGACTTGTCAGCCTTTCGCCGCCTGCGCTGAAATGTGAGAACTGTAGGCGCACGATCCTCTGATACACTCCGGCTGTTATATGTGAGTACCGGGCCGATCTCGCTGCGAATTCCTGAATAAGCCTCGACTTTTCGTATAGAGCCATTTGCGGCGAAGCAGAAAGGCAGTTAAATAGGATGGTCCACCGCAGGAACTCTCCAATGCCATCCTTCGTTTTTCGCTTGCGACTCTGCGGCGGACCATACATACCCGAAACCTGTTGCTCGGGCCGAGAGTCCAAAAGATCAGGTCCTGGCCCTGCTCCGACTGGGCCTGGGCCATGTCACCGGTGATAGAAGGGGGGCAACTCGCTTGAGGTGCCTCCCTTCCTTATTTAGCTTACAACTCGGCGGTAGGTATCAGCAAATGAACACTCAGAATCCGCTCACCGTCGTACCGTGCTGAGACCGTCGAGGAGATCACACGGTGCTGCGTGTGGCAACGATTCGATAATCGTGGAAGGTTTCCCGTTCCGACACGGGCGGGCAAGTTGCATCGCGCTTGGAATGTGCCCATCTGCGCTCGCGTTCCGAAAACTGGTTTTTGAACAACGTCGCAAGTGCAACTGCACTCTCCGTCTTTGTCATACGCCGTGGACATTCGCAGGGGGCGACGGAGGCCGCATCCACGGCATTGGGAAACACTAGCAACAATTGTTGGAGTTTCGCGGGACCTGGAATGCCCATTCATTCATCCATTGGCGGTTCGGAGCGCCAATCTGCGAAGGACCGTGCCGCCGCAATTCTCCAATCATCCCAAGACCGAACATCGGACTTCGCAAGCGTCCAACAGGATGTGCATACGAATCAGCCCCAAATAGAGGTCCTGATAATCTTGCGATTTCTCAGGCCGAATCATTTCTTCTGAACGTTGGAGATTACGCTCCGCCGTGCTTAACGTAAATTCGAAGTTGCTCAGCTCCCGGCAAGAGTTGCGGCGTTCAGCAGGCGCCCGTCTCGCTCGCACGGATCAACCGTCGCAGTCTGCGCTTGCGCTCGATCAGCGGGAGCCCGCGCATATCTTCTCCATCGAGCCATAGCAAATCGAAAGCGTAGAACACAGGATCTCGACGGCGCCGACGCGGCCTAGTACTCCCAGCAAAGTCAAATTAGGACGGCACGAATATTTTTCTGTCGACTATTTTCCTTGACTTTATCGTCGCGGAGTGCTAAGCCCAACCCAAAGTCGGAGACTCGACCCAAAGTCGGAGACTTTCCAAAGGTTGAGTCAGAAGTCGGAGGCCCTTCCACAACGCTGAGTCGTAGGCCCTTCTCTGGGTCGAGCCGTAGGTGTTTTTGTCTTCGGCTTTTAAAAGGGAGGGTGTTTATGAAATCCGTAACATTGAAGATGTCCCGGGCCAAAATTGTATGTGTGCTCAGTGCGATTCTGAGTGTGTTGCTGTTCTCCGTACCGCTGTTTTCCCAGGGCAATTTCGGACGCATTCTCGGAACGGTTGTAGACCAAACGGGCGGCGTCATCTCAGGCGCCACGGTAAGTATCATCGATAAGGACAGAGGTGTCGCACGAACCCTGACTACCGATGACGCCGGGGAGTATAACGCTCCCACTCTGATTCCCGGAACATACACGGTTCGCGCGGAGGCCAAAGGGTTTAAGACGCTGGAGCGTCAGAACGTGCTGCTCGAGGTGGGCAAGGAGGTCCGGGTGGACCTGACCGTTCAGCCCGGCGAGCAAACTCAGAGCGTCACGGTCACCGAAGCCATCCCGCTGGTGGAGACTACCAACGCCACCCTGGGCGGCACGCTGACCAACGAGCAAATCCAGGACCTGCCCCTGAATGGCCGCAACTACCAGTACCTGTTGAACCTGCGCCCGGGCGTGATGATCCAGCCGGGAGGCGGACCCTGGACCCAGAGCACCAACAACATTCGTCCCGATGAATCGGCCTGGATGGTGGATGGGGTCATCAATGCCGGTTTCTATGACGCACGGCCGGTGACCGGGGCCTCGAGTTACATCACCGATGGAGCCACCATCCTGCCCATCGATGCCATTCAGGAATTCAACCTGGAGGAAAATCCGAAAGCGGAATACGGCTGGAAGCCGGGCGCCGTGGTGAACGTGGGAATCCGATCGGGGACCAACAATCTTCACGGCGCGGCCTACGCCTTTGGCCGCGACCAATCCTTCGACGCCCGAAACATCTTCAACCCCGGGCTGACCAATGGAACCTGCGTGCCCAACCCGGGCATACCGTCCGTATGCGATAAGCTGCCATTGCAGTTGAAGCAGTTCGGCGGCGTGGTGGGCGGGCCAATCAAGAAGGACAAACTCTTCTTCTTCGCCGGCTATGAAGGCCTGCGGTCCTTTATTGGCAACGCGTTTTCCGGTACCGTTCCTGCCACGGGTTCGCTAGGAGATCCGGCGAACAGCATGGTGGATGCCATCCAAACGTTGCAAGCGAAGGGCGTGGCGCGGAGCCCGGTCAGCGAAAAATTGCTAGGTTGTACTGAGCCAACGGCCCTAACCGCCAGCTGCACGGGCGGCTACATCCAGGGTGCCCCAGCGAACGGCACCGGCTACCTCAGCACTTTCCCCAACAGCAACACCAGCGACAACGGGGTGGCGAAACTCGACTACCGCATCAACAGCCAGCACATGCTCAATGGCATGTTGTGGATCGGCAACTACACCTCCCCCTTTGGAGAAGACCACTTCATGGTGAATCCAAACTGGGCGGACACGGCTGCGATACGCAACTGGACATCAGTCGTCAACTGGGTTTGGACCCCCAGTTCCACGGTAGTGAACGAATTGCGATTTGGCTACACCCGCAGTTCGTCAAACATTCTTCCCTTTGACCGCAACGTCTTTGCCGATGGCTCGAGCTACCCCCTCAACACGGGTATCACGAGTGACGGTGGGTTTCCAACTATCTGGCTGCAGAATTTTGGTCAGGGTAATCGCTTGCTGGGCAGTTGGAATGGCCGTCCTATGCAAAACGGACCTAACCCGTTTTACGATGGTCAGGACAGTGTCTCCTACCTGTCGGGCAAGCACAGCTTGAAGTTCGGCGTCGAGTTCGGGCACATCGAGGCCGATTCCTTCAGCCACGACACGCGAGGCCGCATCGAGTTCAAGGGCAAACAGCTCCCGGCCGCTCTGTTCCCCTGCAAAACCAACCCAGCAAAATCCTGTTCGGCGGTACTGGAAGACTTCTTCGCCGGGAAGCCGTCGGGAGGACGTCAACTCCTGGGCAACGCGGTGCGCACGCTGACATGGATGAATTACGCGGGGTTCGTTCAGGATGACTGGCGCGTCACCCCGAAATTGATTGTCAATCTGGGCCTGCGCTACTCCTACGTGTCGCCGATGAAAGAGGCCAGCAACCTCCTGGGTAGCTTCGATCCGACGTCGAAGTTCGGAATTGTTCAGGAGGGTCAGGCATCGGTTGGCAATACCATCTGGAAGCCTGACCGGAAAAACTTCTCACCACGCCTGGGTTTTGCCTGGGATGTCACGGGCAAAGGCACCACGGTGGTCCGGGCTGGCGCCAGCATCATTTATTCTTCGTTCGTCGCCGCCAGTTTCCTGGCGGCAGCCGGGCCCAACAACTTCCCGGGTGGCAGCCTCGCCGCCGTACCGACAGCCGCCTGCCAAACGGCCCCAAACCCTGTCGGAACTCCTTGTCCTGCGAACGGCACCTATGGCGGCACGATCAACCTGGGCACCGTGACATACAAAGGGGGTCCTCTCAACTGGGACCCCGCTGTTACCGGCAAGCCCGGCCCGGTTTTTCCGGCCGGCGTGTTCAATTGCGCCGCCCAACCGTGCAACATCGATGCGGTGGACCCGAATCTGCGCACTCCGTATATCACGAATTGGAACCTGAGTGTCACGCGCGCCTTCACTAACAACCTCTCGTTGGAGGTTGGCTATGTGGGCAACCACGGCAACAGACTGACTGGGTTTGCGGACATCAATCAGTGTACAGTTCCCAACACCGGAACGTGTGTTCAGCAGTATGCCCAGTTCTCCAACCTGAATTTTATCAACCAAGTGTCGAGCCATCGCCTTTCCAACTACAATAGCCTGCAAGCCACGCTGACCAAGCGGGTGAGTCACGGGCTGTCTTTTACCGGCGGGTACACCTACGGTCATGGTCTGGACAACGGTTCCGAGAATCGTTTCGGACCGCTCCCGCAGGACAGCAGAAATCCGCTGGCGGAATACGCCAGCAGCGACTTCGACGTGCGGAACCGCTTCACTCTCACGACCGGTTACGAACTTCCCGGGAAAAAAGGCTTTGGCCAGCTCCTTGAAGGCTGGAAGCTCAACTCCATCGTGAGCGTTCAGAGCGCCCAGCCCTGGAACATTGCCGACACCGGCAACGATTTCAGCAATACCGCGGAGCAACAGGATCGGTGGGATTTCTGTGGCGGATCGACCGCTAACTGCGGAACCTTCGGGAACCCCGCCGACTTCAAGTCCGGATCGAGTTCCATTCCCTACTGCTCCGGCTTCGGGGGAACCGTTACATGCACGTCGCAATCCGGGATTGACCACAGCGTCTATACCTTCCCCAACTCAGCGGCACTGGGTGCGCAGTGCACGGCGGTCGCTCCCGACTCTGTTACGCTGGCTAAGGGTGGCTGCTACGTAGACGGCAACTCGGTCATGGTTCCTCCGAAGGCTGGAACCTTTGGCACCATGGGCCGCAACATCTTCCGCGACAACGGCTTCAAGAACTGGGACCTCTCCGTATTCAAGACCTTCACGTTCAAGGAACGGTTCAGCGCCCAATTCCGGGTCGAGGTCTTCGACGTGCTCAATCGCGCCACCATCTCCAATCCCAACGGCGCAAATAATGGCTCGCATAACGGCGATGACCCCTCGGCCACCAAGGTGTTCGGCTGCGGGTGCCAGACACCCGACTTCGCAACCGGCAATCCCATCATCGGTTCGGGAGGGAACCGCGCGATGCAGCTTGGGTTGAAGCTCACCTTCTAACGAACTCCAGGTCGGTGCGAGGGCGAACGTGCCCTCGCACCGGCCGCTGGACCTAGAAAAAGCTTTCTCCCTTTCACCGCACTGGAAAGTAGGCTGGAAAGGTGAGCTGAAGCCAAATGGCCAAACACCGGGGCACACACCGCGCAAAAGAAGAAAAACTCCTGAGAATCCGGCTCGGCTCACGCTACGTCGGGTTAGACCTCGGCCAACTTTATTGGGAGTGCCTGAAACTGGTGGCCGCTTCGGAAGAGCTAACTGAGACAGACATCCTGCGCCGCATAATAAGATCGTGGATCGAGACGCTACCTCTTCCAATTCAAGAAAAGGCACGGGCTGAGACGACCCGGGTGGAAGCTTGGAAAGCTCAGGAACTACGTGCCCGAGAGAATTTCAAACTTCAGGCTAGACAGGCTAAGTTAAATGCGCATCGAGCCAAATTGCAGGGAAAAGGACCTCCAAAGCCTGCAGGACCGTTTCTCCAGCGCCGAGAAAGAATTTCAGCGAGCAATTGAGTCTCAATCCGAGCTATGCGGTCGCCCATCTATTGCACGGGATGTTTTTAAGACCAGACGGGGCGGCAAGAAATTAGGTATAGAGGCGCGGCAATACCCACTAGGTTCGTAGGAGGCAGACATGCTAGCTAGAGTTCTTCCGAAAAGAACGTGCGTTGTTCTCTCTGTTGCCGTTATTTGGGCTATCAGTCTCTTTGCTGCTCAGGGCTATGCACAGGTGGTCGGAGCAACGCTCTCCGGCACAATCACGGACCCCTCCGGCGGGGTGATACCGAATGCGCAGGTGTCTGTTAGGAATACGTCCACGGGCGTCACGCGTGAGGTGACCGCTGATACGGCCGGCTTCTATGTGGCTCCCAATCTTCTTCCTGGGAGCTATGACGTCACAGTCACGTCGCCAGGATTCAGCACGGCGCGCCAATCGAACCTTACGCTCGGCGTGGGCGCCGAGCAACAGCTCAACATTTCCTTGAAGGTCGGAGAAACAAGTCAAACTGTCGAGGTCACGGAGGCGGCCCCGCTGATACAACTCACCTCCTCAACGCTTAGCGGCGAGGTCGAATCCACGACGGTGCGGGAGTTACCCCTGAATGGCCGCGACTGGGCTTCGCTGGCCACTCTTTCCCCCGGTGTCAACGCCATCGAAACGCAATTGCCCTTCGAGGCCGGCGCGACGCGCGGGAACCGGGGCTTTGGGGCGCAACTGACCATCGCCGGGGGCCGGCCCACGCAAAACAACTACCGGCTCGACGGGCTCAGCATCAACGATTACGGCAACGGCGGGCCGGGGAGCGTGATTGGCGTCAGCCTGGGCCTGGATGCCATTCAGGAATTCTCCGTGCTCACCGGCAACTACTCAGCCGAGTATGGGAGGACTTCCGGCGGCGTGGTCAACGCCATCAGCAAATCGGGGACCAACGCGTTCCATGGCGACGTATACGAGTTCCTGCGCAACGACAAGCTGGACGCAAATGACTTCTTCTCCAATGCCAATAACGTGCCGAGACCGCCCTACAAGCGCAACCAGTTCGGCGCCGCGGCCGGCGGCCCTATCATCAAGGACCGTACCTTCATCTTCGGCGACTACGAAGGGATACGCCAGTCGAAGGGCGTCTCAGTACCGACAACCGTTCCGTCGGACGCTGCACGAACCAGACTCCTCACCTTCAAGAACTCAAGCAGCTTCCCTTCTTTCTGCGCCCCAGTATCTGCCACGACTTGCCAGGTGACCGTGGACCCGGCCGTGGCAAAGTATTTGGCGCTCTATCCTCACGGTAGCCAAACGGCCGGTCCTAACAAAGCGTCCTTCACCTTTCCAGGGCTACAAGTTGTAAGTGAAAATTTCTTTACCATTCGCGCGGATCACAAGATCAGTGAGAGGGATAGCCTGTTCGCGACGTACATGTTCGACAAGACCCCCTTCACTCAACCCGACGTCTTTAATAACTTATCTTTCTTGGATCGAACCGAGCGCCACATCGCAGCCTTGGAATGGAGCCACACTTTCACTCCGGCTCTGCTCAATACGGCGCGGCTTGGTTACAACCGGAACGCCGTGATTAACTACGAAACGATCTCGGCAACGAATCCGGCCGCTGCGGACGCCTCTCTGGGCGCTTTCCCGGGTGGGGATAACCCCAACACCCGCATCGGTGGTGGCTTTACAACGCTACCGGCGGGCTTGAACGGCGGATTTTCTCATCACAATTGGAATTCCTACCAGTTCTACGACGACGCCTTTCTGACCCGTGGAACCCACGCTCTGAAATTCGGCTTTGCCATGGAGAATATGCGCTACAACTTCTTTCAGAAGTATAATCCCGAGGGAATATGGCGGTTCTCCTCACTGGCGAATTTCCTCACCAACAAGCCCAAGTCCTTAGAGGGCGGGGGGCTTTTTGGCAGAGATAATCCCCGGGGCTTGCGACAGACTCTGTTCGGGCTATATATCCAGGACGATTGGCGCTGGCGCCGCAACCTGACCCTGAACGTAGGGTTGCGCTATGAACGCCATCTTTGATATTCTGCCGCTGCCGGGATACTTTTACACCCAACAAGGCATAGAGACGCCGTTTTTCTTGGTGGGCACTGTTGCGAAGCCCTCTTCCGGCATTGGGGTTCTGGCCTCCGCTCCCAACAGTGCGTACAACCAGATGCTGCCGCCACAGGCGGGATGCGCGTCGCCGGTGCGAACTTGTGTGCTCACAGCCGCATTTATGGAACCTAAGCCGAAGCGAAATTACGTCCAGCAGTGGAATCTCAATGTGCAGCGCCAAATCACGCCCAGCCTCACGGCGACGCTAGGCTATGTGGGCTCCCATGGGGTGCACATGCTCATACGGGGCGATGATGGCGACATGGTTATCCCGTGCCCGCTAGCATGTGGAGCGGGATCCGTGCAGATACCTGGGAGAGTCGCGTGGCCTTTTAACCCTACCGGCAAAGATATGAGGATCAACCCGAACTTCGGGACTATCCGGTACATGTTTTTTAATACCGACGCCTCCTACAACGCCCTTCAGGTGAATATCCAGAAGAGGATGAGCCACGGCTTCCAATTCGGAGGCTCTTACACCTACGGCAAAGGGATGGACAACGATTCCGCGACCATCGCGGGAGATGCTTTCTCGAATTCCATCACCACCTGGTTCTGGTTCGCTACAAGAGCAATCCGGGCGGGATTACCCTCGGTTATATCAACTACAATTGCTTCACGCTTCCCACTGCGCCGGCTTCGTTTGCCTCTCAATGCACTGGTTTCTTAGGAGCCGCCGCTCCTCCCCCTAGCGGAACGGTCTATTGTTCGAATCTCCTGGGCAATGCTGGCCGCAATAGTATTGTAGGTCCGCCCCTCGTCAACCTGGATTTTTCGGTGTACAAGAACTTTGCGGTCAGAAAGATTTCCGAGAGCACCAACGTGCAATTCCGGGCGGAGTTTTTCAACATCTTGAATCGCGCCAACTTTGCACCTCCGTTGCCTTTCTTTGGCGCTCATCAAGCCCTAATATTCGACGGGTCCGGAGCGCCGTCCGGCGCCGGAGGTCTGCAGTCCCTGGTGACGCAACCCAGGGACATTCAGTTCGCGCTGAAGTTCATCTGGTAAGAAGGTTTGCTGATAAGAGGGCCCTACTCAAACAACTGTGTTGAAGCCAAATGTCCAGACGCCGCGCAAAAGAAGAAAAACTCAAGAGGATGCGACTCGGCTCACGCTACGTCTGCTTAGACCTCGGCCAACTTTATTGGGAGTGCCTGAAACTGGTGGCCGCTTCGGAAGAGCTAACTGAGACAGACATCCTGCGCCGCATAATAAGATCGTGGATTGAGACGCTACCTCTTCCAATTCAAGAAAACCATTACCGTGGAGACGCTCTCGGGTCTAAAAGTCATGGATAGTGACCATGCGAGCTCCGGGTTGCCAGCCGCTGACAGCAAACCCGTGTCGGTGAAGGGACTGCTTTTCAAGACGCCGGGAATGCCCACGCTCGTGACGCGAACGATGCGCGAGCACCACGACGACTAAGTTTCTGAGGATTTGGTAGCAATGGGTATGCGCACCGTCTGGCTCCCCAACCTTACCGACATCCTCAACCCTGCCTCGGTGCCCGCACAAGCTGCCCTCGCGCAGGGCCATCCTGCCCCCAGCGCGCCAAACCAAACTCCGGACAAGAAACCTCGGTAATTATATGGATAACCTCGTTGCATTCATCTTCGCCGTGATAGTCACCGGCTTCTTCATGCTCAGTTACTTGAAGAAGCAGAAAAAAATAGAGCAAGAAGCGCTCGAGTCCGCCGAGAAGGGAAAATTGCGTTCCGACGGCCCGCAATCCCAACATCCTCATATCGACGCTAACTACTGC
This sequence comes from Acidobacteriota bacterium, assembly GCA_003224175.1. Lineage (GTDB taxonomy): Bacteria > Acidobacteriota > Terriglobia > Acidiferrales > UBA7541 > Palsa-189. The sequence goes on from QHYQ01000302.1 coordinate 16,086, forward strand.
ATCGGTTGTGCGACATGCACCCTGGTCTGCCCGGAGGGTGATGTTCTGGCCATGCTGGGCGGCAAAGCCGTCATCGTGAACGGATACAAATGCATCGGCCACAGCCTCTGCGCGGAGGTTTGTCCTGTCGGCGCCATAACCATGGTCCTGGCCAGCCCCAGCATGGGCGGCGACATGGCCTATTTGACGCCTCAATATGAGACCATCACTATTGATGAAGGTGAGATCGGCGGCACCGTGGCCAAGTATCCCCGCCAGAAACTCGTGATGACCAGTCCCGTGGAATTTCCGATGTACGGAAAATTCAAGAAGATGCAGCTGAGTAAGGAAGAGCTGATCGACTTCTGGCACAAGGTCCTGGAGCGCGCGGATTTCAAGGTGCGCCAGGGAGAAAAAGTGGAAGACATCAAGAAGGGTGAGGACGGCATCTTCACCGTCATGACGCCCAGAGGCCAATATCGAACGCACTCCGTGGTGCTGGCGCTCGGCAAGAGCGGCAGCCCGCGGAAACTCGGCGTCAAGGGCGAGGAACTGCCCAAGGTAATGTATCGCTTGATTGAAGCGGATCACTATGTCAACAAGAAAATCCTGATCGTCGGTGGTGGCGACAGCGCTGTCGAGGCCGCCATGGGCCTGGGCCACCAGGTCGGCAATAAGGTCACGCTCTCCTATCGTAAAGAAGCCTTCGGCCGCATCAAGGAGGGCAACACCCAGCGCGTCCAGGAATCGATCCGCAAGGGCAAAGTCAAGGTCGTTTTCAACTCCATTCCCGCGGAATTCAAAGAAAATTCCGTGGTCCTGGAAGTCAATGGCAAACAGGAGGAGATCCCCAACGACTTCGTCTGGATCTTTGCCGGCGGCCAACCTCCCACGGCATTCTTGAAAAAGATCGGCATCGGGTTTGGCAACCAAGACCTCACATCGACGGGTAGCAAAGAGGCAAAACAGGCCGCTCTCGCTCAAGCGTAGCGTTTTTGACACCGATACAGCACACATCAGTAAAAAGATGTGGTTCAATATTTTTCAGACGAGCAAGGCAAAGTTCTCACATACAACAATCGGTGTGCCGATCTGATCGCCAAAACTGCTAGCCTGAACTCCGCGATTGAAGAATGGAATAAGAGGGGGAGAGAGCATTTTGCCCTCGCCATACACCTACCCATCAAGGCACTGTGGGGGTATATGGGCGCACCCCCTAAAGTTGGCCCACCTGTCAAAGCAGCCACTTGAGGCGAAGACGCACACACTCTACGCGAACTGACGCGGAAGAATGAATTTGTTGACGATTCCCGCCGGGAACGGCTACCGTGGGCCCTCTACCTAAGATGAGTTCCTCTCAATTAATGCAACTCACGGTGGAGATGACCGCTCTGATGGTAGCTGTCCTCTTCTTTGTTTACTGGATGAGAGAACGTAGAGAGGACAGAATGTTTCGTCAAGTGGAAAAAAGAAGACAGGATGAACTCGAAGAACAAAGACTGAGGCTTGAACAGGGTCGGCTGGAGCGTGAGGTTGCATTGCGGGATGTGCAGCTCAAGAAGGAGCAATTGGATCTGGAACGCAGGGCTGAAATGGATGAGCGCAACATAGAAGAGGAACGGCAAGCACGCTGGGAAGCTAGTGAAAGAGAAGAGAGGGGGGCAGTAGCTAGCTCTGCCGGAATGGGCTCAGGCGGCTACATTGTTATCGAGATGTCCGAGAAGGACCGGCCACTGTTCCACGATTTACTGAAAGGTTTTGAGGATTACGCGAAGTTGAAGGGATACTATTTATCATTTTCTATGGACTCTTCATTCGAAGGCAAAATTGCTTTTAAATTTACTGTGCAGAACGATGGCGTTGTGGTTGGCCCTGCGCGAGTACGGCAGGATTTCCGCGATTATCTAAAGCAAGTACAGAATGAAGACATCAATCAACTGGACAATCTCCCGGTGATTACAACCATTGAAGAACACAATTTACTAGTTGCGCTGTTGAAAAATCGAATCAGCTTTCTTCAGCATAGCTATCAGTTGTCTCAGAATGCGGTGAACTATTACGAGGGACTCCTAATGAATATGCGCTCGTTTCCGGCGCTCCCTACAGCGAGCGTCGTTGTCCAGACTGGAGGCACTATGGATTCACGCCGCTACAAAGCGGTCGATTCCTCGCATTTGATTCAAGGTGATCAGAATAGCCTTGCAGATTCATCCTTAAACATCGAGATCGGGCGCTCGTTCAATGAGAAGCAGGCGCTATCGCACAACTCGATGTCGTAATCACGCGGTTGGAGACCTTAGAAGGTCGAGACGAATTTACGGCTAAAGCCGGGAAAGAGTTGAGCAAGGTCAAAGATGAACTAACAGAATACCCTGAGCCAAATAAGTTGGCAATCACGCAATGGCTGGAACGGGCAAAACAATTGTTGGCCACAGCAACGCTGAGCGGCGAGGTTCTGGATGCAGCGCACAAGCTTTTCCAGATGTTTGGTTTGTCATAGGTGGTTGCGTGGTTGTCTTGTGGGCGCACCCCCCTGAAGTTGGCCCACCCAGGGCCAAAACGTTCTGTGCATTTCCTAAATTCTTGCAGGAGGCGAGGAGAACTCAACCTATGAAGCGTACAAGTGTATCGAAACAAAAGCTGCGCAGGGATACCAATGTTCCAAACAAGCGTCAGAAAACCAAAAAGGTACGAATAACCTTATATACGACCGGCGAGAAAGATTACGCTCTTCGATACCTGGCCTTGAGAGAACGAAAGAGCTTGAACCGCCTCATGAATGACACGTTCGATTCGCTGCTCGCGGAAAACAACATTAATCCCACGACGCTGCCCGATTCCATGCCGTAATGGATTTGTTCAAAACGGTATTTACGGACTGAACTTTCGGCAGAAAGCCGACACAGGATTTCGCCGCAGTTTGCCGTCCTCATCCATTCACAGGTGTTCGGTCCCAAGGTTCTCGGAACGCTTATCGTCTTTCCAAGCTCTACGTGCACCCCAAATAACCACACACCCCGGCGAAGACGGGACGAATGCACAGTGACAACATCCACCCTAAAACTCGTTTTTGCGGGGGCGGTCAGGTACGGCGTGCCATACGAGACCCTGAGATCGAGCTTTTGAAACGAGGACCCTAACTTGCTAACCTAGTGTCCATGCCGCGAAAGAAGATTCTTGAGGATCGAGACCAAGGCGCTGGGCCGCCCTCCGAAGCCGACGTATCCGCCGCAATGTACTCGAAACTCAGATGCTTGCTGGCCTCCAAGAGAAAGTGCTGCACCCCGAAGTGATCGAATACACGCTTCAGCGCTTCGAGGAGGCCCTGACCGAGCAAATGGCTGGCCTAGATAGCGAGCTAGAGCAGATGCGCAGCAGAAAGGCCAGCCTCGAAAAGGAGATCCAAAACCTAACCGACCGGATTGCGACTGGTGACCCGTCACCATCAATCATGGCGGCTATCGTTGACCGTGAGAGGGAATTAGGCCGCATAACAGATGGCTTACTGGAATGTCGGCCTGATTCGCTGCGCGTGCGGCTCAGGGACATTCGTAAGTTTGTTGAGACCCGCATGAAAGACCTGCGCTGTCTCCTCAATTTCGACCCTGTGACCATCCGTTCGGAAATCGCAAAGCATGTGCGCCATATCGTGCTAACCCCAGAGGGGAGGACTTATAGGGCTACAGGAACCTGGGACTTACTAGGATGTGGCAGCATGGATGGTGCCGGGGGGCAGAGTTGAACTGCCTACGCCGGCCTTTTCAGGGCCGCGCTCTACCGGTGAGCTACCCCGGCACCGTAGGAATCCAAAAATTGTAGCGGCGCAGAGTTGCGATGTCGAGACCGAATGCGCTCCTGCTCACAACCTGCGACGGCCAGTAGTTTTTGGGAGTGTGGGGAGTTACTTCAGCGATTCATCGAATTCCCGCATCCAGTCTTTCTTCTTAAGCACTTCGCGGGGCTTGGTGCCGTCGGCGGGACCGACGATCCCGTCTTTTTCCATGATGTCGATCAGCCGCGCGGCGCGGCCATAACCGATGCGCAGGCGGCGTTGTAGAGTAGATGTCGAGGCGCGCCCCATGTCGCAAACCACGCGCACGGCCTCTCGATAGAGTTCGTCGTCAACCTCGTCGTCGCCTCCCTCGCCAGCAGCCTCAGCGTTCGTTTCCTCTTTCGGTGTTTCCAGAAGCTTCTGGTTGTAGACGGCTTTGGCCTGCGATCTCCAGAAATCGCATAGCGACACGATCTCCTCTTCGGTGACCAGCGGTCCGTGGATGCGGTGCAGCCGCGAAGATCCTGCCGGCAGATACAGCATATCGCCTCGTCCCAGCAGCGATTCGGCGCCATTTGCGTCCAGAATCGTTCGCGAATCCACTTTGCTCGCCACGCGGAAGGAGATGCGCGCGGGAAAGTTCGCTTTGATCAACCCGGTGATCACGTCAACCGACGGGCGTTGCGTGGCCAGGATCAGGTGAATGCCCACGGCGCGGGCCATTTGCGCCAGGCGGGTGATCGATTCTTCCACGTTGGTCGTATCCACCATCATTAGGTCGGCCAATTCGTCGATGACAATGACGATCAGCGGCAGCGGCCTGTGTTCTTCCTCCTCCACGCTTTCAAATAGCGAGAGCGATTGTCCCTTGGCAAACGTGCGGTTGTATTGATCGATATTGCGCACGCCGCGATGCGCCAGAAGTTTCAGCCGCCGCTCCATCTCGCGCGTAGCGTTGCGCAGCACGTTGGAGGCTACCTTGGGATCGGTCACCACCGGTGCCAGCAGGTGAGGAATGTCCTCATACAAGCCCAGTTCGAGCCGCTTGGGATCGACCATCACCAGCTTGAGTTCTTCCGGCGTCGCCTTGTAAAGCATCGAGACGATCAGAGAATTCAGAAAAACGCTCTTGCCCGTCCCCGTTGACCCGGCAATCAACCAGTGTGGCATCTGCGCCAGGTCCGAAACCCGCACGCGCCCGATCAGGTCCTTCCCAAGCGAAAGAGTCATCTTGGAGGGCGAATTGACGAAGTCCGCCGACTCGATCACTTCACGCAGCGTAATCGTCTGCCGGCGATGATTGGGCACTTCGATTCCGACGGTCGACTTCCCCGGAATGCGCTCGATCAAAATTGATTCGGCGCGCAGCGCCAGGCACAGATCGTCCGCCAGTCCGGTGATGCGGCTGTATTTGATGCCCGCTTCAGGCTTGAATTCGTAAGTTGTCACTACGGGCCCGGGATTGATCTGCGTGACGTGGCCGCCCACATCGAATTCGCGGCATTTCTCTTCAATCGCGCGCGCGCACTCTTTCAACTCATCTTCCTGAACTCTCTCGCTGCGCTCGGCCATGCGCAGCAAAGTCGGGGATGGCAAGCGAAAACCGGTGGCGCCGCCCGAAATTCTGAGATCGGCGGCCGATTTCCTGGCGGCAGCCGAAGCAGTAGTGCGAGCGATTGACGGAATGTCGAGTACATTTCTGGCTACCGCCGTTTCGTCATCCTCGTCTTCTATCGGCTCCGCCGCCTCCCTTTCTGCTTGTGCGGCGATCTTGCGTTCCTTGACTCCCAGCGTTTGCGTGGGAACGGGCGTGCTCCCGCCGGCCTTATTCGCTTCCACACGCTTGCGCAGCCTTTCCTGCTCGCGCTTTTCGCGCCAGGCCGACCAGCGCGCCTTCATCCGCCCGATGAGATCCAGCTTGTTCACCGGAGCGCGCAGCAGCGCATGGGTTGCAGTGAACGAGAAGGGCGTAGTCAGGAAGAGCGCCGCAATGAGACCTGCCACGGATACAACCTGCGCGCCAACGAAATTGAATGCGTGCTGCAGTTCGGAGGCAATCAGTTCGCCAAGGACCCCCCCCGGAGGAATGGCCTCGCGAACGTCGGGGACACTCCACAAGCTTAGCAGTGCCGGCAACGAAAGGATCAGCAGCACGTAACCGATCAGGGCCCCCATGGCCGAATCGAGCGGGCGGCTGCGAAACCAGCGCACCCCCAGCCCCAAAATGCCCATCGGCAGCAGAAACGCCGCATAGCCGAGGAGTTGGAACGCGAAATCCGCGGCGTAGGCCCCCGCTGGCCCGATCCAATTCTGCGCGGGATGTACCTGAGGGTTTTGCGCGGAGACATTGAAGGAGGCGTCGCGAGGACTATAGGAAAGCAGGGCCAGCGCCAGCAATATGGCCAGAGTGATGCTCAGAAACCCGATCAGCTCATTAAATCGGCGGTTTTCCGTCGGAGTCAGTAAGCGCACAGCAATCTCCCGCATTCTGGGGAAGGACGGGACTGCGTCGCACAGGAAGCGCGGGCGCTGGTCGCGCGGTTCACCTGTGGAGGAACATCAAGACCAGAACGAATATACCAAAGATAATGCGGTAAACAATAAAGATCTTGAGGGTGCGCCTCTGCAAATACCGCAGCAAGAAGCCGATCACGGCATAGCCCACCACCGCCGATACCACGATCGCTGTCAGCAGCGTAGACAGTGGCAGTTCCACCCCGCTGGAACGATGCATCCGCAGGAGTTGCGGCACTTCCTTGAGTGCCGCGCCCGCGATCAACGGCGTGGACAGCAGGAACGAAAACCGCGCGGCCGTCTCCCGCGTCATCTTGCGCCAGAGCCCTGCAATGATAGTGATTCCTGATCGCGAGACGCCGGGAAAGAGCGCCAGCGCTTGCGCCGAACCTATTCCGATCGCGTCGCCCAGGTTCACATGCTCCAGCGCGCGCCGCAGGTTCCTGGTTGAATCCGCGATTGCCATCAGCAGCGCCACCGCGATCGTGGCTGCGGCAATGGGGCCTGGATTGCGCCAGGTCTCTTCGATAAATCGCTCGAAGAGAAATCCCACAATGCCGCCGGGAATGGTCCCGATCACCAGAAGCCAAAATAGCCGGCGGTTGGTCCGGACTTGGTCGCTACTCGCTTGCGCCGGGAAGTGAATCCCAAAGCCATTCAGGACGAGCTCGATCCAGGTGCGCAGGAAATAGAGCACCACCGCCACTAGAGTACCGGCGTGCAGCGCCACGTCGAAGGGCAAGCCACCGTCGGGCCAGTGCAGTGCCCAGGGGAAAAACCAAAGGTGGGCGCTGCTGCTGATGGGGAGGAATTCGGTGAGCCCCTGAACGATGGCCAGAACCACCGCATGGAATAGGCTCATGCGGTCGCCGGCCTCGCGGGCTGCAGTTCCTTGAACATTTCGTAGGCGTCGATGCGCCCGAGATAATATCCCCGGGTCACACCGGAGCTACGATAGCCGTGCCGCTGCCAGAAGGCAACGCCTGCTTCGTTGTTTGTTGCTGTTTGCAGCCCTACGTGACGCACGCCCATCTTCGCCAACCTGCGCTCCGTCTCCTGCAGCAGCGCAGTTCCGATTCCGGAACGCCGCTGCGCTTCCAGCACATCGATGGTGACGATGTAGCCCTCGGCGCCGTGGGCGTGCGCGACGAGAAAGCCCAGCACGGCCGGTTCGGCACCGCCTGCGGCCTGCGCCACAATGCAGAGCGAGCTGCGCTGGCTCAGATACCACCGCAGCATGCGGCGCGAATAGGCAATTCCGCGCGGATAGCAGGCCCGATCAATTTCGAAGAGCGCATCGAAGTCGGACGGGGAGTACTCGCGCAGCGTAAATTCCATGATCGTCCGGACTGAACGCGTAGGGGCAAAAGCTACTACCTGTCATTCCGAGCGGAGCGAAGAGTCTCCTGTTTCCTGGTTTTCTCCTGCGAAAAGCAGATCCCTCGCTTTGCTCGGGATGACAACGTTCTTTCCTAAAGCTTTCAACCGCTACTAGCCAGAGAGGGAGACCGCTCACACTTCCAGGATCACCGGCAAAATCAGCGGGCGCTTGGAGGTCTGTTTGTTCAGGTAGCGCTTCAGATCGACGCGAATCTTCTCTTTGATTACGCTCCAGTCCCTCTTCTCTTCCGTGTTCGATTGCTCGATGGTGCGCAGAATGACGTCTCGCGCCGCCGCCAGCACTTCGGTCCCGTTTTCCGGAGGCAAAAAGCCGCGCGTGACCATCTCCGGCCGCGACTCCATGCGCCCCGTGTGTTTGTCGATGGCGATGATCGGCACGACGATGCCGTCTTCGGCCAGATGCTGCCGGTCGCGGATCACCACCTGTTCGATCTCTTCGAGCGATCCCGAATCAACGCACACGCGTCCCACCGGCACCGGTTCCCGCCGGTACGCGCCGTCGTCGGTGAATTCAATGGGATGCCCGTCCTCGAGCAGCAGAACTTCACCCGAAACCGCCCCCACCTGCTGCGCCAGCGCGGCATGGCGGAAGAGTTGCCGGTATTCGCCGTGCAGCGGAGTGAAGTAGCGCGGCCTGACCAGGTTCAGAATAAGTTTTTGCTCCTCCTGGCTGGCATGACCGGAGACGTGCAGCAATCCGCCATTATTGTCGTAATAAACCAGGGCCCGCCGTCGGAACATATGATCCAGCATGCGGAAAATGGCTTTCTCGTTTCCCGGAATAATGCGCGCTGAGAGGATCACCGTATCGTTCTCATCCACGCTGATCAGGCGATGGTTGTCTACCGCCACACGCGATAGAGACGACATCGGTTCCGCCTGGCTTCCGCTTACTAGGACCACCATCTTTTCCGGATCGAACGACCGCAGGTCCTGCGGCCGTATGACCAAACCATCGGGAATGCGCAGCCGCCCCAACCCGTGCGCGATCTCTACGTTATCCACCATGCTGCGCCCGACGAAGCCGACCTTCCGCCCCACCAGCGCGGCAACGTCCACCACCTGCTGAATGCGATGGATCAAGCTGGCAAAACACGAAACCAGCACTTTGCGTGGAGCCGCGCGAAACAGCTCTTCCATGCGGTTCCAAACCGCGCGTTCCGAAGGCGTGTAACCTGGCCGCTCCACGTTGGTGCTGTCGCTGAAAAGCGCCAGCACACCCTCCTGGCCATAACGCGCGAAGGCGTGCAAATCAAAAGGTTCGCCGTCCACCGGCGTGGGGTCGATCTTGTAATCGCCGGTGTGAATCACCACTCCGACGGGCGTGCGAATCGCCAGCGCCACGCAATCGATGGTGCTGTGCGTGACGTGGATGAACTCCACTTCGAACGGCCCGATTTCCGCGTGCCGGCCGGGAAGCACTTCCCGCAAGTCCGTCTTCTCCAATAGCCCATGTTCTTCCAGGCGCTTGCGCACCAGCGCCAGCGTAAAGCGCGTGCCAAAAACTGGCACATTGAGATCCCGCAGGATGTAGGGCAAGGCGCCAATATGATCTTCGTGCCCGTGCGTCAGCACGATGGCGCGCACCTGGTCGCGGTTTTGCTTCAGGTAGGTGATGTCTGGAATGACGATGTCGACGCCTAGCAACTCGGCTTCCGGAAACATCATGCCGGCGTCGATCACCAGGATGTCGTTCCCGGTGCGCAGGGCGAGCATGTTCATGCCGAATTCGCCCAGCCCGCCCAGGGGAATGGCCCAAAGCGAAGGCTTGCTCAACTTCTTACAGCTCCTTTGCTGAATTATCGTACCATGGCGCTCAGGTCCTCTGCGCTGCCTACTCTCGCTAGTGAGTCCGCCCTTTGCTGTCGAAGTGCCTAGGCGTGCTTCCCGCCCGCAAAGAGGCGCGCGACCAGCACCAACGCCACAGCCCCCACAGTCGCGGCCGCCAGGCTATACACAAAGCCGCCTCCCAATATCCCCAGCTTCGAGAAAATCCATCCGCCGAGAATCGAACCAACCATACCGATCACGACGTTTCCCAGACACCCGAAACCTGCTCCTCGGCTGACCTCGCCCGCGATCCATCCTGCCAGCAGTCCGATGATGGTCCATCCCAGCAGGGAAGAGCTAATCGCGATTCCGAAAAAATGAATCATATCTCCTCGATTAGGCCAGGTCTTTGCGAACTCTTGCTGGCCCACTGGTCCATCGCCTATTCAATAATGCGGTCCCCAGAACTGCAAGCCCTCATCTGATAATCTTGTTAGATGGCCGAATCGGTCGTGGACCGCAATACCCTGGTTCGACGCGGGAAGAAGCTTGAGTATTTCACGATCGTCTGGAATAGCCTGGAAGGCATAGCTGCCGTTTTGGCGGGAATAATCGCGGGCAGCGTTTCGCTGGTCGGGTTTGGAATTGATAGCTTCATCGAAGTCATCTCCGGGACGGCCTTGCTCTGGCGCATTTACGCCGATGCGCAGGAACTCCGCCGAGAGCGGATCGAGCGCGTGGCGCTTCGAGTTGTTGGCGTATGTTTCCTCGCGGTCGCCCTTTACGTGGGCTACGAGGCCGCGGGCCATCTGATTCAGCGAAAGGCGCCCGAACACAGCCTGTTCGGAATCGTCGTCGCCTGTTTGTCACTCATCGTCATGCCCCTGCTTTCTCGGGCCAAGCGCAAGCTCGCGTCAGAGCTCGGAAGCCCGGCCATGAACGCGGACGCGAAGCAGACCGAGTTTTGCGTTTATTTGTCAGTCATCCTGCTGGTTGGATTGTTGCTGAATGCGCTGTTCGGCCTGTGGTGGGCGGATCCGGTGGCCGGTCTGATCATGGTTCCAGTAATCTTCAGGGAAGGCCTACTGACGCTGCGGGGCCAGCCGTGTTGCGATTAGCCGCGAATGCATCGATTGAGGGCAACGCGATCTCACGAAAGATTCGAGGAGAGAACGCACTCAGAGTTTTAGCGGTCTTTCGAACCAGGCTACATCCCAATACTTCCCGAACTTGCGCCCATTTCCCGTAAACGTCCCTACATGCCGGAATCCGAAGCGTTCGTGCAACGCGACCGATGCCGGATTCGGCAGCGTAACTCCCGCCACAATTCGATTGATGTCCTCGCCCGAACAAGGCGCGATAGAGCAAAGTCCCCACTCCGCGTTGCGTGCTCTCAGGACTGCAATAGATGGTTGTCTCCACGGTGGTTTCGTAAGCTTCCTTGGGACGGAAGCGCGAGGTCCCGGCGTACCCGATCACGCGACCATCATCGCCGTTTTCCACCGCAATCACCAGCCGATGCCGCTTGCCATCGGAATGTTCTTCGAACCAACCCGCGAATCCCTCGAGAGAAAACGGCTGCGTATTGAACGTGATCGGCGTGTTCAGGATGTAGTGGTTGTAAATCTCCGCAAGCCGCGGCAGATCGGAGAGCACCGCCGGCCGGGTCGTGACATGATTCATTCGAATGTTTCTCCTCGCGCTCCTATTCAACAATGCGCAGCGCAGAACCGCAACTGCGATTGCGCCTGTTTGACTCTGCTGCCGGGGCCGCATACTATCGTTCATTTCAGCACCCCGGTTCGGAGCGCCCGTGACCCACGCCGACAATCGCCCGAAGTTCTATCTGACCACGCCGATTTACTACGCCAACGCGCGTCCCCACGTCGGCTCCGCTTACACCACTCTGGTTGCGGACACCATTGCCCGTTTCAAGCGCATGCAGGGTTACGACGTGGCCTTTCTTACCGGCACGGATGAACACGGAGAAAATATTGCCCGCGCGGCGGCCAAGGCAGGGGTCAGCCCGCGCGAACATGTGGACCGCTAT
>QHYQ01000029.1 GCA_003224175.1 Acidobacteriota bacterium
TTACCGGAGCCATGCTTGAGTTCGGGCAGGAACGCCCAAAGATGTAAAAACTGGCCTTAGCTGCCGAGCCAGGTTGTGCCGCAGATTCTAGCCTACTCTGTTGCCAAAAGCTCTCTGACGGAGTTTCAGACTCGTACAACCACCCCGAAAAGGGGTGGCCAGTGCTTGAGTGTCTCTGACCGAGTCCGCTCCATCCTGGAGATTTTCTCTGGCGGTGGCCGTCGGGTTCTCGAGGCTCAAGTTGCCGGAGGTAAGCATGCGATGAATGTCGCGGACTTCATCCTGCGGATCGCACCCAATCGGGACGCGCTCTCGCCAGTTGCAACCCAACCGCGGTTGCCCCAGTGTTCAACCGCTGGCAATAGACAACGCGTGCTTCGCATGGATATAGGCCCCCCTGTGATACGACTATCGCCCGCTCGTTCGGTCTCCATGTATCTTTCACGAGGATTCTTGTGCCAAAGAGACTGACGTTTTCGGTCATAGCCGGTTCCACTAGTCCCGGTCGATCAAGACTCGCGATACGCACAGGAACGGTAACCGAGAAGCGTTTTTGGGCTCGTCCAATCTCCATCTGCGCGGCCATCGCTACCTCGCCATTGCATCCTGGTCCGTCGGTCGCAGAGGTAGGATCACCCTGTCAGGCTGCTTGCAGGCGTTTGAAGAGGATGGTATGGAAAGCGCAAGAAGGATTCCTTGTCCAAGAGCAAACATGAGGGTTCGAGGGTTGGCAGGGAATTGTTGGAATTCTTATCGCGAGTCCAGCGAGGCCGTGTCGATGGTTGGCAGAGCGATAATAGACATGCCGGACAGGTGGGTTATTCTCCCAGCCCACCGCAGGAGGTTCGGCATGGGCAATCCGGTAGCATGCGCAGCGCGTGAGCGGGAACATCAGTCAGACTTGCCGGTTCTTTGGCGTTTCCCGATAGTTCTTCCGTTGCTAAGGGGCTCCTCCTATCCGTCGCGTCGGTGATAAAATCTCCGGGCCGAAAGGCATCGCTTCTTCCGAAGCAACCGGAGATTTTGAAAACGATGCGAAGGGAGGACGACCTTGGAAACACCACCATCTACCATTGAAGTCTCCGGGTGGAAGAACGGCAAATTTGACAATCGAAAACCTGTCGCAATTGGCATAAACGTTGGCCGCAAAAATGCAGAGAGATTCTTCGACAAAAGATGGGATGTGGTTGTGATCCAGATGGACGGAATAACTATACCAGTAAGAATCACTAATGGGTTTCGGAGCAAGTGCCCGGAATTGCGGCATCCCGCAATTGCTGATTGGATGAAAAGAAAAGGACTCGTACCCTGGGCCAGGGGAAATCCGCCCAAGATGTTCCTGACTCATGTGGTCGGAAACAAATTTCGATTATCTTCCTGAAACGCACATGTTCTACTGCAACTGTGGTGCGCGTAACCCCAATGGCGCGAGCTACTGCCACAAATGCGGTGGTGTACTCTTGATTCGACAGCCCGAATTTATGGTCCCCGCATTGTCACCATTGTGAGACCTGACCTCGGGCAGCAGTTCGACCTCAATCTCGACGCTTCCCAATACGCCCAAAGGCCTCTTTATTCCCCGCCTCAGAAGTTGCAACCACTGACCAAGGAAGAATTGCAGGCACGGGGAATCAAGATGCCGCCGCCGGCCGAGCCTGTAAAACCAACCTTTCGAATAGAGACTGTCACTAAGGACACCGGCGAGCGCAAAGAGATGTTCGGCTATCTGGCACGGCACGTCATCACTACGCGAAGAGAGATTTCGCTGGAAGGTTCGCGCCGTGTAGCACAAGAAATGACTACAGACGGTTGGTACATCGACCTCGAACCGCAGCTCGACCCGATTGGGCCGATTTGCCCGGGCAAATCTCGTCGCTTTGGGGCCGGCTAAAGAGTTGGATAAAGCGTGCATCGCCCAGGAAAAGAGCCGGAACCTTGCGGTGTCGGCCTACGCGACGAAGGGACCGGCCACGATTCTATCAGGGACCTTGACATCGAATTCGCTGTGGCAGTTGACGCAGGATATGTATTGGCGTGGCGGTCCATATTAACGAATCCAGGGCGCACGGCAACGTGGATGTTCTGCCTCACTTACAGTGTGGGCATTCAATCGTCATCTCGTTAGCCGTGGTTCCGGCGACGCGCTGCAGGGTAGGAATCAAATCGGTTCCGGCTGCGGATTTGGCCACGAACGCATGCGCCCACGGCCTCACCCCGACCTTGAATCCCGGACCATCGTGGACTGTCAAGAACACTATCTTTGTCGAGGGCGAGACACGCCGGATTTCTTCGGCGGCTGCCATACCGTTCATGCCCAGCATGTTGATGTCCAACAGAACGATGTCCGGCTTCAACTCAATAACTTTTTCGATGGCTTCTTTGCCATCCTTGGCGTCACCGCAAACTTGGAAGGAGTGCCATCCAAGAGTTCGCGAAGGGTTGTTCGCGCCGCGTGGTGGTCATCCACGATAAGGATTCGCGGATTCACTTCAACGCATCCCTGTACAGCGGCGGTACGGCGGTGCGCAAGAATGGTTGGGCGGCTTCGTATTACGCCAGGTCCATCCGTTTTGGCCGGGGCCCGCTCAACGCCGATTTCGACTAAGCCTTTCGGGACATAGCGAAAGATGACCGAGATGCGGGCCGCGCAGGGGTGTTTTTCGGCGGGCATGGAATGCCTGATTTTCCAGGGGGCATTCCAGGGTTTCGTATACATCTTCGGATCGATGATCGTTAGCGTGAGCTCCAGGATGTCGTGGTTCACACGGTGGAAGCGCTCTTCCACCCGCAAGTCGCTGCTATGCGGACGCCCGACATTATCGATCCAGGTTCTTTCATCGACTCCGGTCGTCTCGACGACAAACGTGGTATCGTCCTCCCACTTGCCGATCTAATAGCCGTACCATCGTGGCTCCGAAATATCCTCAGAGGGAAACCCTCGCCCGTCCGTCCAGATGCTGCGAAATGTCCGATCATTTTGATAAAAGATCAGCACCTGCTTTTCAGTTTGAAGGATTTGTATCGCTCTGAGGTTAAAGAGTTCTATGCGCGGAAACCCGATTGGATCGCAGATATCAAATGGATCGTTATTGAGCGTGATGGGAACCTCGGTGGTTCCAAATCCCGGCTTATGAGATCCCCATGTTTTTTCCCTCAAAGGTGTGAAAGGCAATTCATGCTGGGGTTTTCCGTCTGATGGGTATTCCTTCGCGGCCTTGCGGCCTGCTGCGCCTCTTTCCTTCGTTCCGCCCATCGCTTCTTCATCATTTCCGATAACCGTCATCTGCCCCCCCGGCCTCCCGCGACGCACGGCAAGAACGTAATCAGCAAGCGGCCAAGTCTTCCCTTGCCGTCCAGGAACGGGTGAATAGTTTCGAACTGCGCGTGAACGAGGGCGGCTTTGACCAAGATCGGCGGGAGGAAACAAGAACACTTTCATTGAACAGCATATCGTTGGCCTAGCCCCATTGCGAGATTAGAGCCACCCCATCGATATGCCCGCGCACCCACGGTGCGGCGCTGCTATCATTGGCCAGATGCCCAAGGTAGAGCGCATCCAATCTACACGCTGGTTAAACGCCCGGCGCAGCCAGAGGGTCGTTTTACGTCTTCCCATCGCCGTGCGGGCACAATTCGAAGAAAAAGATGCTTGTGCTGAAAAGAGTCACACGCTAGTGGTGAATGCCCATGGCGCGTTGATTGCCCTAACTATGAGAGTGCACCTTGAGCAGCCACTTTCACTGCAGAACCTGAGCAGTGGGAAAGAGCAGCTATGCCATGTTGTGCACGTAAGTGAGCGGCAGTCTGAGATGTCCGAAATCGGTGTTGAGTTCGCGGACCCCGCACCTCACTTCTGGAACATCGACTTTCCTCCTACTGATTGGAAGCCGTCGCTCGATTGAAACTTAATTCTTAGCTGCCCAAGATCCCAATCTCATCCGTTTCGCTCGGAAGTGCCCGATGAAAACGCCGGTTGCCGCTAGCACACGGCACTCGCTCGTGCCTTGAAAGTCCCTCTATATAAACTCTTGTACGTTGGTAAGGAGTCACCTAAACGAGAGAATCTACGGAGGCGAGTCTCTATCGATGACCTGTGGGCTTCCGGCAAGGAGGCCCGACTCCTTGAGAATTTACAGGAGGCGTTAGGGCATATGCGAGAAAGAGACAGAAAGCTGCCGATGTCCTTGGCTCGAACAATGGTCAGCAGGAAAGCGTGGCCACTTAGACGATGCCGATGAAGAGAAGATCGAGCGATTTTCAGCGAACTGCCAAGCAACAACGCTGGCCCCGCCATTACAGAGAGCACGGCGGAGTCGTGGGCGATGGCGGCTTTGAACACCGGGAACTTTGCGGCCCCGGCCCGAAGGACAGCCCGCCGGGATTCACTTTTTCATCAGGTCCTTAAACAGCGGGGATTCCGAGATGGGCTGGCCGGGCTGGTAGGGCCACTCAAGACTTTCATCATTGGCGAATCGCTGCTCGCAAGACTTGCAAAGCCCTATTGTGTAGGATTTGCCCGCACGCGCCGGATTCGAGGCAATCGAAACGTTCCGACTTGCTTTTTCCGCCACGAAATTGTCCATGTCCCCGTTGGTAGCTTTCAAATGCTCACAGATATGTTGCGCCGGGCCGCGATAATCTTTTGGCCGCGCGTAGAGCCGGATCGCCATCGTCCCCGCCTCCCCAATCCATTTTCCGAATCTGCGCGCCCGAGTGCCAGCGGCGAGGCCGCCGCATGCCCGGAAGGGTATTGATGAAGCAGCAACAAAAAGGGCCCGGTTACCTTGCGGCCCCGACAGTTATCCCGGATTGAGCGCCAGGTTTCGACGGGCAAACCGCCAAGCCACTGAGTCGAGAAGGCCGATTGGTCCCGCATGTTTGAGGTAGGTGTCGATGGAAGCTACCACTACGCTGGCTTCCCACCTCATCCCGAAGTCAACACCGGCTAGGGCAACCGGAGCCCAGATATCAATGACAATGCCCTTGTCCAAAATCCGGTCAAGCAAGTCGACCATCTGCGTCTCGCGGGTAGCACGGCGGACCATCATAAGGTTCGTCCACTATATCATATAGGGATTCAGGCGGGCAACGGTGGACGCTCCATGGTGGAATGCTCTGCGATGTTCGTCGTTCGCAGCGACAGCTGTAATACGGAAAACGGATTCATCGGGTTAGGGTAATTCCGGTATTGAATAGAGAAAGTATCCCCAGGGATTATAGAGTGTCCACAGGCGAGAGTCTGTGCTCACGCAAGAGCAAGGCCCGCACGCACTCGCTTCGCGCTAAGGGTTTAGATGCCTTCTGCTTATCCGGTTGTTTCAGCAAACCCACACCGATAGTATGAGCGAGTGCCTCGGCCAGCGTTTCCAAAGACCTTGCGGGAATTTCAATCGAAGTTTGCAACGGAGGAGGCCTGCCAGCAGTATCTTGCCGACTGCCGCTGGCCGGATGGCTTCGTGTGCCCGAAATGTGGAAACCGCCGGGCTTATGAATTAGCGAGCCTCAGACGGTGGCAGTGTGCAGGCTGCCGGAACCAAGTCTCACTAACGGCCGGGACGATCCTGCATAATACGAAAACGCCGCTGATGGTTTGGTGGGCCGCGTACCTGATGACAACCGACAAGCGAGGGCTCTCCGCCTTACTCCTGCAACGTCAGCTGGCTCTGGCACGTTACGAGACGGCGTGGATGATGCTGCACAAGTTCCGCCGGGCCATGATCAATCTGAAACGCGACCCGCTGCGAGGCGAAGTGGAAGTTGATGATACGTGGGTCGGCGGTACCCAAGCTGGCTTACGGGGCAGCCGCCAACTTAAGGGACGGAAAGCGGCGCTGGTCTGGAGCTGATCACGGCTTACGCCGTGGTGAGTTCCAACCAGCCACTGCTGGAGGTTGCCAAATGCCCGGTCCGCGAGTGGCACAACGGACTTGGCGCCCTTTCGCAGGTCAATTCGTAACGGTTGGCTGCGAGGCACGTGTTGGAAACCAGCCTCGTTCAACCCGGTGAAGCTTTTCAGGCCATCGGTGTAGACCGTAGAACCTGGCGCCACGTTGTCTTTAAGGAAGGCCGTCAGAGTCTCGCTTCTCAAGTCCGGAATCACTTCCATGCGTGCGCGACCGGTCATGTTACGGCCCCGCTTCTCTACGGCAACCAGGACCAGGTTTATCTGGACGAATTCGTA
>QHYQ01000030.1 GCA_003224175.1 Acidobacteriota bacterium
GACATAGACGCGTTGGCCGTCGTGCATTTCGACTTTGATCGCCTGGTAGCCGCCGTAGCCGCCAACATCGAAGCGAACGTCGTGGCCTTTTTTGCGCAGTTCGCGCACGGTCTCGTACGGAATGCCGCTCTCAACTTCAACGTAGCCGCCTGACTCAGTCATTTTTTCGCCGGTCGGTTCGTTATCGCCCTCGTGTTGCCAACGCGATGCGTCGCCAGCTTCCTGCACGTTCAAACCGAAATCGATCTGGTTGCTGAGCACCTGGACGTGCCCTTGCGGTTGCATGCCGCCGCCCATGACGCCAAACGCTTCCCACGGTTTGCCATCTTTCATTACGAAACCCGGAATAATCGTGTGGAATGGCCGTTTCCCGGGCGCATACACATTCGCGTGCTGCGGGTCCATGGAGAAAAGTTCGCCCCGATCCTGAAACATGAAGCCGAGCCCCGGCACCA
The DNA here is from genome assembly GCA_003224175.1 of Acidobacteriota bacterium. Lineage (GTDB taxonomy): Bacteria > Acidobacteriota > Terriglobia > Acidiferrales > UBA7541 > Palsa-189. The sequence goes on from QHYQ01000030.1 coordinate 456, forward strand.
CGATTCCGCTGCCCATCCCGCGATAATTGCTTTGGATCAGCGAGACCATGTTACCGTCGCGATCGACGGTACTCAGATAGATCGTGCTGCTGCCCGGCAGCGAGGTGGCTGGGCCGACATTGCAGTTCGCCTTGTTGGGATCGATTTGCTTGGCCCGCGCCGTGGCAAATTCCTTCGAGAGAAGCTGGCTGACCGGCAGGGTTGAAAATTTGGGGTCGCCGATGTAGCGAATGAGGTCGGCATAAGCCAGCTTTTTCGCCTCGATCATGGTATGCAGCGTTGCCGCCGTATTCAGTCCAGACTTATCGAGCGGAAACGTCTCCATAATATTGAGCATTTCGAGAGCGGCCAGACCCTGGCTATTGGGCGGCATTTCATAAACCCGCCAGCCGCGATACGTGGTCGAGATGGGATCCACCCATTCGCTGGAGAATTCGGCAAAGTCTTTTTCGGCCAAGGTTCCGCCATGCCGCCGGGAGGTTTCCACAATACTCTTGGCAATCTCACCTTTATAGAAAGCATCTCGCCCGCCCTGAGCGATCAAGCGCAGCGAGCGCGCCAAATCCGCATTGCGGAAGATCTGTCCTAGGGCCGGGGGCTTGTTGTCCGGAAGATAGGTCCGCGCCGCGGCCTCATTTCCCCGCAGGAATTCGGCATTCGCAGCCCAAAGTCCGGAGATCCACTCGGTGACCGGAAAGCCATCTTCCGCCGTTCGAATGGCCGGCGCGAGCACCTCCGACAATTTCTTTTTTCCGAAGCGATCCAGAAGCTTCTGCCACCCGTCCACCGCTCCGGGTACCGTGACGCTCTGGACGCCTTGTTCGGGCATATCGTGAAAACCTTGATTCTTCAAAAATTCGATGGTTAAGCCGGCGGGGGCCCATCCGCTGGCATTCAATCCGTAGAGCTTTCCGCTCTTGGCGTCGTAGACGATGGCGAAAAGATCGCCGCCGCTGCCGTTAGACATCGGCGCGACGAGGCCCATCATGGCATTGGCGGCCACCGCGGCATCCACGGCATTCCCGCCGCGCTCGAGAATCTGCACGCCGGCTTGTGCCGCGAGAGGCGATTCCGCGGCGACAATGCCGTTGCGCGAGATGACCATGGATCGACCCTGATTGCGGTCCTGCGCGATAGCGTCCGACCCGCCGTGGCTCATCAGTACGAGGACCGCCGAGAGCAGAGCCAGGAATATTCGCGGCCGTAGCGTTCGCGCCACGGGTATTCGTGCTCGCAGTCTTTGCGCCAGGAGTGTTGGGGAAGTATTGATGATTGCGCGCATAGCACCGCCGCCTCCTCTAGAATTCTCATACCAGCGTTGTGCCGCACTGTAACTCAATCGCAGCAAGTCCGCAATTATCACCCGTACGCGTCAGGCGTCTTTGACAGCGAGACCGGTGCCGTCGCCGATCGAGAGCTCCGTGTAGCGAAAGCCATTCGCGGGATCGGTCAGATAAGCGAGGAAATCAGCTTGCGGCTCCCGAAGCGTCTCTGTTCCGTCAACGACGACGATTGCGCCTTTTCTCAGACGCGGCGCGATGAGCCGGAAGACCTCGAGCGAGTATGGCGGAAACCCATCCATCAGGCACATGTCGATCCCGTCCGGAAGATCTCTCAGCGTCTGCCGGGCATCTCCTTCTCGAATGCGCGCGAAGCGGGCAAGGCCGGATTGTTCGAGGTTGCGCTGGGCATGGGCCATTTTTTCAGCAACGAACTCCGTTCCGATGACTTGCCCCCCCGTGCCGTTGTCTCGGATTGCGGCAGCGAGATAGATAGTGGAAAGCCCGTGAGACGTTCCGAATTCAATGATGGTTTTCGCGCGGATGGAACGGGCTAGCAGATACAGGAATGCGCCCTGCTCGCGGTGGATGGGGATCATTTTGTCCTTCAGAAAATCCGGCCCCCACTGAGTATTCTTCAGGTTGCTAGGGCGTGCGGCCAATTCCGCTTCCTCCTCCTGCGCGTCGGCGGCCGCATGCAAGCGACTTAAGACCGCCTCGATCTTCAAATCGCGGATCGGAGTGGTGAAACCGTTCTTTTCGTTCATATTGTGATTCCTTGGGTCTTTGTGGTCGAGATGGGTTCTAGTATATCGGTAGGCCCCCTCCCGGCACCCCAGCTTAAATCCTGTGAGCCGAGTAACAGCGGCGGCCGGGATCTAAAAGAGTAACCCGCGGTCAGGGCTTAGCGGCGATGGTTTTTCGATACGGCCCAAGTGCGGAGGTTCAACAATCGCTCCAACCGTCACTCGCTGCGGTGCGTTTGCGTCGTGAAGGCAAGATACGTCAGGTAGATGCCGAGGACGAACGGGATCGCCAAGTAGATATAGAAAAGCCGCTCGAATTGCATTGCGGCTAAGATGTACAGCGTGGCTTCGGGCGGAAGAAAAAGGAAGAGCAGGCCGCGAATCAGCGTGAGCCATCCAATCAGTGTGACCAGGATGGGAAGGCGCCGCCAGACCAGATGTTGTGTGCGAGGACGATGGCGAGTCCCCCGGCGAGGGCGATGATCGCGAAGATCACCATGGCCGGACGATTGCCGAGGAGAGCGGGAATGGTGGAGAGGGTCGTCTGCCGCTCGGTCAAGAGCCAAAAACTTGTGATCAGTGTGAACAGGCCGAGGAGCCTGCCGAGGTATACGGTCAGCGGTTTCATGGCGAAGGAATTCTACTGCGGGTCATCTAAGGTGACGTGATCGCTTTTCGCAAGCCGGCATCGTACAGCTGGGAACGCATAAAAGTCCGCGGGATCTGATGTTTCGGCGAGCGAGTTG
>QHYQ01000031.1 GCA_003224175.1 Acidobacteriota bacterium
GCTGCGAATCCCAGGAGAAGCCATGCCCCATGTATTGCATTTGGCTCCGAAGTGGCAGATGTGACAGCTCTAGGTTGCCAATCTCAGTCGGCAGTTCTCGCCCCACTTGAGCGGCTCCGCGCAAGAGGGCCACTCCGACGAATGCAAGTCCAAGCCAAAGCCCTTGCTGATTCGTCAGGAACATGCGATCAGGGGCCAACAATGACAAGCCAGCCAGCAACGCCCACCCGATTACGAGATAAGGAAATCGCCGGAACCGAATTGTTAGAGACGAAGCCATAAACGTCCTAGCAAGCTCGCTGCAAAAGCAGAGCCACATTTCCTGCGGCGCGGTCGATGTCCTCGCGTGTCTTCAACAATACCGGCAAGGTTTCGGAAACGACCTCGGCCGTCAACTCGCTCGCTCCAAGCAAGCGCAGCGCATCAATCCAATCGAGAGATTCACGAATAGCCGGAGGCTTGGACATTCCCAGTCGCCGCACGGCAGCGGTGAACCTGGCCACTTGTAAGCTGAGGCGGGATTCGCTCTCGCGCGACCGGGTGATGATTTCGGCTTCGAGTTCGGGCGCGGGATAATCCATCCAAAGCAAGAAGCAACGCCCGCGCAAAGCATCGGTCAGTTTGCGCTGTGCGTTTGAGGTCAGGACGACAACAGGTCTTTTAATCGCCTTGACAGTGCCGAACTGTGGAACTGACACCTGAAAGTCGGAGAGGATCTCTAACAGGAACGCCTCAAATGCAGGGCCAGTTTTATCCACTTCATCGATCAGCAAGATCGCCCCAGTTTCGGATTGGAGCGCCTGCAGAATTGGACCTGAGATCAGGAAATCGGTGCTGTAGAGCTTGCGTTTGAGTCTTGACCATTCTTCCTGCGGTCCGCTCGCCGAATTCTCGTGAATAAACTCAAGCGCCATTCGCTGCAGAGGCTCATTCCACTGGTAAAGTGCTTTCGCCTCGTCGATTCCGTCGTAGCACTGCAAGCGAATCAGTGGCATGCCAAGGGCTTCTGACAGAACTTTGGCAACCTGTGTTTTGCCGGCTCCAGGAGGCCCTTCGAGGAGCAGCGGCTTCCCCAAGCGGAGCGCAAGATACATGACTTTTGCAGTTTGTGGCTTAGCAACGTAGCCATGTTGCGTCAGCAGCCTATTCAGGTCGCTCTCCGAGGAGGCAACCGATCCGAATGTTCTACTGGTGGTCATTTGAGCTCTTTCCAGCAGCAGCCTTCATTTCCGCCAGTTGCGCCTCCAGGGCTTCGATATAAGCTGATTGCGCCGTTGCCATGGATTGATCAGATGGTTGGCCTCGTTCTGAAGCAGCGTGTTCAGAGGGAAGTTGCGACGCTGGCGTGGGGTTGCGAGTCGTCTTTCCCGAGATGGTCAGGGGGTCCAATAGGAAAATCCTTATCGGCTGGTTGGCGTCCACTGCGACAATCGGAATGCTAATCGGCTGCTGCAAGCGACTCGAAACCTGGTTACCCTGAGAAGTCAACTCTGCGGCCATTTGGTTCCGGAGATAATCGCCCTGAGAAAATGGCTGGTCTACGGAGCCCTGCCCGGCAAACTCGGTGGCGACGACAGCGGCGCCAGTTCCGACACGCGCAGCACCAGCAAGGACTGGATTACCTTTTCCTTTGAGCTTCCCCACCAAACCCGCGCTGCCATCCTTCATCAGCGCAAGGCCGGAAATCGGCATTTCCCGGTCATTGGTCAGCACCACTGACGTGAACCGCACGTTGACTCGATCCTTTACGGCTCCAGCCGTGCGGCCGATTACGTGTGCACCTTCGGGGATCACTATCGTGTTGCCCATCGGAACCCTTCGATCCACGACTGCCACAACCGGAGATTCGAGCCCGCTACTGATGGCATTGGTCGTATGCGCCACAATTTCAGTGCCTGCTGGAAGTTGGAACTCGGGCTGAGACGCGGACTGGTTCTTCACGTCTTGCATAAGAATGGGACTAGCTGTGGAATCGGTTACGAAGACGGTCGCGGGCGTTGCAAGTTCACTGGACCGGCTCGGCACTGCGGGTTGGCTCGGCGAATTCCCATCTATGCGCTCGCTTTCCCCAAAAGAGAATCGACGCGCAGCGGAGTTTTCCACGCCGTCCTTTTTTGAGGTGCCATCAGTCGGTCGAGCGTTGGCGCTTGCATCTCGACCGGTAAGTTGGTCCTCGGTCACCGGAGCTTCCGTCGCGGTGCTCGCAGAAGCATTCTGACGATCGCTTCCGGCAAGT
>QHYQ01000032.1 GCA_003224175.1 Acidobacteriota bacterium
AACGTGCCGAAACCGACATTCCTTATCTTGGCTTTTAGATTGAGCCCATCGCGGTGATTTCGCCAGTTTGATTTCAGGCACCGCGTTTCGCAGTTCCTGCTGCGGCTCGCGGTCTGACGTATCTGTCCCAAGCTTCGGACATGGGTTCGATTCCCATCGCCCGCTCCAACTAACTTATTGAATCCACTCCTCTTGTGTTCCTGATTTGGGCGCATCTGGGCGCAATTGGGCGCAACTAGCTCCCGCAGCTGGGCCCAACAACGCCGCTACTCGTTCCACCGCGTTTCGCCGGTCCTCGCCAATCACGTGCGAATACATTCCGAGCGTGACACGCGGATCGGCGTGCCGCAACTGCTCTTGCACAACTTTCGGCGTGGCTCCGATATGCAAGAGCAAACTTGCGTGCGTGTGCCTGAACGCATGAAGTCCGCAGCGGGGAATCTTGAGGGCATCCAGCACGGGCCACAACCCATACTGGACGACCTTGTTCGATGACGGAGGCCGGCTGTTCCGCGTCACAAACAAGAACCCTTGCGGATTCGGCTTCCATCGCTCCCGGTAAGCTCGCAGAGTTGCAGCCAAAGACTCCGGCAAATGGACCGGCGCCGCGCTGCTCTTGCTCTTTGTGGTCTGAATGTTTCCGTACCACGCCGAGCGGCGGATGTGGATGCAGCCCGCCGCGAAATCAATATCTTCCCGTTGCAATCCCAGCATCTCGCCCGCGCGCATCCCGGTCATGGCAAGAATCTCGAACATCGTCTTGTACGGCTCGGGAGCCGCTTCGATGATCTGCTGGACCTGCTTTGCGGTGAAGAATCGAGGCTCGCGTCTGACTGCATTCTCTGCGAACTCCAAGGTTCTGAAGTCCACGGTGTCACAGACGTATCCCCACTGCTTCGCTTTCCGCAGAATCGCGGAGAGCGTGTCCATCACGTTCCGGGCGGTCTTGCGCGAAACAGTCCGCGAAAGCCGCGTCACAAACACTTGCTGCGCTTCGTTGCCGAGCGCATCAAGCCGCACATTCCCAAACTGCGGCAAAATGTGACACCGCAGATTAGAGATCACAGCCTTCTGGCTACTCGGCTTGTGCTGCGAGAGCACCGTTTCCTTCCACCTTTCGGCAAACTCGGCCAAAGTCGTTATGCGGCCTGGCCGATAGTCCGGCGCGTTAACTCTGGCAAGCAGAACTTCCAACCGCCGGAGCGCAAGCCGCTGCGTGGGAATTTCCTCTTTGCTGCCGAGAATTTCCGAACGCTCGACGCGCCGCGTGATTCCATCGGCGCCGATTAAGTCCTCTCGCCAGCGTCCCACCCAAACGGGATGCGCTTTACCGCGTAGAACTACTCTTCCTTTCTGGTAACGACGACGGGCCATGCTTTCTCCTTGCCCGTCGAATCGTCGGCCTTCGCCAGCGATGATAGCACCTGCAGTCAAGAGTCGATCGTGCGCTCTACCGGTTCGCTGATCGGCTGAAAGATGGAGCGCACTTTCGTTTGCACTGTTCGAATCATTCGATTTCTCAAATTCGTTCGACATTCTCCACACTCCAAGGGACAAGGGAATGGAGTGGATAAAGGGGAATGGTTAAGCGGAATGGATGAAGGGAATGGATTCCGCCCTGTTCACTGCAAGGGCCGCCCACTGCGGCGGCTGCGCCGCCGCAGTGGGCGAGTGGTGCTGCGTTCGTGGAAGTTTCTGTTTTCATCTGCCGCAGGCCGGTTCTGGGTATCGCCGTCAACCTTTTCGTAGCCCAATCAGTGTGGATAGGGTCCGTCGCGTACGAGTGTTTTTGTTTTTGTGGTCGAGCACGACCCATATGTGGTCTACCAAGACAAAGATTTAACTGTGGCACGTGCTCTTTCGTGATTTTGATCGCGCAGCATGAGGATCAAACCTCAAGAAACTCAAAAACCTCAATTGAGAATTTTGAGTTTTGGAGGCGGGTTATACCGTGGGCCCGCCGCATCAGACAAAGTCACAAAAGTCAAAAATGTCAATGTGACGTTTGTGACTTTTGTTTCTTTTGGACCGGAGATTGGTTTTTGTGTGTCGGAGTAGGTTGGCCGTTCACGTTTGTGAGAGAGCCTGTCCGCCGCCCGGCCTCCGGTTCACTCGCCGATTAGCCGATGAACGTGCTTCTGGCGGGAGTTGTCGCCGATGACATCGTCGGAATCGTCAGCGACATCGGCAATCTCGTCGTATTTGTCGGCCTTCGGCCAGATTGCCTCTATGATGGTTGGCACCGGCGGTCGCACAGAGTAGGTCTTGATTCTCGGGGCTAAGCTGCCCAGCCCAAGCTTGTGGATCGCGCGGCTCGTACGCAAGAGCTTCTCGTACGCGAATTTGCGTTGCTGGTCCGGCGTTACGATGAAAAGGTCAATCTGCTCTCGCACCGAGCGAAGAACGGGCAGGAATTGCCGGAGGAAAAGCCGTAAGCGCACGAATTGGTCCGGTCTTGGTTGATCGATCATCGCGATGGCAATTCGCAAATCGGGAAGCCAGAACATGAAATAGTCACGCACGTACGGCTTGCCGTTGCGTTGCGGCAAGGTACTCAATGGGCAGCCCGCATCTGTGAAGATTCTGATCTTTTCTTCGTGCTTGAAGACGAACTCGCCCGGCCACGCACGGGCTTCGATATAGAAATGCACCGCCAATAGCCTTGCTTGGACGGTCTCCAGCGTGTGCCGCCGCCGCGTGCTGGAATCCCGACCGAGCAGCCGAGTCGTGGCCTTCGTGACCTGGTAGACGACCGGGTATTTGCTTATCCTGCGGAGGAACCCCAGCCGCGCCAACATCCTCAGGCGTCCCCGCACGCCCCTATCCCACGCTGCGAGCTGCAAGGACTTCGCCTGCTGAGCCGTGCAATACCCGCCCAGCGCGGTAAGCCTCCTCAGAAATTTGCGCAAGTCTTCATGCATGTAAACCAACCGACTGCTAAATCGCTCCATTCAGATTCATCCTCCCAGTTCAAATTAGGGTGTGGATGCCTAAGCCGTGGGTCCAGGTGGACTGGACGGTAGGTGGTTGCGCTGCAGGGTGTGGGTCGGTGACGCGGTTTGGGGCAAGCGTGGGTGAGGCGGTTATACCTTCAGTTCTGGATCAGGCTCCTGTGACTTGGTGCCCCGTAGATCGGAGCAGGCTCTCTACCCTCAATACTAATGGGCGTGAAGTCGGCGAAATTCACCGCTCCCAGGTCAATAAACCCAAAAATCTGTGCCGAGGCAAAAACCCCGGGTTTGCCCTAGTTTAAGAGCCGCCTTTTGGTTCGCCAGGGCTTGGTGCTGACCCCGTATGAACACGAGTCCGTGAAAATACTTGCCCTGGGGTAGAAAGATTCGCCGTTTGCCAGCGAGCTGTCCGGCTTTGTGCCGGTCGTTGGGC
>QHYQ01000033.1 GCA_003224175.1 Acidobacteriota bacterium
GCAAAAGGGCTATGCCGTGGGCCACGCGACGATCGATACCTCCGATTGGTACGTGGACGATCGCATGAATGCGCGCATCGAAAAGCAGCCGGCAGCAAACACCGAGCCTTACCGGGATTATCTGGTGGCGCATTTGCTCGACCGCGCCGCCTTCTATCGCCAGCTTGCGCTGGACGTTTTGGACCACGAAATCCCGCACACGTTGCTCCTCCATCACCGCATGATCAATGCGCTGTACCTCGAGGATGTGATCAACGCGTTCTCCGAGAAGGGCTGGCAGTGGATCGATGCCAGGCGCGCCCTCGACGACGCCGTTTTCAAGCGCCAGCCCCAGACGCTTCCCGCAGGCGAGAGCCTCGTTTGGGCATTGGCAAAGGAGACCGGCCGCTTCGACGACCGCCTGCGCTATCCCGGCGAGGACGACTCCTACGAAAAGCCCAAAATGGACACCCTCGGCCTCTGATCCGACCTTGAGGAGACAATCAATGCCAGGGTAGAGGTGTGGCCGCCGGTGGTATGCGAGACGTGGTGGGGCTTCGAGAACGGCGACACCAGCCTTCGAGTGGAACGACGCGCGACCCAAATACTTTGGTTAACTTCAAAGGGCCGCGGGTGTATAAGGGTGCCCATCCGAGAGGTGAAAGCGGAAATCCCGGACCATAGATCACCGCTAGCGACAAACTTCTACAGCGTAAGATTGGGGAGGAACGCCATGCCAAAAAGAATTTATTCGCTTCTGCCAGCCTTGGCGCTTTGCGCGCTGTTCGCACAGCCTATGGGGGCGCAAGAGGCGCAACAACAAGCAGCGGCGGCCAAACCCGATTCTCCCGAGGTTCTGTCGCACATCGAAAAAGCAAAAAAGATTGCGGGCACCTACTGGGCCTCGGCGGAACACTTTCTCTGCGAGGCGCCGCGCGCGAATCCGGCCACCGACCCCGGACCCGTCAAGCTCTTCGATAATTTCTGGGCAATTCCTGGGCAGTACTCCGTCGGGAATGCGGTTACCTACGTGTTTCCTACTTCGGCCGGAATCATGTTGATTGACCCGGGCCACGCGAAGGATGTTGAGTCGGTTCTCCTCCCAGGCTTAAAGACTCTTGGCCTGGACCCCGCCAATATCAAGGTGGTCATCTTGGCCCATGGCCACGAAGATCATTTTGGCGGGTCGGCATATCTGCAAGAGCATTACGGCGCACACATCTTCATGGCCGCGGCCGATTGGGATTTCATAAACATTCCTCGCCCACCGGCGGCGGGCGGAAATGCAGCTCCGCCTGTACCGTTGCCGAAAAGAGACATGGTTGCCTTCGAGGGCGTGCCCATCACTCTTGGCGACGAGAGCGTAACTCCCGTTTTCATTCCCGGACATACGCCCGGCTCCTTGGGTTTGATCTTCCCGGTCAAAGACGGCGGCAAGTCTCACGTCGTCGGCATGGTCGGGGGAGGCTTCATCGCTCAGGGTTCAGCCAGTCAAGTGTCGGAGTTTATTGACTCCCTCGAGCACTTCGAACAGTGGACCAAAATGATGAAGGTGGACGTCGAAATTCAGAATCATCCGGTTTTCGACGGATTTGCCGACAAGCTTGCCGCGCTTCGCGCGCGAAAACCGGGAGAACCGAACCCGTTCGTCGTTGGCGAGGCAAATTACACCAAGTTCGTGGAACTAATGACCGAATGCGCCAGGGCGACGATGTACCGCCAAAAGCCGTAACAAAACCGGCTCGCCCTCCCTAGAATCTCGTTTCTTCCAAAGCCCTTGCGCCTAGCAGTCAGTCTGCCGGCACGGCTGTCGGCTCCGGCGCGCCTCGCGTCTGCAAGTCTCCCGGCTCCCGAATAAAGAGAGCTACGAGAAAGAGCACCACAGTGCTGGCGGCGCCCATCAATAGCGGAATCCCCAGGCCAAACTGTTCTGCCATTGCTCCTCCGGCCGCCGGCGCGATCGTCGCACCGATGATCTCTCCCACCAGGGTCGCAAGGCCGATGGCCGTGGCGGAGAACTGTGGCGGCACACTTTCCGCAGGCACGAGCACCATGATCAACGCGGCAATTCCCTGCCCCCCTTGCGTCAGGAATAGGATCGCCGCCAGCAGCCACAAATGGCCGTAGAGGCTGGGAAGATACAGGGCAATTGGCAATAGCGTTGAGATGAAGGCCAGGACGAGAAGCGTGGGCTTCCGTCCCCAGCGGTCCGATAAGCCCGGAAACACCAACCCAATAAAGAAGCTGCCCAGTCCGGCGGCGCCGAGCAAGAACCCCGCCGTGGTTCCCGGTTGGTGCATGACTTCCGTAATGTAGAGTGGCGCAAACACATTTTGCAGAAAGAGCCAGGAGATGAACCCGCCCGCGCCGACACAGCAAAGCCAGATATTGCGGAATCGCAGAATCGAAAAGTAGCCTCGAAGTGTCGGGCGGCCGCGTTGCGCGCTTTCTTCTTCAACTCGCTTGGGCTCGCGAACGAATTTCCAGATCAGGATCGCCATGAGCATGCCGGGCAATCCGGTCACGAAAAATCCCCACCGCCAGCCCCATCGCGATGCCACCTGAGTCGTCAAGATGGGCGCAGCGCAAAGACCCACCAGCGCTCCCGCACTGACGACCAGGCCGACGTTGCGTCCGCGGCGGCCTGGTCCCGAAGACTCCTCCGTAATCGCATTGATCACGGCCCAGCACGGTCCCTCTGCCGCACCCATGAGCGCGCGGATCAATAACAGCTGCTCGAAGCTGTGCGCAATGCCCGATAGCCACGACAATGCCGAGAACAAGAGAACGCCCGGGATCAAAACGATTCGCCGTCCGAAACGGTCCGACAACGCACCGAATAGCAAACCCGAAAACGCCCACGTGACCGATACCACGGAGGCGAGAAAGCCGATTTGCTGGCTCGACAGATGAAATTCGGGAGCGAAGTACGGCGCCAGATAAAGCTGGGACATGCGGTCAAGAAACACTGTTCCCCAGGTGAAAAACAGGATTAAGACCAGTTGGTTCTCGTAGCGCCTTGAGTTTTCCATCGGAGCCGGTGGCGTGAGCGCGCGTGCGGTATGTAGCGCCCTCTATTGCATCTGTCAAGCGCCTGAAAGATGCGAACCTTGGGCTTTGCGAAGTCCAGTCGCTTCTTGGGCACGGATCTTCATGATTCCTCCGTTCAACAACTCCTCAATGGGATACCATAGCGCCATAGATCGTAGAGTCGGTTCACAGGTCATCCGAAAAAGAGGTCATTTCTGAGCGTGGCGCTCTCCATTTCGCGCCGTCTCGTTTATCGCCTTGCGTGCGCCGTCGTGTTTCTGCTTGTCTCGTCGCTTTCCCTCCATGGCCAGGTCGAGGCTTTGACCGGGTCTTCGGCAGTAACGTGACCGGCGCCGAAACAATCGCCATCCCGGCGGCACTCTATGTCGTCGGCCTCGACCGCCACGATTCCTACATGGAGAAAACCGCACTCTTCGCCGGCGATGCTGTCGCCGATTCCGAAGTGCTCCGCGTGGTCCTGAACAGCGTGACCGCCAGGTGGCGCCCCTCCGATGTATTCCGTCGAAGAAGCTATAGCGACACTTTCTTCCGCAACAAGATCGACGTGGGCAGCAGCTTCCCCTCAGGACACATGATCGCGGCCATTTCTGTTGCTACCGTCGTTGCCCGCCGCTACCGCGACCATCGCTGGGTCCCCTGGGTTGCCTACGGTTTAGCGGGAACGATTGGCTTTTCGCGCATCAGCTTGCGAGCCCACTTCCCGTCCGACGTCTTCCTCGGAGCCGTACTCGGCTATGCCATCGCCCGTTACGACGTCCTCCAGGGTCACTAAGGCAACCCAAAGCCACCCCTCAACCTTAAGGTAATATTCACCGCCTCTGGTGTAGAGAAATATCTCCATCGTCAAGCTCACAACCCAAATTGCAGATGAAACTCAACCGCGAGATTTTCGAAGGGCTCCGGCATCGCGGCAGAAGTGCGGCTCCCCACGGGCATGTCACGCGCGTATTTCATTGGTTGGGTGGAGCATTATTGGCATACGCCTTCGTTGAAAACGGGGAGGCGACCAGAGTCCTCTTCAACCCAGCGGCGATGCGCAGGGACGTGATCCTGGGTGCCATCATCGGGCTTGTGTTTCTTGCTCGGCCGATCTGGGTCTACCTCTTTCGGGGAGGCTCACGGCTGCCCGCCGGTGCGCCACGATGGGAAAAGGCGCTCACTTCGATTTCTCAATGTTCGATCTACGCCACGCTGGCCGCCGTCCTCGCCTCCGGCTTTCTGATCGCGTACCTGGCTCCCGAATCGCACATTTTCCGTGCGCGGCGCAGGATCAGGACCGACAATCCCCTGCTGGCCGGCACGATACGTTTCCACGTGGGCGTGTCTGATTT
>QHYQ01000303.1 GCA_003224175.1 Acidobacteriota bacterium
GGAAGCGCGAGAAATCTGACCCGCACGGCCTCTAATCCCGCCGCGGGAAAGTCATCCGAATGCCGCCTCCAGCAGAGTTCGTTGCGCTCGCGCAGCGCGCGGCCGAAGCGCATGCGCTTTGGCCAGAGCTGGTCTGCGCCATCGTCGAACAGGAATCCGCGTGGAATCCTTGGGCGCTGCGTTATGAGCCGGCGTTCTACGAAAGATACATTGCGCCCCAAATTGCGCGCGGTGCCATTCCCGACGTTACCGAATCGCGAGCCCGCGCATTTTCCTGGGGGCTGATGCAGGTGATGGGGCAAGTGGCGCGGGAACACGGCTTTGTGGAGGCGTCGCTCGCTTTTCTGTGCGCTCCCGCGGTGGGACTAGAAGTCGGCTGCCGCGTCTTCGCCGCCAAACTTGCCGTCGCCGAAGGCAACGTCTCGCACGCGCTGCTGCTATGGAATGGGGCAGGGAATCGTGATTACCCCTCGGCCGTTCTTGCCCGCACTGCCCATTACGTTTAGCCGGCCACCAGCGGCTCTGCCGTTCCTTCCCGAGAAGAAAGCGCGCACTGAGGCTCCATTTTTCGAAGCCAAGAAATTCTGTTTGCCCGCACGCCAGCCATATTGCGAAGAAAAATGATATGAAATCTGACGTTAAGCAAGCCGTCATGTTCACACCATGTTTTTTCTGGAACCTCTGCGAACGCCGCGCCGCACTGTAGAAAGCCGGCCGTTCGGTATGCCGCGGCTGCGCCGGGCGGCTGCGCGGGAGGGAATACCCGTTGCGCAGCGCATCCGCGGATTCGCTCTACCTCACCGGACGCGCCGCCGCCGAAGCGCTCGATATGGTCGAGAATTCTTGAGCGCGTTGGGTTCACTGTGCTTTCGTGAAAGAGACGTGCCGGTGCCCAACAAAGGAGACCTAGCAAGGAGAAGGGAACTACGATGTCATCTGCAAGTCCCCTGCTGCGTCGCGCGATTGCCGCTCTGGCAGCGATCGCCGTGTTGACTGCTTTTTGCCTGGCCATCATCGTTGCATATTCGCGGAACGCTTCTCGCCGGGCTGCCAGCGAGATGCACGTCGTCTTCCGCGCGCAGGCGCCACTTCTGGATCAGGCCGAGAAACGCGACAGCAACGCCACATCGTCCTCCGCAAAGATCTTGCTGGAATCTCAAAGGCCGAGCGAGCGGCAAAGACGCCGGCAGAAATCGCTAAGCGCCTGCCGACAGCGTTTCCCCCTTTGCCGCGCCCGGTCTGGGCCTCTCTCGCGCCTCGCGCTTCCGACGCTCCTGAGGCTCCGGCCATCATTACCGTGCCGCAGGAGGATCTCAAACCGCTGTTCGATCGCCTCGAAGATTGCCGCACCTGTCAGGAACAACAGACGCGGCAAGCGTCCGGCGTCCGCAGTCCGCAGTTCTGGCGCCCCGATAAGACGCGGCAAGCGTCCGGCGTTAGTATCAGCCCGACGGTCATCCTCAGGGGCCTCTGCTGGATGACGCTATCGAGCTGTTGATGCCGATCGCTCAGTTGCACCAGTTCTCTCTGCAGCTGAGACCTGAGACAAAAGAACACGGAAGAGTCAGACAGCGGCAGCCTGGCGTCTTCCAGCATACGAGGAAGTCGCTGATGGACAAAGGGGGCCAGACCGAGACGCTGCACTGGAAACACCAATCTCGGATTTTCTCTTGACAATGGTCCAGTCGGCCCGATAATATATATTATGTTATCTATCATGAGACAGAGCTGGTCGCAACTGTAGAGCCCTAGGGCGCCGGGTGAGTGCGAGTCAGCGCGGGCGGATGGACTCAGAGATCTCGGGAGGAGTGTATCCCGCATACGCGAATCCGCTCGGTAACGGTTATTACACCTATTAGGCAACGGCGCTTCGCCATCTGGACTTTCCGACTGGGACTTATCGGCTTGTGGTGGTGATGATCTCGATCGTACCTTAATTCTGTCAGCTGGAAGGGGCCACCGGCAGAGCGGCTGCCGGTGCAAACGCTACACACATCGCGACGTTAAGTTAGTGCTGGCTGTCGGCATTGTGCCGCGTTAGCTCGCCTAGCGCTAGCTGTGGGAACAGGGCTCTGCAGCAGGACGCGCCAGCCGGGCACCGTGCCGCGTTACAGGGCCGCAACTCGCTTAGCTTAGCGCTGGCGGGGCTCTGCACGCAGACGCCGCAGCTCGCCTAGCGCTGGCGGGGGGCGGCAGCGTGCCGCGTTGGGGGCACAGTGGCGTGGGTTAGTGAGCGGAGTCGAACTGGATGTACTGCTCCAGCAGGGCTTGGTCGGGGCCGACGACACGGCGGCCGTCGACGAAGGTGGTCGGGGTGCTCGTGACATCGAGGGCGTGGCCTTCCGCCATGCTCTGCCGCACCAATTCCTGAGTCTTGGGATCCGCGATGCAAGGTTTTAGTTTTTCCTCGGTAGCGCCGGCCTGAACGGCGAACTCCAGCAGCTTGTTATAGGCATTTTCCGGCGAGATCAAATCCTGATTGTCGTAAACCGAATCGTGATATTTCCAGAATTGGTCTGAGCCTTGCTGCAGAACGCAGCGGCCGGTGATGGCTGCGGACATGGCCCAGGGATGGATTGTCTCGAGGGGAAAATCCTTGAAGATGAAGCGCACCTGGGGATATTTGGGAAGGACGGAGCGCAGCACGTAATCAAGTTGGCGGCAGCTGGGACATTCGAGATCGCCAAATTCCACGAGGACAATCTTCGCGTCGGCAGGGCCTTTGGACGCGGCGCCCTGCAGATTCAATTTGCGCATGGTCTCGCCGAGGGGATCGCCGTTCAAATCCTGCAGATCGCCGCGCAGCATGTAGTGGCCGTCTTTGGTGACGTAGACAACTGCGGTGTCCGAGCCTCCCTGCGCGGACACTTCGACGGAGACTTCGTTGAGATCGCCCGCGGGCGAGGGCTTTACGGGCCCGACCTTGACCTGAAAGTCGGGGCCCCAGGCGTACCACTTGCGCAGAAAGTCCTCGACACGTTTTTCGATGGAGCCGGACGCAGCGGGCGTCTGAGCGGGTGAAGACTTCCCTGCCGATTTGGAGTCGGACTGTGATTGTTTCGCGCCGGAATTATTTTGCGCGGCGGATTGGCTTTGTTGACGCGCGAAAGCTCCTGATGACTTTGCAAGCGCCGCGAAGCTCCTGATGGTCATGACGTTCGCGGCGACCGACCTTCGCGCGAAGAGCGGGCGGACAAGCGTAATGCCCACAAAGATTGCGGCCGCGAGCACCAGGGTTGACAAACTAAGAATGGAAATTCGAGATGACATAGGGCTCCTACGGTTTGGGCTTCTTTTTTCCTGCTGAGTTTATCAGTTTATCGAAGAAAGTCATTGGCGGAGTCACAGAAGTGGCACAGAGCGATTTTCATGAGACAAGAATGAGAACGTGGGCGGTGATACTGTGTTGGTTCAGCCTGAAATGGAGATAGGGCGCTTTCCGTTAGTGAGTATTCCGCCCTTCGGGGCGGGGATTTTCAAGGCATGAGGGTCTACCGATCCGATGAGGATTTGGAAGCAGCGCAAGGAACAGGTTCCGGCGCTGCAATTTATCGCCTCGATCAGCCCACCAGGTTATCCCTCGGCATGGTTACGTCCCCGCAGAGCCTGCTTCCATTTCGCCCGGCAAGATCATTGTAGCTGCACCCCGTCCATCGGTCTCAACTTCGGGTTTGCCCGTCATCCGACCGGAACTCTGAAATCTGTGTCCCGGAATCGGACACTTTGTGCTGAGTTACGCGACGAGGCGTCGATTCGTTGGTGGCCGACTCCGGGTCATGCATAATACGGTCAGGAGACTAGAGTTAGACCCTCTGAATCTTGCCAAAGAAATAAGGATCCCGCCGCCGTCAAGCTTTGGACGGAAGGGCGGGAAGCTACCTGGAGGTACTCAGTTTACTGCGCATTCCAGTGCAAAGCCATCGTCCCGACCTCATTGGTTTTTCCCTTAGAATGGAGGGAGGACAAGCGCGAACGTAATGCAAGAACTCACGGAGGAATTCTCATGAACCATAAAAACGCTCTCTTGCAATGGTCGGTGTTCATCACCAAGCGGCCCGGCCTCAACCGGGAGTTGCCGCTAGGCTACGAGTCTCTGGCCTGGGTGCCCAACTCGTCCACGCTGATCTACGGCGGACGGGATGCTGTGCTGGTCGATACCTTCCTTACCGCCGAAGCTTCGCAGGCTCTGGCGGACTGGGTTATGGCGAGCGGCAAGAATCTGACCACGATTTACTTGACGCATGGCCATGGCGATCATTCTTCGGCATAGGGCTGCTTAAGCAGCGCTTCCCCCATGCACGGGCGGTGGCAAGGCCGGACATCGTAGAGGCCATGCGTCATGAGCTCGATCCGCCCTACTTCAACAGCTTCTGGAATTCGCGCTTCCCCGGCCAGCTCCCGCAACAGCTCGCGGTGGCCGAGGCGCTGGAAGGAAACACTATCGAGCTGGAAGGGCACGAGTTGGTCATGGTCGACACGGGCTACACCGACACGGCTCTGTCCACGAGTCTGCACGTCCCTTCCATCGACTTGGTGGTGGCCAGGGACGTCGCCTACAACGGCGTCCATCCCTATATGGCGGAAGGCAATCCACAGTCTTGGGCAAAATGGATCGCTGCCCTAGACAAGCTCGAATTGCTGACACCTCGCGCCGTGATCGCCGGTCACAAACGGCCCGAGAACGACGATCACCCGCGGATCATCGAGGAAACGCGCAGCTACTTCCGGGACTTCCTGCGCTTCAACGAGGAGACGACGACCGTGCGCGAATTCTTCGACCGGATGATGAAGCTTCATGGGGATCGAGCCAATCCCGGTTCGCTCTGGGGCGGTGTGACGGCTGCCAAGGCACACCATAGCTCAAAGACCGCTTTGGTTTGAGGGCTGGGGCCGCGTCAATCCAACACGGTCCCGATCCCGGTTCACACTGAGCCTGACGCGACATAGCTTTGATTCACGCCGCACAACCACTTTACAGGTGAAGAATTACAGGTGAAGTTTCTGTCGGATTCCGCAGTATTGAAAGGATGGCAGGCCCGTGCGGACTCTAGCGACGTGAGGTTATCCTAGATCCGCAAAATCCGTTTGCCGCGCGGCGGATACAAACAGGGGGAAGAAAAATGCAAATCCACGCACGGCCTGAGATTCACGCAATGGACCTAGTGGGTCCTGTACTGGTGGCGCTGCTTTACATCTGTGCTTGCTCTTTCCTCCGAGAGCCAAACCGACGAAACTTCAATGCCATCATGATCGCTGGCGCAGGAGCCGCATATTTGAATGGCGGCCTTGGGATATGGGAATTCGCGTTTACCGCAATCGCAACCTATTTTGCATTCGAAGGTCTTCGTTCCTATAGGTTCATCGGGATCGGTTGGCTGTTTCACACGGGTTGGGATGTGATTCACCATCTTTATGGAAATCCCATTGTGCCGTTCGTTTCAAACTCTTCGCTTGGCTGCGCAATTTGTGACCCGGTGATCGCTATGTGGTGTTTTCTAGGTGCGCCGTCAGCATTCGACCTATTTCGTAAGAACAGTGTCATTGGAAGTCGGCGGTCTCCCTGACCAGAGGGTTACAGGTGAAGAATTACAGGTGAAGTTTCTAGGCTGGTTGTTGCCTAGCTATTGCGGGAACATTCGCCAATAGAAAAACTAGGCCTTCCGCAGTGGTGGGATGGGTGAAAATCGCGTCGCGGAGCGTTGTGTAGGGCAATCCGCCCACCATCGCCGTCTGAACCGCCGCCATCATCTCGCTCCCCTCAACGCCCAGCACGGCGAATCCCAGAATGCGGTCGCTTTGAACGTCAATGAGCATTTTCACAAAACCACGGGTTTCGCCAAGAGCGACGGCTCGCAGTACTGCGGCCATTGGCATCTTCGCTAGGCGATATGCGATGCCCCGTCGCTTCGCTTCAGATTCGTTCAAGCCGACCCGTGCGAGTTCGGGATCGGTGAACATACAGAATGGTATGAGGCGGTCTCGCGTAGTGCGGCTGCCCCCACTCAGGTTGTCGCGGACCACCCGGAAATCATCGAAGGCGACGTGCGTGAACTGCGGGCTGCCCGCGCAGTCGCCCATGGCCCAAACGCCCGCCGTGCTGGTCTCCAAGCGATCGTTCACTTTGATATACCCACGCGCATCAAGTTCGACCCCTGACGTTTCCAGCCCGATCCCCTGGGTGTTGGGCGTCCGTCCGGTAGCGATCAGCAGGTCGGTTCCCTCGATCATTTGCACCCCCTGGCCGTTTTCAGCAACGACTCGGATCTTCTGACCGGAGAGTCCCTCCACCTCGCGCACTCGTGTGTCGAGCAGCACTTCGATTCCTTCGCTCGTGAAATTCTCCAGAAGGGCTTGCGCAACGTCTTGATCTTCGGCGGCAGCGATTTGGCGGCTACGCTCGATCAGGGTTACCTTAGACCCGAAGCGGCGCAGGGCCTGCGCGAGTTCGAGGCCAACGTATCCTCCACCGAGCACGATGACGTGCTCCGGCAAACGGTCGAGGTCGAGAGCTTCGACGTGAGTCATGGGTTTTGCAGCCGCCAGGCCAGGAATGTCCGGGATAACTGAGCGCGATCCAAGGTCAAGAAAGACACGATCACCCGTGATCATCCGGAGGCCCCCCTCGTTAAGGTGCACCTCGACCGTCTTGGGAGCCACGAACCGGGCTTCTCCTCTGATCAGTTCCGCTCCGGTCGCCTTGAAGCGATCGAGATGAATCTGAACTCCGCCCTCGACCATCTTGCGCTTGCGATTCAGGACGCCCTTCATGTCCGTAGACACTGGTCCAGTTTGAATGCCGTATTCCGTGCCGTGACGAGCGAACCAATTCGCCTTTGCGCTGCGAATCACGTTCTTGCTGGGCAAGCATGCAATGTTCGGACACGATCCGCCGATATATTTCCGCTCCACAACGGCAGTTCGGTGGCCCGCTTGCGCCATAGTCCACGTCAGGTGCTTTCCGGCCTCTCCACTTCCGATCACAAGGATCTGGAAGCGTTCTATCTCAGGCATCATCCACCTCCATGCCTCTCAAATGGCTGTGCGACCGCCATCGACGGCGAGCTTTGCCCCCTGAATGAAACTGGAACGATCCGTTGCCAAGAATACAATAGCCTCAGCGATCTCCTCAGCTGTAGCGGGACGGCCTGCCGGAGCCTGGGCGGCCAGCTGCTCAAGGCCTTCGCCCATTGCGTCCGTGCCTTCAGTCCGCGTAGGTCCAGGACTCACTGCATTGACGCGGACGCCGCTCGGGCCATATTCAGCTGCCCATGCTTTGGTTAGCAGATTCATCGCGGCCTTGCTCGAGCCATAGAGGCTCATGCCCGAAGCCCCGTAATCAGCAACCATCGTCGATATATTGACGATGGCCCCTTTACCTCTCTTCGCCATCAGCGGAGCAAGTTCCGCGACGAGGAAATACGGTGCCTTGACGTTGAGCGCGTACACTTTGTCAAAGGTTTCTTCCGTGGTTTCGTGCGTCAGCCCAAACGGGAAGATCCCCGCATTGTTGATCAGAATATCGACGTGGCCCTGTCCGATTGCGATCGCTCTTCTTGCCACTTCGCGTGCGCTCGCCGCGTCTCGGAGGTCAGATGCGATAAAATCCGCTTTGCCTCCGGCTGAACGGATTTCTGCGACCGCCTTCTCGCCGCGTTCTTCATTGCGGCCCACGACTACGACGTGGATGCCAAGCTGGGCTAGTTTATTAGCGGTGGCCCGGCCAATACCGCTCGTTCCACCTGTAACGAGAGCTGTCAACGAATTATCAGCCATTACGGATTCTCTCTTCTGCGCTAGGAGTCTTTTTGCGTAGCCCGAGGGTGGGCAAGATGAACTGCTGGATGAAGTTCACGCATCCTCGTGGCGCTGCGGGAAGAAACTGCTAAATTCACGCACAACCAGATAGTGCGCGTAGTTTCACCCTAGCGACTTGGATGTAAGAGACTCGGTCGCAGATGCACGAAAGTCTGAAGCACCGCGGCAACGGATTAGCCCGATCACACCGAAGAGAATCTTCGCTGTGCCATCTCCCTCCCATCACATGCGGGCCGGATGAGGTCGCTAGGTCCAAATGACCTTAATTCAATTTCCGGTTTGCCCGTAACCTACAACAATCCCGCTAGGCCTCGCCGCGAGCACTTGCAACAGCGGACTTGCTGCACCTAAGAAAAAGCAGATCCCTCGACTCGCGATGCTCGCTCGGGATGACAGCGAAAAGCCCCAGGGCCCCCGCAGAAGGCGCGGGGCACCCTGGGCTACAAACCGACCCACCCTTCGCAGGCGCGAAGGACGGACACACGGCTGAGCGAAGCGGGGCTACGTTAACGGCAAAATACAGCGAAAGACACCGAGAAAAAGCCCCAGGGCCGCTCGCACGAACGCGAGCGCGCCCGCGCTACGTTAAGGGCAAAAGAAAAAGCAGATCCCTCGCTACAGCACCCCGGATGCACTCGGGATGACAGCGAACAGCCCCAGGGCCCCCGCAGAGGCGCGGGGCACCATGGGCTACATAGTCTGCTCAGGCTGCTGCGGTCTCACTTGCTGCTCGATGAAGGCGCGCAACAGAGAGAGGACCAGAGGCCAACCATTGTTGCGACTGCGTAAAGCCTCGTTCACGAGGCCGGCGTGCGTCAGACGGACGGTGGTGACGCCATCGGTCTCCGTTAGATCAAAACGGACGATCGTTTCGCTGGGATCCTCCTGCCCGCCGCGAATCCAGGTAAACACGAGCAACCGGGGCGGCTCGATTTGCTGATATTCTCCGCGCACCGTGAAGGGCCTTCCCTCCCTGCCGGTGCCACGCATCATCCATATGCCGCCAGGGCGCAGGTCAGACTCCATATCGGTAGCCTGGAAGAGTCCTTCGGCACGCCACCACTTGACCAACTGGCCAGGATCGGTCAGCGCCTCGAAAATGCGTTCGGCTGGACCGTTGATGGTGATTTCCTGGACGATGGTATCGCTTACAGCCATCGGATTCATGAGTTCCTCTCCTTTTGGTCTTTCACGATGCGATTGGGCATCATGCGATTGGGGGTCTCTTCGATGTAGCGCTTGAGGCTGCGCAGGCTCAGGGCCCACAGAGCCTGGTAGTCTCGAAGCCACACGCCGACGGCGCGCAGCGGCTTGGCATTCAAATCACAAATGCGGGCAGTGCCGTCTTTGTGAGCCATCACCAAGCCAGCAGTGCGCAGCACGCGAAGATGCTTGGAGATGGCCGGACGGCTGGTGCGAAAGTTCGCGGCGATCTCCCCGACGGTGTGCTGGCCGCGGAGCAAGAGCCGGAGGATCTGTCTCCGGGTGGGATCGGCGATGGCCCGGAAAACGGCGTTATCCTGCTTGCGCCTATATGTAACCATACGGTTACCAATATGTAGCCATTCGGTTACGAATGTCAAGCACAAAGTTGAGTTTTTTCGATCACGGTCCGGGTGCTCGGGGGCGCCGGTGAAGTCATTTTGGTGGGAGGGTGCAATAGAGGAAGTCGCTGCCCACGTCGAAGACGCGGTTCCAGCGGGCGCGGAAGTTTTCCTGGGCGGCGTCGGCGGCCAGCTCGATCAGTTGTTCTTCGGAAAAATGCTTGCGGAGGTCGGCGTAGAGCTCGTCGCTGACGTTTACGGGCGCGCCGACCAGCGCGTCGGCCAGACGCAAGAGGGCCTGCTCGTGCGCGGAGAACTTCTCAAATTCGCCGTTCAGGAGAGCGGCGATCTCGTCGTCGGTGAGGCCGTACATTCTGCCGCCGGCAGAATTGATGTCGATTCAAAACGGGCATCCGACGCGCGCCGCGGTGCGTAACTGTACGATGGAGCGCTGCCGCAGCGGGACCTTGGCTTTCAGGCCGAGCAGCAGCTCGGTGATTGTGTTTACCCAGAAGACCCGCGGCACACGGGCTGTGATTTTCTGCGGGGTCAAGTCCTTGCCGAAGAGCTTGTGGACCCTGCGGAACACCTGCCGCATGAAAAACGAAGTCTTGTTTGGATCGATGCCTTCAAGGCGGGCCATGTTTCCTCCGGTCCTAACGGGTGTGTCGCCCCTGCTCGGGGCTTGTCGTCTAAATGCGTCAAGTTTTCCCACGGCTTCCGCCGTGGGCTACGTTATGCCGCCACTTCCGGGGCTTTCCGGCCATCTGGAAGAGCCGCTTGCGCCAGATGGGTAGAGCGAACCGCAAAAAAGAGAGATGCTGGGCGGAGGCCCCAGCGCTACGTTAAAGGCAAAAGCAGACCCCTCGACTCGTCGTTGTTACGCGCCAAAGCTCATCCTGTTGCCGACTTGCGCCGCAGGAAACTGCGTTCCATGGGATTTCTTGCGAGGGCGAGCGCGGCGCGGAAGTGCTCGCGCGCGGCGTCAGGCCGGCCGCTGCGAAACTCAAATTCGCCCAGCGCGGCGTGATAAAAAGGATAGCCGGCGAGGCGGTCCGAATGCGCAATGGCGCGAATCTCCTGGAGGCCGCGCTGCGGGCCTTCGCGCTGCGCTATGGCGATGGCACGGTTGAGAGCGACGACGGGCGTAGGGCGAATGGCCATCAATTTGTCGTAGAGCGAAACGATCATTGCCCAGTCTGTCTCCTCAGCGCGGGGCGCGGCGGCGTGAACCCAGGCGATGGAGGCCTCCACGTGATATTCGGTCAGGTCGGGGCCGCGGGCAGAAAGATCGAGCAGCTTCTGCCCTTCCTCGACGAGATGCGCGTCCCATTGCGAGCGATCCTGGTCGAAGAGCGAGCGCAACTCGCCGGAGGAGTCCAGGCGGGCCGGCAGGCGCGCCGCATGAAGCGACATGAGCGCGGAAAGCGCGAAGGTGGCGGGCGTGGAGGCGCGCGGATGTTCGCGAAGCAGCGCGGCGAGGCGCATGGCTTCGCGGCAAAGCTCGGCGCGCACTGCCGACTCGGCGGATGCGCCGTGGTAGCCTTCGTTGAAGAGCAAGTAGAGCGCGCGATGCACAGCGGGAAGCCGGGCGGCGAAGTCGCCGGCGTCCGCGATGTCGAACAATTTCTTTGAGCCTGCGAGGACTTTCTTGGCACGCGTAATGCGCTTCTCCATGGCCGCGTGGCTGCTGACGAAGGCGGCGGCGACCTCGTTCACGCTGAAACCGCACAAAATGTGGAGCACCAGCGCGACCTGAGCCTCTTCGGGCAGGCGGGGATGGCAGCAAGAGAAGATCATGCGCAGCTGATCGTCTTTGATGGCGTTCGGCGCGAAGATTTCCTCGACCGCGGGCGCAAGTGTCCACTCGCTTTCGAGCAGGCGGCCGAGTTCGGGCGCGAAGGTGCGCGCCGTGCG
>QHYQ01000034.1 GCA_003224175.1 Acidobacteriota bacterium
CGCCGGCCGTTTTGCCCAGCTTCGAACCGATGCCCCGGCCGACCCGCACCTTGCGATGGCGCGAGCCGCGCGGCGGGTGCAGATTTGACAAAGTTACCGACATGCTGGCCTCAATTCTTCGGCGAAGGATCGCGCTCATTCCACCACAACGACGAGATGGCGCACCTTATCTACCATACCACGAACGGACGGCGTGTCTTCGCGTTCCACGACCTGCTGCATACGCCGGAATCCCAGGCCACGCGCCGTTGCGCGCATATCCCGGGTGCAGGCAATCGTACTACGCACCCACTTCAGCTTAATCGTTCCGGCCTTCTTTTTGGCCATGACTGCGTCTCTCTACCCCTAGTGGCGCAACTCTTCGACGGATTTGGAACGCTGCTCGGCCACGCGGACTTCGTCTTTGAGGCGCAAGAGCGCGTCGAAGGTGGCTTTGATGACGTTATGCGGATTCGAGGTGCCGATCGATTTGGTCAAGACATTCGAAATACCCGCGACTTCCATCACCGCGCGCACCGGACCTCCAGCAATGATTCCCGTACCTTCGGAAGCGGGCTTGAGCAGAACTTGTCCCGAACCGTAATAGCCGGTGACCTGGTGAGGAATGGAGCTGCCCTTCAGGTTGAGGTGAATCAGGTTCTTCTTGGCCTGTTCGATCGCCTTGCGAATAGCCATGGGGACTTCCCGGGCCTTGCCCATGCCGAATCCGGCATGGCCGTGCTGATCACCGACGACCACCAAAGCAGAGAAACTCAGATTCTTGCCGCCCTTGACCACTTTGGTGACCCGCTGGATGGAGACAACCTGATCTTTCAGATTATTTGCGCTGACCTCCACCGGCCGGCGCACCGCCAACGTTTCGCGAAGAACTTGTTTGGACATAATTAAAACTTCAATCCCGCTTCGCGGGCTGCATTGGCGAGCGCCTGGACACGGCCGTGATACATGTAGCCGCCGCGATCGAACACCACCTGCTGGATGCCTGCAGCGAGCGAACGCTCGGCGATCGTCTTGCCAATAATCTTGGCCGCCGCGACATTGCCGCCGCCCTTGAGCGCGGCGCGCGTGGCTTTATCGAGCGAACTGGCCGAGACCAGCGTGCGCCCGCTCTGATCATCGATGACTTGCGCATAGATGTGCTCGAGCGAGCGGTAAACACAAAGGCGCGGGCGCCTGGACGTGCCCAGGACGCGCTGCCGCACGCGGTGATGGACCTGCTGGCGGTGCGCATTGCGCGAAAGTTTGAAAACTGATTTCGTAGCCATTCGTTCCTTTCAGTCTGGGCCTTTCCGGGCCTTTCGTTTTATGCCGCGGTCTTGGCGGCACCAGCCTTTCCAGCTTTCTTCTTCAAGCGCTCGCCCACCAAGCGGATGCCCTTCTGCTTATAAGGATCGGGCGGCCGCAGGGCGCGAATATCCGCCGCGGCCTGACCCACCCGCCCTCGATCGGCGCCGCTTACGACGATGCGAGTCTGTTTTTCGACGGCGATCTGCAGGCCCTCGGGAATGGGGAACTCGATGGGATGAGAGTAGCCCAGCGCGAAGACGACATTCTTACCTTTGACCTCGGCGCGATAGCCCACGCCGACGATGTCCAACTCCTTTTTGAATCCCTCGGTCACACCGCGCACGGCGTTGGCGACCAGCGCCCGCGCCAAGCCATGCAGGGCACGCTGCTCGTCCGACTCGCGAAGAGCGCTGAGCGTGCCGTCCTTTTGCTCAAAACGGATGCCCCGCGGCACGCGGACACTCAGCTTGCCCTTGGGGCCTTGCACTTCGATGGCCGCCGGCCCGATCTGCACCTTCACGGTGGAGGGCACGGCAATCGGTTTTCGTCCAATTCGCGACATGAACTCTTTCCGCCTCTTACCAGATTTCGCAGAGCAGTTCGCCGCCTAGCCGCTGCTTGCGGGCCGCGCGGCCAGTCATGACTCCGCGCGGCGTGCTCAGGATGCTCACGCCCAGGCCGCCGAAAATCCCGCGAATCTCCTTCACCCCGACGTAGCGCCTGCTCCCGGGGCGCGAAACGCGACGAAGGTCGCTGATTACGGACTGCCTGTCCGGCGTGTATTTCAGAAATAGGCGCAGGGCTTTGCGCGTTTTCGATTCGTCGACGACCTTATAAGTGGAGATAAAACCCTCTTCCTTGAGCACGCGGGCGATTTCGATTTTGAGCTTCGATGCCGGCAATTCCACGCGGGCGTGGCGGGCCTTGGCGGCATTGCGGATGCGCGTCAGCATGTCCGAAATAGGATCGGTCTGCATCGCTACCAACTCGCCTTGGTCACGCCGGGAACTTCCCCGCGGAGCGCGAATCCGCGGAAACAGATGCGGCACATCTGGAATTTGCGGATATAACCCCGCGGGCGGCCGCAGACGCGGCACCGGTTGCGCACACGAATCTTGTATTTCAGTTTTTTGCGGGTCTTCGCAAATTGCGAAATTCGCGCCATAGCTCTCCCTTAGCCGCGCAGCGGCACTCCGATCAGCTTCAGCAGCTCGCGGCCCTCTTCATCGTTGCGGGCGGTGGTGGTCAAGGTGATGTTCATGCCCTTGATCTTGTCCACGCGCGTGTAATCAATCTCCGGAAAAACCAGCTGGTCGCGCAATCCCAGTGTGTAATTGCCGCGCCCATCAAAAGCGTTGGGGCTCAATCCTTTGAAGTCGCGCACCCGCGGCAGCACCACATTGCAGAGGCGGTCGAGGAACTCATACATGCGCTCCCCGCGAAGCGTCACGCAGCAGCCGATGGGCATGCCCTTGCGAATTTTGAAATTGGCGATCGATTTCTTGGCCCGGGTGATCACGGCGCGCTGGCCGGAAATCTGCCCCAATTCCACGGCGGCCACGTCCAGCAGCTTAATATTCTGACTGGCCTCGCCCAAGCCGATATTGACCACGACTTTGGCGACCTTAGGCACGGCCATGGGATTTTTATACCCGAAGCGCTTCATCAGCGCCGGAATCACTTGACTGCGATATCGCTCGCGCAATCGGCTCATGGCAGCGCTATTTCTCCAGCGTCGTGCCGCAACGGCGGCAGATGCGCACCTTGGTGCCATCCGGCATCAGCTTGTGGCCGACCCGGCCGTGCTTATTGCAAGAGGCGCAGAAGAGCAACACATTCGAGATTTGTATGGGGCCTTCTTTTTCCACAATGCCGCCCTTCACGTTCTTGGAAGGATTGGCGCGCGTGTGCCGCTTGATGATATTGG
>QHYQ01000035.1 GCA_003224175.1 Acidobacteriota bacterium
AAGGCCTCTCACTTGAAAACTACCAGTCCGCCGTTGTGTTTAACGTCGATGACAATACTAAGACCTACCTGGAACGTGAAGTCGGCCTGGCGCAGGCCAATCGCCTCATGTCTTCCGAGGTCAGCGTCTGGTATTGGGAAGTGCGTTTCTTCCGCCCGCAACAAAAAGAAGAGATTCGGCTGCGCGTTGATCCGAAGGGCCGCATTGTCGGCTTCGAATACATTCGCGGGGAGGCGGCGCCCGGCGCTCGTTTGGACCGGGCAGAAGCGCTCAGTCGCGCCGAGCAGTTTCTTACCGAAACGCTGCACACGAATCTAGCGGCTTACGCCCTTTTGCCTGAGGAGGCCAACTCCCTCGCCAGACCTAACCGCACGGACTGGACTTTCACCTGGGAACGCACAGGCTTCCGGGTCAAAGACGCGCCATACCGATTGCAGGTCACAATCCAAGGTGATCGAGCCGGCGGCTATCTGGAATTTTTGAAGGTTCCGGAAGCTTGGCAGAGAACGTACGACCGGCTGCGCTCCTCGAACAATTTCATCGAAACAATTGCCGTGATCCCTTACGCCGTTTTGATCGGCGCGGCGCTTTCGGTACTGATCATGCTGGGCCGCCGGGGTTTGATTCGCTGGAAGTGGGTGCTCGCCCTGGGAGTCTTTATCACCGCTCTTTACTTCGCAATGAAGTTGAACGAATGGCCGATCCTTCGAGCCGACTACAATACCAACGATTCTTATGCCAGTTTCTTCGCGGCCGAACTCGCCAAGGCCCTGGTGGAGAGCTTTTCGCTGGCGTTGCTGGTGGTCATCGCTGTGGCACCGGGCGAGCCGCTGTATCGAGCAGATCAACCAAATCAACTCCGCCTGGGCAGCGCATTCACTTTAGCCGGTCTCCGCACTCGCCAGTTTTTCTGTTCGGGTTTTGTCGGCCTCTGCCTGGCCGCCGTCCACATTGGATTCGTCGTGGCGTTTTACGTTGTCGGGCGGCGGTTCGGCGTCTGGGCGCCGCAAGACTTGCGGTATTCCGATACTCTCAGCACTGCCCTCCCGTGGATTTATCCCTTGACCATCGGTATCTACGCGGCGGCAAGCGAAGAATTTTTGTTTCGCATGTTCTCGATTCGCTTCCTGATGCGCGTGACGCAATCGAGAATCCTGGCCATCGTGCTGCCTGCCTTTGCGTGGGGCTTTTTGCACTCGAATTACCCGCAAGAGCCGCCTTATATCCGCGGGATCGAGGTCGGAACCATCGGCATCGTTGCCGGGTGGGTGATGTTACGGTGGGGAATACTGGCTACGCTGACGTGGCACTACACCGTGGACGCATTGTTGACCAGCCTTTCGTTGATGCGCTCCGAAAACCTCTATACGCGCATCTCGGGAGGTGTGGTGGGTTTCGCAGCGGTCATTCCAGTTGCCGTGGCAGGAGTTCTTTATCTCGGGCGCGGAGCGTTCGCCGACGAGGCGGATTTGCTCAATCGCGCTCAGCCGTTACCCGAGGCCACTGCGGTAACGGAGGAACCCCCTGCAACAACCCGGTCGCCGGCCTCATATCAGCATATGAATCGGCGTAAGCAGGTTTTGCTGGCTGCCGCAGGCTTGTTCGGACTCATATCGCTCTGGATTATTAAGCCGCAGACCATCGCCAGTTTCGTTCGCTTCCCCTTAGATAGCAGCGAAGCCGCGGCACGAGCGGATAATGTGCTTCGGCAGCTTCGTCAGAATCCCGCGTCTTATCACCGCGTGGTCACGATACAGTACACATTCGACCCTTTGATCAACGAATATCTTCGTCGCACTATCGGTCTGGAAGCTGTAAATCGAGTCTACCGCGACCAAGTGCCCTCGGCATTCTGGACCGCGCGCTACTTCCTCGATTCCCAGACTGAAGAATATTTCGTCGTGCTCCGGCCCGATGGAACATTGCACTCCATCCATCACACGCTGGCCGAGGCGGCCTCCGGCACCAATCTGACAAAGGAAGAGGCTCAATTCCGCTCCGAGGCCTTCCTGCGCGATTCAAAGAGCATCGATCTCAGTCGATGGAAACTCGTGGAGGCAGAATCCAAGAAGCTGCCATCGCGCACCGACCACAGCTTCGTTTGGGAAGAAGCGCAGGCCTTAAACCCCTCTCCGCCTGGAGCCGAAGCGGCGCATGTGCGAATTTCCCTTGCCGTCCAGGGAGACGAAGTCTCCGGCTATCGGATTTTCATTCACCTTCCCGAAGATTGGGTTCGCAAGCAGAATGAAAGCACCCTCGCGAATACGGCGCAAACGGTCCTATTTCTGTCGCTCATCGGCGCCTTTGGTCTCGCCGTATTGATTATCTTCCTAAGAAATCTGAAAAGTCCCCAGATCGCGGCGGTGCCATGGCGGCGAATTGCCCTTTGGTCGCTCGCGGTCTTGGCAGCTTCGCTACTCAGGTTCGCCACGCTCGAACCGCTCTACCTCCTCGCGTATCGCACCGAGCAGCCTTTCGCCACGTTTGTCGGAACATTGCTAATTGGCCAGGCGTTGAGCGCAACGCTTTTCTACTCCGCCACGATGCTCCTTCTGGGATTGGGTTTATTTTTTCTGGTGCGAGGCTACGGGTCGAATTACCTGCCCTACTGGCATAGCCTTTCCGGGACCTACTATCGAGACGCGATTCTGCTGATGCTCTGCGGCTGGGCTGCTTTCCTGGGACTCCATCGCCTGCGTGATCTCGCTGCCGCGTTTTGGCCGGTCGCTCACTATGCCTTCCCGGCAAGCGTCCCAGAAGGTTTGGATGCGAACTGGCCCGCTGTCAACGCACTCACGAATGCGGTAACGTACAGCGTCTTGACAGTTGGCATCATCGCCCTGGTGTTGGGGTTCGCTGCGCGGTATCTTCGCTGGCCGTGGATTCAACTGATTCTGCTTGCGGCATTGGCGATGCTCTCTGCGCCGCGGTGGGGCAGTGCGGGC
>QHYQ01000036.1 GCA_003224175.1 Acidobacteriota bacterium
ATACCACTCCTGCAGGAGGCTTCTCGCCGGGACAGCCCGGCGTTCAACAGGGCAATTCCGACTATGTCTTGGCCGGAGGCACTGTACCGTTTACACCGTTTAACTTCGAAGTCATTTCGCCTACGTTTGCACCTCCCGATGGCATCCAGGCTGGATTTAACGGTGACTATAGCGGCCTGACCATCGTGGACGATGATGCTCATCCCATTTAGTCAGATACACGTAACGCCGATCCATTTGCCCCAGTGAATGGAGTTGCACACGACGAGGATGTCTTCACTACCAGACACTCCGTTCCCAATGGGTTCGGAAAACCAGGCACCGGTAAGATCGGTAGAGACTGAAGGCTCAGTACACAGGCATGGGAAGGGCCGCCCCGAAGCGCGGTCCTTCCCTAGTCCGTTCCA
This sequence comes from Acidobacteriota bacterium, assembly GCA_003224175.1. Classification (GTDB taxonomy): domain Bacteria; phylum Acidobacteriota; class Terriglobia; order Acidiferrales; family UBA7541; genus Palsa-189. Next base: position 408 of record QHYQ01000036.1, read on the forward strand.
CGCCGCAGAATTAACGACAGAGACGAGCGTAGCCGCTCGGTTGCGCATCCGCGACGCTAGCGCGCTTGCTAATAACCTGAGCGGCGCTCCGATTCGACTCGCTGCCTGGGAGGTGCAGACGCCGCGAAAAAGGGACCAATGTGAAGAGTCTATTTCGCCGCGTCGGCCGGGGGATGGAAAATCTCATCCCCGAGGTGGGGACGGTCGGATTCGGTAGGCCTCTGGATGTGGATCTTGTCGGTGCTGCTCGGCGTGCAGAAGGTTTCCAGAAACCTTTCGTTGCGAATCAGCAGATGCCGGGGAGTAAGCACCCAGGGCTTGGTGAACATGACGGGATCGTCCACGGTAGCCTCATAGACGAGCATGTTGCCGTTACGGGTGTAGCGCTCGATCACGTGTTCTTGCTCGCTGTGAATCAAAGCGAATCTTTCCGTGATCTGATGGTTGAAGGGCTCTGCGAAGGCGGCGGGCTCTGTGTGTCCTTGGGCTCCGCCCAGCCACGTCTCGTCATTCAATCCGGCTACGTCGACGACGAGCGTATCGCCTTCCCAATGGCCAACGGAGTCTCCCATATATGTAGTCTCCATATCCTTCGGGTGCGGCCTTCCGTCCGTGTAGATGAGCCGAAAATTCTGACTAATAAAATTCGATTCGTAGAGGATAACGATTAGCTTCGGGGTTTGAACAATTTGTAAGGGGCCTGTAGACGCCCGTGGAACGCCGCTGGGCTTACAATCGAAGTTCGGGTCATCCGGGGTAGTGGGGCCGTATTGATTGTCGACGATGGCCTTGACCTTGGCAAAGTATTCAGGCTTATAAGAGGGTTCAGTAGGTTCAGGATACTGTGGCACCGGCCCCTTCGTCGCAGCCCGGGTCTCGCCAAAACCATAGTAGATATTGCCGTCAGCGCTTCTCGTAACGGTGATGTCGAGCGGGTTGAAATAGAATCCGCTGAGGTCCGGGTGGCCGTCCGAGGCGCGTGGCGTAGGCAACTTCGCCGCGGGCAAATCCAAGTAGGCCTTCTGGAGTTCTTCGCTAGTCACCACGCGACCAGGCTTCGCGGCGGGCGCTCGGTTCTGGGCCGCAGCGGGAACGCAGAACAACGAAATCGCACCCAACCAGAGCATCACCAGGAAGTGCGCCGAAGTATTCAGACACTTACTGGAACGAAGATACATACTGGGATCCTCCTGCCCGGCAGTCATCCACAACCAATTGCGCGCGAATCCTCTTGCCGGCCGATTCCTCTCAGTGGTCCATGACAATCTTGTGTCCATCCGCATACTTGATGAGCGTTCCGAATCCCAATTTGGCGCCATCCTTGGCCGGCTTAGCGGAGACCGTGACAACTTCTCCAATCTTAAAATCGGACTTATAGAACCCGGCGCGGTGCAACATGCTAGGAGGCCCGCCCTGGAAACGCCATGTCTGCACGTTCCCGCTCTCATCCTTAACTTCCACATACCAGTAAATGTGTGGGTTGGTCCACTCAACACGCGTGAGCACTCCGGTGACAGTGATGTCCTTTGTGGGATCGAACTCCGAGGTGATCCCATGATGCGCGAAGAGAGGTACCACCGCTACGAGCAAACCAAAAAGAACGAGTCCTGACGCGCGAAATTTGCGCACGTTCGTGCTCCTTCCGTCAAGTTTTCCGATTCGATTTCCAGGCTAGACCGTTCGCACGGCCGAAAAACTCGCATGATTATAAGGCCGTAACCTACCTAACCCCAAGAACTCGGTTTCAAGGGGAAAAGCCGAAGACCTGAAGCTGCAACGCCATGTCGCGCTGAAGTTTCTGCCTGTAGAAATGAAGAACGATCCTGCTGCTCGTGAACGGTTCCAACGGGAAGCCTTCGCTGCCTCCCGCTCAACCATCCGAACATCGGACCCTCTATGACGTGGGCCATCAAGACAGAACCGATTACCTGGTAATGGGGTAACTCGAAGTGGAGATGCTTGCCCAACGGTGGCTGAAAGGCCCGCTGCCGCTGGCGGGTTTCAACGGCGTGCATTTCGCGGGGAAAGCGATGTATAGTCACCCCCTGAAGGGCTCCGCAGGTGAACAAGTCGAGGAGGTTCAAATGAGGAATCGCTTAGGGACGTCATCGCGGATTCTGGCGATCGCGGCGTTAGCCCTTTTGTCGGCTCCGGTGTTCGTGGCGGCGCAGTCGTCCGCTGCGGCGGCAAAGAAGGACACGAAAGCGGCCGCCAAGACTGACACCCAGGCGGCGAAGGCCTGGACCATGGCCCGCTTGCCCGACGGCCAGCCGGATCTGCAGGGATATTGGACGAGCCTCAGCATTACGCCCATGGAACGCCCTGCCAAATACGGAAACCGAGGGTTCTTGACGCAAAAGGAAACGCAGGATGCCTTCAATGCAGGTATACAGCATGAGTTTGACGGTGCTGGCGGCACCGGCGACGCGGAGAACGACCCGGAATCGGCCGATTATGACTTCAAAACGTACGGGCTGAGCCCTTGGCAGAACGGCATGCGCCCCAACCCTCGCACCTCACTGGTTGTGGATCCCCCGGATGGCAGGATTCCGCCGTTGACGCCGGAAGCCAAGGGCAGGCGGCGGCAAAGGGCCAACTTCGACTACTACGTCGTCCCCTCAGCCGGTGAGAATTATCAAGGAGCCGTGCACGTGGATGTTCCAGCGGATTTGGGCCTTGGCACGTCTTGCGTCCACCAGGGTGGCGCGCCACCAATCCTTCCCACGGGGTACAACAGCAATTTTCTCATCGTGCAGAGCCATGACGCTGTGGCCATTGAAAAAGAGGTTGGGAGCGAATATCGCGTCATTCCGCTGGACGGAACGCCCCATGCCGGAACCGGCATCCGCCAGTGGCACGGGGATGGGAGGGGCCATTGGGAGGGCGACACACTGGTCGTCGAAACCACCAATTTTCGGCCCGAGAATGTCTATCGCAACGCCAATCCGAAGACCTTGAAGATCACCGAGCGCTTCAAGCGCGTCGACAAGGAA
>QHYQ01000304.1 GCA_003224175.1 Acidobacteriota bacterium
AGGATGGCCTTGCGCTCCAAATCCCCGAACTGGAACAGGTCGGTCAATTACGCCAAGTAGCCACGCCTGAAAATGGCCGCGAATACTGGATGGCGTTCTCCAACAAAAGCCGGCAAGTAAAGCCCGGGAGTCATGTGACCGTGATGATCGGAACGTTTCGGGCAGAAGGACTGGTGGTTGCCGGTCAATCTACCTCCCCCTAAATCCATGAGGAGTAAACCATAATGTTGAGAAAGTGTTTTCTCTGTTGCACGCTCTTATCGCTTGCCAGTTGTCTGGCAGTTAGCGTGGATAGCCAAACGGCTCCGGCCAAGTTGTCGGCGACGGAGATCGCCGACCGGAACGTATCGGCCCGGGGCGGGCTGCAAGCCTGGCGAGCGGTCCAGACGATGTCCTACTCCGGAAAGATGGAGGCCGGGGGAAAAGAGAATGTACAACTGCCGTTTGTTATGGAAATGAAGCGGCCACGCAAAACGCGGGTTGAGATCGAGTTCGCTAATGACAAGGCCGTGCAAGTCTATGACGGGGCGAATGGCTGGAAGCTGCGGCCATACCTTGGACGGAGAGATGTGGAACCATTCACACCCGATGAAATGAAATCGGCTTCCATGGAATCGGACCTGGACGGCCCGCTGGTCGATTATGCGAGCAAAGGTACCACAGTGGATCTTGAGGGGGTGGAGACGGTGGAAGGGCACGACGCCTATAAGCTGAAGCTCGCCATGAAAGATGGGCAAGTGCGGCACCTCTGGGTCGACACGCAGACATTCTTGGACGTCAAAATCGAGGGGATCCCCCGGCGCATGGACGGCAAGATGCAGCCCGTGGAGATTTATTATCGCGATTACATGACCGTGAACGGCCTGATGGTTCCCTATGTTCTCGAAACCACCGTGCAAGGGGTCAAGCAATCGCACAAGATGACCATCGACAGCGTTGTAGTGAACCCCAAGCTGGAAGATTCTCTCTTCGTGAAGCCAACGGCCAAATAGGCATTTGGGTGACTTCCACCCGAAGCCCACAACGCTTCCCTGGATCGAGGCGATCCCTCACGGGCCTGTTGATCATCTTGGAGAGATTCGACGCTGGCCGTCGGCGGCTACGGCGACTGGAAGCAAGAATGGGAGGCGGGAGAGTGTAAGAGGGCGCGCTGTATCACAGGTGGAGAGTTATGTGGACCAATGAATAATCAGGCTTCGCTCAAAAAGGTGACGCGCATGAACGTGAACCGATTAGCGAGACGAGTGGCGGCTGCCGCTGGATTTGTTTTTCTATGTGTGGCACCAGGGCTGAGTCGTGCGCAGAGCACTCCGCCCAGTCCGGTGCAGGCTCCGCACACGGCCTTACCTGTGGTTCGACCTAGGAAAGTCACTCCCCCACCCGACGATTTTGCCGGGTTGAAGTTCACGGCTGAACAGAAAGCAAAGATTGATGAGATTCAAAAGAATATGAAGCCACGCATGGATACCGTGGCCAAAGACGAAAAGTTGAGCCCCGAGCAAAAGGGGGCGATGCTCGACGGGTACCGGCGGATGGAGCGCGCTCAGGTTTACAAAGTGTTGACACCGGAGCAGCAGTTAGAAGTTCGCAAGAAAATGCTTGCCGAACGCGCGGCACAGCAAAAGCAACAACAGCAGAAGCAGGCCCTCTCGAAATGAAATGTGAACGTCGGGATCAGTCCTGATCAACCTCCCGAGGAATGGCAGGGAGGGCCGCCCCTTCTGCGTCGCGGACAAACGATTCGACTGGGATCGGTTAGCGCGCCGATTTGGCATGCTACTAGACGTGCCGAACATAAGGCTGACTTAAACGCGTATCCCGACCACAAGCCGCCACTTATTCGGTTGTCAATTCCTTATCTCCAGGGCAGCAGCCGCTACGGCCTGAGCGGTTTGACCCTCCTCGACCGTTGTGGTGGTTTTCGAATTAAGGCTTGGCTCCGCGTGCGCTCTGCCTCAAACTCATCGCCTTGCAGCCAACTGACTAATCGGGGCTGCGAAGCTGCCTGCACTCCGAGCTCATAACCGAACATCGCTAACTTTGCATCCCCCTCAAAATCCATCGCCGGGACGTATTCATCGGTTGGTTGGTGATAGCGGTGCTCTCTGTAGTCGCGCTCCTGCGCCTCGCCCCATGCCGCATCATGTGTTTTGAATTTCAATCCTTCCGAAATCGAAAAAGAGGGAATTCCCATTCGCGCAAAGCTGAAATGGTCCGAATCGTACGCTGCTTCGGGGCGCGCATCCGGCCGAATCGTTAGCCCGAAGGCCTTCGCTTTTGCCTCCACGGCGGAATAGAACGTTGTACGTTCCGCGCCGCTTACTTCCACCTCCTCTGGGTCGCCGATAGGCGCCAGCGAGTCGTAGTTCAAGTCCAACGAGATTTTCCCCGGCGGTACCGGTGAGTGCTCCCCCAGGTATTCCGAGCCAAGCAACCCCTGCTCTCCCGCAGTCACGGCCGCGAACAAGATCGCCCGAGTCGGTGCTGAAGGCGTCTCCGACCAGGCCCGGGCTACTTCCAGCAGCACGCCACAACCAGTGGCGTTATCAACGGCGCCGTTGTAGATGTTGTGGCCTTTCATGTCCGGATCGATACCTAGGTGGTCATAATGGGCCGTATACAGCACCGCTTCTTGCGAAGTTAGACCCCGGGATGGCAGCGCCGCCAGCACGTTCCTCGAAACGAATGGCCGTAATTGACTGGTTACGCGCGCCTGCAACCGTACCGGTAGCTCAATCGGCTGGAAGTCCTTCGATTGAGCCTGCTCGAGCAGCTTGTCCAGATCCAACCCTGCCTTGGCAACGAGTTTCTTCGCTATTTCGAACTGTATCCAAGATGCCGCTTGCAATTTCGGCGTACCGTCCCTATTCAGGTAGGATCGTTCCTTTCCCCAACAAATAAAAGCGCGACCTTGCCCTTCAAGTCGGTTCCCTTGTAGTCGTCCCAGTCGTATTCCGGCGCCTTGATCCCGTATCCGACAAACACGATGGGGGCATCGATATACGCTGTCTCCGTCAGGCTTTCATTGTTGGTTACGAAATCCTCGAGGTTCTTGAGTGTCATCACTTCGAGGCTCGAGGTTACAAAATTGAAGGACGTCTCGCCGAGCGTTTTGACTTCCACCATCGGCACGTCCTGAAAATAGGTCCCCTTATCCCCCGCTGGTTTCAATCCGTATGACGCAAACTGTTTCGCGATATAGTCAGCGGCCAGGTCCCCGCCATGCTGGCCAGTGCCACGTCCCTCCAGCATATCGCTGGCCAGAAACTTTACATGCGCCCGAATCTTCTCCGGGTCTGCATGGATCTCTGCCTGGACCGAGGTTGTCTCCGCCTTATTCGTCGTCTCGGTTGCTTGGGCATGGAGGTAAGAGACGCACAGCACGCCCCCAAATATTGTGGCCACTATAACCTTCAGCTCGCGCATGATTCGTTTTCCTCGGAATGTTGAATTCTCCACGATCCCCATGAATGATGCCAGTTCTCCCTGCAGTCGGCGCTTCTTTGTCGCTTTTTAGTTATTGAGTTCTTCGATGCTTCGATTCTCAAATCTTTCAATTCAATTCTTGGCCGCTTCCGACCAACCGCGGTCCGGATCCACTCGATGCCTTGCCGCGGGGCCAACTCTGCCGTGCTCATCGGCGTCCGCCACCGCAGGAACAGGCGGTGCCGGGCGGGCGACTGCGAGTCGACCTGGGCCGATTTCTGTGGGCACAGGCAAGACTGAAGTAAGCCCTCGGGTCCGGAGTGTGGTCATTGGGCAATTCCCCTTGACTGGACTCGTCGTAGAGTAGGCTCTACCCTCCGCAATTCGCAGCTGGTTACGCCCTGAAGTTTGACTGGGCGCAAAGCAGGTATTCCGGTTTTCCTATACCCTAATTACTGAGTTCCGCCCGCATGTTTCTCGATTTCTATCACTTGCGCGAGCAGCCGTTTGGCGTCACGCCCGATCCAGCGTATTTGTATGCGAGCCGGACGCACTGCGACGCGCTCGACTCGCTCACAGAGGGAATACTAGGCGGCCGGGGATTTCTCGCACTGATCGCGGAGCCGGGCATGGGCAAGACGACGCTCCTATATCAAGTGTTAGAGGGACTGCGGGATACGTCGCGCGCCGCGTTCCTGTTCCAGACGCAGTGCAACTCCCGGGAATTCTTCCAATACCTTCTGAGCGAGCTAGGGGTGGACTCGACGGGCATGGGACTCGTGGCCATGCACAACAAGTTAAACGAAATGTTGTTTGCTGAAATGCTGGCTGGCAAACGATTTGTCTTGATCGTCGATGAGGCGCAAAACCTGGACGATTCCGTTCTTGAAACTATCCGGCTGCTTTCGAACTTCGAGACGTCGAACACGAAACTGCTGCAAATCGTTCTGGCCGGGCAGCCACAACTCGCGGAGAAACTTGGGCAGAGTCGGCTGGCGCAACTGCTGCAGCGCATTACCGTGGTGAAGCATCTGGAAGCTTTGTCGCCGGAGGAAACGGCCGGTTATATCAGGCACCGGCTGAAAGTGGCGGGCCATTGCGGCGAAGCGTTATTCGAGCCGGAGGCCTTGGCGCTTGTCGCCGAGCGAAGCCAGGGCGTTCCGAGAAACATCAACAAGATATGCTTCCACGCTCTGATGGAAGCACATGCCGAAGGACGCCGCACGGTGTCGCCGGACATCGTCGAGAAGGCGGATCGCAAGTCGGACGTCGTGGCTGCTGCTCGTCCGACGCCGATGCCGGCGCCATCGCCTGCGCCTACGGGTACCGATTCTGTGGAGGCAGCCGATGTTCCCGCGACGCCACAGCTTACCTACAAGCCCCTCGCGGGGTTTGGCTTGCGTCGCTGGAGTCTTTGGGCAGGCACTGCCGTTCTGCTGTCGGCCGGCCTTGCCTTGTCGTGCAACACGCTGATGGAAATGATGCAAATAATGCGCGATCAAGTGGCGGCGACCTTGATTTCGCCGCTCCGTCGCAGGGATCGCGGCAGCGCTATCGCCGACGCGGCAGCCAGATTCGCGGAGTTCTCAAAGAGTTTGCTGCAGGGTGAAGAAGCAGGGGATGGGCGGCAAACGCCGAGCGTACGGGAATCGGCGGAGAGTAGTGAGGCCGCCGAACCGCGGCTAAGCAAGCGAGCCATGCCGAACGTCACCGCCATCCAGGCGTCGAGCACAGAGAGCGATGCGCGGGTTGTCATCATGCTCGACGATGCGGTCCAGTACGACTCGGCACGCATTACCTCGCCCGACCGCATCTATTTCGATCTGTACAAGGCGCGACTGAGCCCGTACGTCGGGCAGAAGACAATTCCCATCGTTCCCATCGAAAATGGCCTGCTGAAGTGGGTCCGGGCCGCGCAAAATACGGACGAGGTGGTCCGGCTGGTTCTCGATGCGGATGGAGCGAAGGATTATTCCGCGCAACTGCTTTTTGACCCGTATCGCCTGGTAATCGACCTTCACGGGCAGGCTATGGCCGCCGCGAAACGCGGTCTAGGCTCGGATGCGGCGAGGTACAACGTGCCCAAGGCACCGCCGGAAGCAAGCGCCAGCCACGAAAGTAAACTCTCACTGACGCGAGAATTGGGGCTGAAGATCAACCGCATCGTGATTGACCCCGGACACGGGGGGTACGACACGGGCACGATGGGGCCGCACGGTCTGCTCGAAAAGGACCTTTGCCTCGATGTGGCGCTGCGGCTGGGCCAACTGATCGAAGTAAACATTGCGGATGCGGAGGTGCTCTATACGCGCAAGGACGACAGGCACGTTCCGCTGGAAGAGCGCGCGGCGATCGCCAACGGCAGCAACGCGGACCTGTTCATCTCGATTCACGCGAATTCAAGCGACAGCCGCGAAGCGCGCGGCGTCGAAACATACTACTTGAGCCTGGCAACCTCGCAGGAATCCATGAAACTCGCGATGCGCGAAAACGCGCTTGCGCAATCTTCCCTCCATGACCTTCCGGAACTGGTCGAGAAAATCACACGCAGCGAAAAGATCGCGGAATCGAAACAGCTTGCCGTGGATATGCAGAACGCGCTCTCGCAGCGGCTCCAGCTTGTGAGCGGACACGAGCCAAACCGCGGCGTGAAGCAGGCACCCTTCATCGTTTTGACCGGCGCCAACATGCCTGCAGTGCTTTCGGAGATTGCCTTCATCAGCAATGCGAGCGACGAGAGCCTGCTGCTCGAGAGCGGCCAGCGCCAGCGCGTCGCCGAGGGCCTGTACCGCGGCGTTGCGGCTTATCTCGATAGCTTGCACAGCTTGCCCCAAAAGAAGCAGAAGCTTGTCAGTGAAAACGGTCCCGGCACATCATCGGGACTCGCAACGCCAACAGCCGCAATCGGGCGAAATCCCCTCAAGAATCTACAGTGACTGGAAGCGATGGGCGTGCGGCCACTGTCACGATGCGCGATCGCACCGCAGCGGATCGAGCGCTTGAACGCGGATTCCACGGGAGGGCCGCCGCCCGTTGGGCCGAGACAATTGTGCAAGCGATCGGGCTCTGCCCTCCGACAATTCACAGCTGGGTTGCGCCCCTGAGTTTGACTGAGCGCAAAGAAGGTCTTCCGATTTTCCTTTAGCATACTCCCGTTCTCGTGGAGGAAATAGTCATCGATAAGGTGACGGTGAATCCCAAGCTTGACCAGTCGCTCTTTTCGAAGGCGGGGATCGAGTTCGCCTCGCACGCAAGGTAGAGAAACTGGAGGTTCATCGGAGTTTGTGAAAGGCATTCCGAAGCCCTGGGTTGTCGCCCTAAGCAGTCCTTGTGAAGGACCCCACAAGCACCCCCCCGGACACGAGGTTCCAGCGGTTGCGTAAGCACAGGTAAGGAGAGCATGCATCCATGAGGAAAGCGTTCTATCTATTGCTGCTTCTGGCCGCCATGTTCCTTTCCTATCTATTTGGTCAGCGCCACATTTCGAACCAGACAAATGCAGGTGGTGTGCACCGCGTGCTCTACTGGGTTGATCCGATGCATCCGTCCTACAAATCGGATAAACCGGGAATTGCACCCGATTGCGGCATGCAACTGGAGCCGGTGTATGCGGACGCTGTAGAGAAGGAGGCGATGACAACAGTAGGTTCCATGGCGCGGATGACAGCGGGGGCCGTCAACATCAACACGCAGCGCCAGCAATCGTTTGGCATTAAGGTTGCTACGGTCAAAAAGAGCTCGGCAATGCACTCCCTACGATTGCTCGGCCGTGTGGAGGCTGATGAGTCGCGTGTGTACCGGATCAATGCCGGTGTAGATGGATACATTCGCGAGACCTACCAGGATACTGTAGGCAGTCAGGTCAAGAAGGACCAGCGGCTGGCCACTTTTTACGGCCCAGAGTTTCTGACCGTGGCGGGCGGATACATCTCCGCGACTGAGCGGATGCCGGGAGCAATTAGTCAAACTGCGGTGCGTGGTTCGGAGAATTGGGCCGACCGCCTGCGCAATCTGGGCATGAGTGATTTTCAGATCAACGAACTCGCCGAGACTCGGAAGCTACCCGAAGTCGTTTACATGGTTTCGCCGGTTGACGGCTTTGTTTTGGCGCGAAATGTTTCCGCGGGGCTGAAATTCGATCGCGGAACGGAGTTTTATCGCATCGCCGATCTAAAGCGGGTGTGGATCGTGGCGGACGTCTACGAAAACGACGCGGAATCCTTCGATCCTGGAACCGTGGCTCAGGTGACCCTGCCGGGCCGGGGAAAGGTGTTTCCGGCGGTGGTGAGTAATGTGCTGCCACAGGTGGATCCGGCGACGCGCACGTTGAAGCTTCGTCTGGAGGCCGACAACCCAGAATATGCGCTGCGCCCACAAATGTTTGTTGATGTGGACTTGAAGACCAAAATGGTGTCGGGAATTTCCATTCCGCAGGAAGCTGTGCTGGACAGCGGCATGCAAAAGATTGTGTACGTAGAGACCCGTGAGAGTGTGTTCGAGCCGCGGCCAGTGAAAATCGGCGAAGCGTACGGGAATCGGGTCTCCGTCTCAAGCGGGTTGAGTGAAGGCGATCGCATCGTGACGTCGGGGAATTTTCTTGTCGATTCTGAAAGCCGGTTGAGGAGTACCGCGGTTGTTTCCTCGAATGGACAGCTGGATGAGCAGCAGAATATGGCGAGTAGCGCGACTCACACATCACACGCCCAGGCCCTACCTTGATCAACCGTATCATCACCTTCTCGGTAAAAAACAAATTCCTGGTGTTCGCCCTGGTGTTTGCGGGGTGCCTCTGGGGCGCCTGGTCCATGATGAATCTGCCGTTGGATGCCATCCCGGATCTAGGGGAGAAGCAAGTCATTATTCTTTCGCGGTGGGACCGTAGCCCGGACATTATCGAAGATCAGGTTACCTATCCCATTGTCGCGGCCATGACCGGCGCGCCCCGCGTAAAGACGGTACGGGGTATCTCGGATTTTGGATACTCCTACGTTTACGTGATCTTCGAGGACGACACCGATATTTATTGGGCACGATCGAGAACCCTCGAGTACCTATCGGGCGTTACAGCGAGACTTCCACAGGATGTTAAGGTCGAAATGGGACCGGATGCTACTGCGCTCGGGTGGGTGTTTCAATATACGCTCCGCGACGAATCCGGAAAACACAGCTTGGCAGAGCTGCGATCCTTCCAGGACTGGTATCTCAAATATTATTTGAAGGCTGTTCCCGGTGTGGCGGAAGTGGCGTCCCTGGGCGGATTTTCACCTCAGTATCAGATTAACGTGGATCCGAACCGCCTGCGTTCGTACGGAATCCCCATCTCTCGGGTGGTGGATGCAGTAAAAGGGGGCAATAGCGAAACCAGCGCACGTTTGATCGAATTCGGCGGGGCGGAATACATGATTCGCGGACGGGGGTACTTCCAATCTCCGGCGGACATTGAAGCAACGGTTCTCAGCTCCTTCAACGGCACTCCTATCCGAGTCAAAGATGTTGGAAGCGTCGTCATGGGCCCGGACATCAGGCGAGGCACGACGGACCTGGATGGGACGGGCGAAGTGGTGTCCGGGATCATCATCATGCGCGATGGGAACAACGCGCTGGAGGTGATCGACCGCGTCAAGGCGCGCATGAAGGAAATCGAGTCAAGCCTGCCGGAGGGCGTCAAGATTGTGCCGGTGTACGACCGTTCGGAGTTGATCCGGCGGGCAATTAGGAACGCGCGGTCCACTCTGATTGAGGTCATTCTTACAGTTGTTGTCGTGATCTTGCTGTTTCTCTGGCACGCCCCGAGTGCGGTACTTCCCGTCGTTACAATTCCGGTAGCAACGTTGCTGGCGTTCATACCCTTGCGGTACTTCGGAGTGAGCATCAACATCATGTCGCTCGCCGGCATCGCGATTGCCTGTGGAGCACTGGTGGATGCGGCCATCATTGTAGTCGAGCAGGTACAAAAGAAACTGGAACAATACGAACGGTCCGAGCAACCTTTCTCGTACAATGCAGTCGTCCTCGAATCCGTCCGTGAAGTAGCCGGCCCCACATTTTTTGCATTACTCGTAATTGGAGTGGCTTTTCTGCCTGTAATGGTTCTTCCGGGGCAGGAAGGGAAGCTGTTCCGGCCCCTTGCTTACACTAAGAATTTCGCGATGCTTGCTGCCGCTGTGCTTTCCATCACGTTGGGGCCCGCGCTGCTCGTGACGCTTATGCGAGGCCGTTCTATTCTGAAGAGCCCATCCGGAAAATTCTCTCGTCTGCTGGCGAGTATCTTGGGCGGCAAGATTCTCTCAGAAGAAGAACAGCCCATCACCGGACCATTGATGCGGCTATACGATCCGGTGGTCCGCTGGAGCTTGCGTTGGAAAAGAACGGTGATTGCCGGGGCGATCACCGCTGTTGTCCTGACGATCCCGATGTTCTGGACGTTGAGCTCCGAGTTCATGCCGCCTCTTGAAGAAGGCTCGCTCCTGTACATGCCGACTACCATGCCTGGGGTGTCGATTGAAGAGTCACAACGTGTGCTGCAAGTGGCCAATCGGATTCTGAAGAATTTTCCTGAAGTGGACCATGTTTTGGGGAAGGCGGGGCGTTCCGACAGCGCCACCGATCCAGCGCCACTTTCCATGCTCGAGACGATCATCGTCCTAAAGCCACAATCCGAATGGCGGAAGCGGGAAACCTGGTATTCGTCGTGGGCGCCCAATGTCTTGCTTCCGTTGCTGCGACGTTTTACCCCGGACCACATCAGCGAACAGGAATTGATTGCGGAGATGAATAATTCTCTCAAGATTCCCGGATTTTCGAATGCATGGACGATGCCGATCCGCGGCCGCATCGAGATGCTGACCACCGGTATCCAAACTCCGATTGGACTGAAGATCCAGGGGGACGACTTAAACAGGATTCAGGAGATTGGCCGTCAAGCGGAGCAAGTGCTGAAAAGCGTGCCGGGAACCCGTGGAGTGTTCTCCGAGAGAACGGGTGACGGATATTTTCTGGATGTGGTATGGGATCGTGAGGCCCTGGCCCGCTACGGACTTTCCGTGGAAGACGCGCAGAATGCACTTTCGACGGCCGTCGGCGGAGACAACGTGAGTACGATGTTCGAAGGCCGAGAACGGTATCCCATCTCGGTGCGCTATCTCCGAGATTTCCGCTCGGACCTCGATTCACTCAGCAAAGTCCTCATCTCCGCGGGCGAGAAGCAGATTTCATTGTCGCAGTTGGCCACAATCCGAACCCTCAACGGACCCGTTCGATGGCGAAGGTCCTGATTATCATCCTGGCCGTGCCCTTTTCCATCGTGGGGGCGATCTGGGCGGTGATCGCGCTCGGCTACAGCATGAGCGTTGCTGTGTGGGTGGGCATCATCGCGTTATTTGGCATCGATGCCGAAACCGGTGTGTTCATGCTTCTGTATCTGGATCTTGCCTACGAGAAGGCGAAACAAGAGCACCACTGGTTTGCGAGAGACCATCTTTACGAAGCGATCGTGGAAGGCGCCGCCAAACGCTTGCGTCCGAAATTCATGACTTTTGCGACTGTGACGATCGGATTGGTGCCGATTTTGTGGTCAACCGGAACCGGCTCTGAAATCATGAAACGCATCGCGGCGCCGATGGTAGGTGGGATCTGCACGTCATTCATTCTCGAACTACTCGTATATCCAGCCATTTACGCGGTCTGGCGGGAAAGATCGCTGAAGTCAGAGCTCAGCTGTGAGGGGACCTTCGTGACCAGTCATTTGGAATCGGAGTCAACACCCAACGCTACGCTAGCGCGGATCCGCTAACGATCTGGAGACGCATTCGGTGAGATCTATCAGAGCATTCACGGCGGGATTCCTCATAATTGTTAGTGCATCGATTTTGTCGGCGCAGGATAACAAAGTCGCCAATCTGGCTGCCGCACCGCCAAATCTCGTGCTCCTTTTGCACCAGGAAATTCAACAAGGGAAGACTGCAGAACGCCAGAAACTGGAGAGCGCCATATCGCGCGCCTGTGATCGCCTGGAAACCCCCAGCGACTGGATTGACTTGCAGTCTGTCACCGGGGCGCGGGAGGCGCTGTTCTTCAATCCGTTCGCCTCCTTCGAAGACCTGGGAAAGTCCGAAATTGAATGGGGGCAGTTTTTTGCCGCACATCCTGAACTCTCCAGGATGAAAGAAGAAGTCGAAGGGCTGGTATTGAACGATCGCACGAGTATCGCCGCGCGCCGCAACGACCTCGGATACCTCGCGGATAGCATTGACCTCTCGGAAGCGCGCTATATGCGGGTGCTCGATATACGCCTTTTCCCGGGGCATGAGAAGGACTTCATCGAAGCAATAAAGATCCTTGCTGATGCCTATGCAAAACTCCAAGCGGATACGCCTTGGGTGGTGTATCAGGTCGACGTGGGTGTCCCCACGCCGGCCTTTCTTGTATTCATGCCCATGCCCGAGCTCAAACCGAACGACGATCTCCTATCCTGGCGGGCCAACCTGATGGAGGCGGAAGGCGAACAAGCTGCTGATACCCTTCAGCGGATTGCTCGCGAAGCGTTCGCCAGCACGGAGACCAACCTCTACGCCGTCCGTCCTGAAATGTCTCATGTGTCTAAGGAATTTGCCGCCGGTGACCCGGAATTTTGGACGCACAAGACGGCGCCCGATCCCGCACCGGCCGACATACAGCCAAGAGTTAAATCAAGCACAACTCGTTGAAAGCACAACCTTTACACAGTACTTATGGCAGAATCGTCTTTGACATAGAGCAAATTAACATCTCTCAGTCGAGATAAAATGAAAGAGCGCTAGGTGAAGTAGAGTGACTAACACGGCTACAACCCGGAAAGGCATTCTCAAGATTAGGGCCATCGAGCGAATGGTGCGGTGGCTCGATGCGATGCCCCATCCTCCCCTTGCGATCGAGATTGCCTGGGATCAGATTGCTGCCGTTCGATGGTCTCGTACGGGAGCAGTTGAAGAGTTTGCGGTCGAACCGTTGCAGGCGGGTGCAATTGTTCCTTCGGCTGTGGAAGTGAATATTGTGGATTCCCCGGCTGTGCACTCCGCAATGGCACGTGTATGCAGCCGCCTTCATGCCTCGGATGAGGATGCCACTCTGTTGCTGCCGGACCCGGTAATCCGCGTGTTTGTGCAACGGTTTGAAGAGTTTCCTCAGTCGCACAAAGACGCGGTACCGTTCCTTCAGTGGAAGCTCAAAAAAAGTGTGCCGTTTGAGGTGGCGGATACCGTCATTTCCTACGTGCGGCAGGCAACACAGGGAAACGGTGTGGATGTAATCGCCGTAGTCGGCCGGCTTCGCGTTGTACGGGAATACGAGGAACTGGCGGAATCGGTGGGTTTGCACGCTGGCGTGGTCTTGAGTTCTTCGCTGGCAGCGCTGGCTTTGCTCGACGACCATCGCCCTACATTGCTTGCGCGCGTCTCGGATTCGGCGCTGACCACCGCCATGGTCAGCGATGGCGTGCTCTGCGGATACCGTTGTACTGAACTCCCGGCGCGCGGCGCGGAGCTGACGCCAAAATTACTCCTTGAGGAGATTTATCCGGTCGCAGCTCATTATCAGTACACTTTGGGCACGCGCATAGAGTCTGTGTGCGTCTCCGGAATGGGTAAGCGGTTCCCAGAGTTTGCCGGACCTATTGAGGGTGAATTTCGGTGCAATGTGCAGCCCCTGCTGCGCACCTCTATTCCGGATGGACGCATTGGGGAAGACGCACGCCCCCTGGCGGAGGGCGGCATGGAAGCTCTCTTGGGCTGGATGTTGAGTAGTGAATAATTTCTGCAAGTGTTTAGGACGAGGTAGGTAGGAGATGAAAGTCCCAGCAAACCTGGCAACCAAGCCGATGGAGACGCATCGCCGTTTCCTGACGTTTTCCGGAGCTTCGGTGGCCCTCTCCGCCGTCTTATTCCTCTGCCTTGGATGGCACGTTTATGTTGTCCGTAAGGCGGACGCGGCATTCCGCCTTCAGAGTGAACAATTGACGAGGGAAATCGCTTTGCTCACCGACCAACGCGAGCAGCTCGACCGTTTTTTCTTGCTGCCAGAAAATACCAGGCTCCACGACCGCGCATCGTTTATCAACTCGATCATTGATTCGCAGAGTTTTAATTGGACCCGCATGTTCCTTGACCTAGAGCGGGTTTTGCCAGGCGGTGTCCGCGTGATCAATATTGAGCCGAGGCAAGCGAATGGACAAGCCGCCGCCGTGAAGCTCACCGTTGGCGCAGTGAGCGAAGCAGCCAAGCAAGATTTTCTGGAGGCGCTCGAACGATCCGATGCCTTTTCGCACGTTGAGCTGACAAATGTTCGCGTGGCAACCCCAGTACCAGGCGGCGACCAAATTGTCCTGGAGCTCACTGTCATTTATTCGAGGGCGTAATGGGACGCGACTCCAGGCAGAAGAAATACGTCATCCTGAAATACGTAATCCTCGGCGTACTCGGAACTTTGCTCGCTGCCAATGTCGCCATGGCCGTGTACTCCATTCGCATGGCTACTTCGGCGATGTCACCGCAGCAGGAAATCGCCGCGCTGACGATTCAATTGAAGCTCGTGAGGGCGGACCTGAAGCGCGCCGGCGAGATCCAACAAGCCATGCCAAAGACGAAGGCGGATTGCGAGCTCTTTGAAAACTCTCTGCCGCCCGCGCGTGCAGGCTATTCTGTGATATCGGCGGACCTTGAACAGATCGGCCACAACGCTGGACTGCAAATTGAGACGCTCTCCTTCCATCCCACGAATCTTGCCGGACGGGGCATCACGGAAGTTGACCTGGATGCGGTTGTGAGCGGCGACTACAAAAGCGTGGTTCGATTGCTGAACGGGATGCAACGCTCGCAGAATCACTATGTTGTCGATGGCTTGTCGCTGGCGAACGAACGGGCCGGACAGGCGGCTCTCGCAAGCGTCAGAGTGAATCTGCACTTGAGATCGTATTTCAGGGCTGCCGCATGAAAAAGAAGACCTCTAAGATGGGGACGTTGGCTGTGCTCCTGCTGGTTGCTGGAATCGCCTTGTACTATGAGGGATATCCAGTCGCGCAGTCGGCGCGCGCGACTGCATCCGCGGCTCCTTATAAGCCGATGGGCGTCGAGAATCCGCAAATCCATTGGGATCGGCTTGCTGAGGCTCAGCAGACGGAATACAAAACTACCGGCCGCGATATTTTCAACTGGCATTTGCCGCCGCCTCCGCCGCCTCCGCCTATTCACGTTCCAGAGCCCGAAGAAGTGAAGGTGCCAGACCCTCTTCCACCTCCGCCTCCTCCGCCTCCTCCTCCGAAGCTTCCACTGAAGTTTTTTGGGTACGGTGCGGCTCCCAACAGTTCGGGGCGCCGCGCGTTTCTAACCGATTGAGAGGCGGTGTACATCGTGGCCGAGGGCGACACCGTGCTGGGACACTATCGGATAATTAAAATCACAAATGCGAGCCTCGACTTCGAAGAAATCGGCAGCGGCCGCCGCGCATCCAACGCTCTCGAAGATCAGGATCCCTCGAAGTAACCAGTCACGGGCAGCTTCGTCTTTGGAATTGTTTCAGGCTCGGGTCTGTCGCCACGCCCTGCCCTGCGTCACTTGTAAATTGTGAGTAGCTGCGGGCGAGAGCCCGTACTCGCGCAGTCAGGTACGAGTGTCAACGCCGGATGAAAATTCCCCACCCCTGTTCATGTATGGGCCTCCTTGGCCTCGGACGCAGTAGAGCCCAGCGCCGCTTTTTGGCGCGTTTTGGGCGCAACGGAGGCCGAGGCCAAGGAGTGGGAAGCCGCGGCCCGCTCCTGTTCCCGAGGCGGCACTAGTCCTGCCTTGCGGCGGTCTTTCAGCCGGTAACTCTCGCCACGGATGTTGATGGTCGTCGAGTGATGCAGCAACCGGTCCAGAATCGCGGTCGCGATGATCGGGTCTCCGAAGATCGAACCCCACTCCCCGTAACTCTTGTTCGAGGTTAGGATGATGCTGCCCCGTTCGTACCGCGCACTCACCAGCTGAAAGAAAATCGTGGTTCCCAGATCATCGAGCGGCAAGTAACCGACTTCGTCGATTACCAAAACTTTCGGCGCCAGGTAGATACGCATCCGGCGATCCAGCCGGCCTTCGCGATAGGCTCGCCCCAAGTCCGTCGCCAGGTCGTGCGCGGTGATGAAGTAAGCTCCTAAGCCCGCACGAATCGCCGCTTCTGCCAGGGCCACACTCAAGTGCGTTTTCCCCACGCCCGGTGGACCGAGAAAAATCACATTGCTGGCTTCGTGGATGAATCGCAACGAACGTAGCTCCCGAATCTGGCGCTCGTCAATGGAAGGCTGAAAGCTGAAATCAAACTGCTCGAAGTTTTTCACAAAAGGCAGATGCGCCAACTGCAGCCTGGCTCGCAGGTAGCGCGTCCGGCGAGCTTCCACCTCGCAGTTCAATAGCTCGTCCAGAAAATCGGCATAGCTCGGCTCTTTCTTGGAGGCCTGCTCTAACAGGTTCTCCAACCTCGCTTGTAAGGCTTTTAGCCCTAGACTCTCCAGGGCTGTATGCAATCGCTCGATCGGAGTATTCATCGTCCACCTCCGTTCGCAATACTCTCATACGCCAGCAGTGAGGTCTCTCCACGATCGGTGCGCTCTGGCGCACCTGAATCAGGATCTTGCTATCAGCCCTTCGCGGTCCTAGCGGGATCCCTTGATGGTGCGGCGGGAAAGTCACCACCTCATGTTTGCGTCGCGCTCTGGCGTGCACCGCGATCCTGGCAGGGCCTTCCAGTACATCCACTTCCTCAGCCATCTCGCGCACCCACACTTCCTTGCCGACATACTGCCAAGGCACCGAATAGCGGCTCCCTTGCCAGTCGATATAAGCATCGCGGGCCACCTTCCGCAGTTCGCCATCGACGTAGGGATAGCTCGGGCGACCCGCGATGGACTGCAAGCTGAACTGTTCTACATCCCAACGAACGACCACTTGTTCTCGGGTGGTTCCATGCACCCGCTGGTTGGCCACGGCCGCAATCCACTCGCGCAGTTGCGCATTCATATCCGCGAGGCTATGCGGTTCGCGCCCTTGCAGTCCGCAGAGACAATTCCGGCGCAAGTATTTCAGTCCAGATTCAACCTTGCCCTTGGTCTGCGCTCGATACGGCCGGCACAACCGCGGTGTGAAGCCCCAGTACCGCGCAAAATCCAAAAACACCGGATGCCAGACGATCTCGCCACGCTCGTCACTCCCCAACCACACTGTCTTCATGCGGTCGTAGAGAATCTCTTCGGGAACACCACCTATCTGCCGAAACGCCTCTTCGTGCATCCGCAGCAGCGTGCCGATCTTCTGGTCCACCGCTACTTCCGCCATCAGGCGTTGGCTATAACCCATCGTGAAGGTGAAGGCCCAAAGCTTCTGCTCCTGGTCTTCGCACTGCAGGGTTCCCAAATGGCCCCAGTCCACCTGTGCCTGCTTGCCGGGTGGCGTTTCGAACCGTCGCACCGCCACGGCTCGTGCGGAACTTCGCTGTGGGTTCAACCAGTCCTTCAGAATCGTGTATCCTCCGGTGTAGTTGCGCTCCCGCAACTCTCGCAAAAGCACTTGCGCATTCCACACACCCGCACGCATTCGCATTTCCAGATACGGCTTGAACGGATCGAGCTTGCTCGCTTGCCTTCGCCGCGGCCCGTATTCCGGCAAGGCGTTCGGTTGCAGCAGATATTTTCGAACCGTCTTGCGATCCCAGCCGGTCAGTTTACTGATCCCTTGAATGCTCATCCCTTGTCGTTGCAGTTCTGTCAGCTCTTGCACATCTCGCCCCCTTAGCAAGTTCCGGAATCTCCTCCACGTGGAGTGGGTTCCGGTTTACCACGCTAGGGGTGGGGAATTTTCAACCGGCACTTTGGGGATTTTTACACCGGCGCTGACACGAGACGCAGTCGATTGTTGCGGCCGCGTTTACTGCAGCGTTGTAGGCGTCGGCAGCGGCGTGCCTGGCGCTGTCGGGCTCATTGGATTCGGCAGGGGAACACCCGGAGGGGCTACGGGAGTCCCCGGGGGGGCTACCGGAGTCGGACCTACAGGAACTCCTGGAATCTGTCCTAGGTTCCCGCCCAGCAGCGGATTCCAGATGAATTCCCACTCGAAATAGGTCGTGCCGCCCTGATAGACGCGAACTGAAGCCTTCTTTACCTTGCTGGCCACGCCAATTACAGAGCCTCCGAAAACAGGACCGTCAACGGCCTGCAAGTTGCCCACCGCAGTGGGTTGCGCAGAACTCGATATTCCTTGGTTAGATTGACTCTGGCTTGGTGCCATAGCCGTCGGTTGCCCGAAAAGCTGCGCCGCCACCCCTGAAGCACCGCCACCGAGCTGACCAGCCATCGCAAAGGCCACGGCCATCTCCTGCAAGGTACGGTAATGCACACTTCCGATAAGCTGTCCGGATGGCGAAACGTAGATCAGCCTCCAGCTTCCATCCCCAGTGTTCATGGGCTCCGCATAGGCCTTGCGTAGAAAGTGCACATTGTCCGCGCCCACTGTTGTCAGCTGTTCCAGGCTTTGTGGATAACGGCCGTTCTTCCGGAAAAAAAGGCGCACGCCGCGAATATACTGGTTCCCGCGCCAGATCATTTCCTCCTCTTTTTGACGGCGGCCTTGGGTGAGCACGTTAGGGGTGGCCACCGCGGTCACCAGGAGAAGCGTGGCAACCAGGAAAATCGCTAACAAAAGAGCGTAACCTGACTCGCCGCCAATCTGCGCGCGCCTCCTGGTCCGCGAATATTTCCCAAAACGACGCATCAAGGATTTAGGGTCTTGCATAGTTAGAGTAGTTAGAGTAGCTCCCCGCCCAGACCCGATTTCCCCCCAACTGCGGCCGCGCGGTCTCCGATTTGCACCAGCCCGAAAGCGGGTCAGCAAGGCGTCCCTCCGCCGATAACATAAACCATTCTCGCCCGCAACGGAGGGGGCCAGCCGCGCTCCTGTGTGTCTATCAATGAGAAACAATTTGGCTGGCACGGCCAGCAGTTGGACCGCGGCTGCTGGTTAAAGTTTCAACTCTTCCTCCGTTCTTGCTGGCAGGGAGAGCCTGTCCACGGCGTGGAAAGTGCTCCAAGCCGCGGAAGTCAATCCATTCTTTTCATTCACCAAAATCTACGTATTCTTCGTGATATTTTAGCACACCCGTTGTTGAGCTTACCTCGCTCAAAAGTTCAGCACCGCGGGCCGAGTTGCCTCAATCGTAAGTTGGAGTTTAGCCCGCTGGCGGATAGCTTCTCTCAGGCCACCGTCAGAGGGATCATGGAAGCGATACCCCATCCACGTTCAGTCAAGTATATTATTTCGGATTCTCGCCGTTGCCGGAGGGCAGTGGGGATTTTCAGGCAGATTCACCCCGCCTCGTGCCTCCCTCACTCTTTTGAAGAATTGGCATTCGCCTCGGCGCCCTGGAAATCCGCAATGGCTTTTTCCGCCGCGTCGAGAGCATCTTGATAGGGCTTGAGGAAGACAGCTTCGTCTGTTGCAGCGACCAATATCTCGCCCTTGCCGGGAACGAGATAGCGGACCGTCACCACATTCTTTTTCACTTCGGGGCTATAATACACTTCCTGACTAATTTTCCGCGGCACGGCTCTTCGCGCCTGGTCCCGACTTCGCAACAGATCCTGATACCGCGCGGCCACTTGTGCACTCTGAGCGGCACCGTGCGTCGGCAGGCTAGCTGCCAGTGGGCGTTTTGCGATCGTTACCACAATTAAAACTACTGCGCTGGCAAGAAGACACATCAGTGACAGTCGGATTAGAGTTGTCTTGCGGCTATTCAATTGGCTAACCATACTTCCCCCTCACGGCGCGATTGAGGCCAAGATTAGCCGTTGCTGATGCGCGCGTCTTTGCCGAGCAGCAAAGAACGACTTGAATCGCCCTCGGGCGGGGAAAGAGCGGCATCCTCCTACGGGCAGAATAAAAAAGCGCAGCCTAGAACTCGTCCTCAGATGGCTTCGTTGTAGCCTCGGGAAGTTGGGTGTATGCGGGATCAAAAGGAGGGAAGTAAGCGATCGTCCAGCCCGGTCGTGGGAAGTAGCGACAAGTCTAAAGAAGGCCGTTGCCGGCCTTATAAAGCAGCAATGGACCATCGCCAGAAAGGCGATGGTCCATTGCACGATAGCTACAGCGCTTGTGCTACTTCGCCTTGAAGACGAAGTCGATCGGCGTGGCCTCGTTCCCAGTGATCGTTATTTCTTGTGTTTGCGTTCCAAAGGTTTCGTGCCATGCCGTGAGCGTGTACTTCCCCGGAGGCAAATTGGGCAGCGTGAAGGTGCCATCGTCTCCGGTCACCGAATAATGCGAGGTCTTCAGAACCGCGAAATACGTGCGCATCCACGGATGGATGTTGCATTTCACCGGGATGATCTCCGGCCGGGCGAAGCTCTCGGAGACCGCCGGGGTGCCCGGTGGCTGAGCTTTGTTCCACTCGCGATTAGATGTGGGCAAAGGGTGAATGTTGTGCGAGGTGGAATCCTGATTGACCACATGCAACTCCTGGTTCACCTGCATGGCCACTACGTGCGGCGTGAACCGGCACCCCTTTTGGGTGATGACTACGGGCTGGCTGGGCGCCGTAGCCTCGTCTGGAGCGCCGGCGGAGATGTACACCACCACGTTCTTGAGGCCGCCGCCTTGTCCCACAATTGCGTCCTCTGTGGTCGCAGGAGTGGCATACATCTTCGCGCAACCGGGTTCGGCGACCATGGAAATCGGTTTTGGTTTTGGTGCTAGGCCGGACAGGGTCACTTTGCCACTGACGTTGGCGCCGCCCCAAACCACCGAAGCCATGCTTAAACAGAGCGGTAATGAGAGGAGTGCGTTAGCTATGCGTTGCATTTTCATGCGACTATTCCCTCCTTTATCTAATTTCCAGCTTGCGCGATATCAGGGTACAGGATGAATGGTTTGAAGCCGGCCCTTCCGAGTTCGCCTAGGGCGATTCGCGCCGTCTTCTCGTCCGCGTATGGGCCTACGTGGACCAGGTAGAACGCACTGTTCGGAGAGGTAATGATAAACGCGGGGAAATTCTCTTGCCGGAGGCTTTCGGCCAGCTTGCTGGCGTTGGCCTCCTGTGCGAATGCCCCGACTTGCACAAAGAGCGCGGCGCCTGAAAGTGGAGGCTTCCGCAGCGTGGTATCAGCCGTTGAAGCTTCTGGGGCGGGCGGTTTCGCCGCACTCGCGTTGGCGTTTTTTGGCGTGGCCGTGCTCGAGGATTCTGGAGCTGCTTGTGTCGACGCACCCTCCACCTTCGATTTCTGGGCAGATGCATCGCCAATGGGCGCGGACCCGGATGCCCCAGAGGAGAGGTTCGACACAGACGGTATCTGGTGAGTGGACTCCCTTATCGTGCCGGACTCGTCGTCAACTTGCGCGATTCGTGCCGGCCCGATCTTGGCAGTCTCCGGTGCGGCCGCGTTCGAGGATTGTGGAGCTAGTTGCGTCGACGCACCTTCGACCTTCGATTTCTCGCTAGCTGCAGCGGCAATGGGCGCGGCGGCCGAAGAACCGGAGGACAGGTTCGACGCGGGCGAGGGTGTCTGGGGGGTGGACTGACTTACCGTACCGGCCTCTGCTCCTGCCGGCCCGATGGGCTTGAGCGCTCTGGCCTCCTCGGGATGCGCAACCGTCCAGTCCTTCCAGACCTTGGTCTCTAAGGTGCGCGTAGGTTGCAGAGTTCGCAGGAAGTGAACCAGGTCCCAAGCATCTTCTGGCTTGATATCGTCGGCGAACGAGGGCATTGGCGTCCCGTCCAAGCCGGTCATGAAAATGCGATAAAGGTCCTGATTCGACTGCCCGCACTTGAAGCGCGAACCGATGGAGAAGTTGTACGGGCGCAGCGGATTGTCTTTGCTATCGGTGAGAGTCGCGGCGGATGGTCCATCGCCGTGGCCTTGCGAACCATGGCACTTCCAGCATTCCATTTTTTGATAGAGCTCTCGCCCCTTCATAATGCTGGTGCTTGTAACCGCGGGTTCCGCGGGGATGCTGATGGGCTTAGCGGCGGGCTCATCTTTCCACCTGGCGGAAAACGACTTGATATAGGCTACGAGGTCTGCCCGATCGTGGTTCGTCAAAGGCCTCCACGCTGGCATATAGGTGTCCTAACTGCCGCCACGAGTACGAAAACGAACGTCAATGCTGAAATTTTCAGTTTCATAAGATGTCTCCTTTCTTTTAGAAAGCGAAATCAAGTCCTATAAGTGCGGTGCTGCTCCAGACAGGCGCCGAAGACGAGAATGGGGCGACGCCTAACCCGCTGAGAGGATTCGTTCCGTATGTTTTTACAAGAGAGTATTCGTTATGAAAGGCCAGTCCCGCGCGGCTGAACATGAACGGATACCAGCGGTAACCGATCGAGTAAGCATTAATGTTGCCCAGGTTCTTGGGATTATCCGGAAGCGCTTGCCTGGACATCCGAATGATTTCATCGCGTTGGACGAGGACAAATTGGGGATGGAGATGATAATGGGTTTCGATAAACCCGCCGTTCCAGACGGGAGCCTGGGCGCCATCGGGAAGCGGTTGGTTGGCAGCAGTCGAGGTTCCGAGATACACATTATCCCAGCCATGCATATAGAAGGGCAGGAACTCGAACTTACCCACGTTCAAGTCAGCGGAGAAACCGACTCGATAAAAGGGCTTGCTGCCTAGTCCGGTGCCTGAAATAGCGGTACCCGAACTCGTCAGCGAATAGGTTGGTCTCTGGCCCACATAGGCGTAAGCGCCCAACCTTTGGATCCCCAACCTACCGGCCTCGAACCCCTGGCTAAAAGTGAGATAAGTATCGTAGCTTCGAGCCGCCGGCAAACCGACGTTTCCGCTGTTGCTGGTCAGGACGGCCACGCCATAACGTGTATAGCTATTGACAGAGTGTCCTGACAATTCCACGCCCAGTTGGTTGTCCCCAAGTCCGAAGTCGTTCGAATCTCCCGGGGGTGCGAAGTGATAGCTCTGATACAAGCCGCCATTCCCCGAGAGGAAGAGGAATCGCTTCTCAGAAATCATGTTGTCAAGCTCGAATTTTCCGACCTTGACATTGAGCCAGCGGGTCTTCAGGTTATCGAACCTGAAAAAGGCATTCTCGAAATGAAAACTCAGGGTTGAGTCCCCGGACGGCAGCACCGAAAACGAAATGTCCTTGTACAGTGTGCCTGCCAGCCAGATGTCCAGCCCGCCCAAATCAAAACCATGCTGGGTCACCTTTCCGTTGATGGGGTTGGTCGGATCACCCGGGTTGGCGTCGAGGAGCTGATTGTTGACGCTATCGCGATGCCAATTCGGGGTAGCGCGAATTGCGATGGGGAAATAGCCTGAATTCTGATAGATGGGGGAATCATGGTCGTTCCCCAACTGATATCCGTTATCCCGAAAAGCCTGTCCGAAACTGTTTAGCTCCGGCCAAGCCGTATGGCAGGCGGAACAGGGCAGTGCGTATTTCCGCGCAAACGCGGGAATGGCCTGCGCTGGCTGACTGCCGGTGAAAACCATCACAACAACTAGGGCGGCGCAAGTGAGGATTGAACGTACGAATGGCAGGCCCCACCCGCGAGAAGAATGCTGAGTATTCACGGGGTCTCCTTAATTTGACAACGTAGAGTT
This sequence comes from Acidobacteriota bacterium, assembly GCA_003224175.1. GTDB lineage: Bacteria > Acidobacteriota > Terriglobia > Acidiferrales > UBA7541 > Palsa-189. The sequence goes on from QHYQ01000304.1 coordinate 23,043, forward strand.
CCGACAATTGCCGGGGTAGGGGCGCCGCGCCACTCAGAGTCAAATAAGGGCGAAATAAAAGCGGAAATGCACGGCGTTGACTTCCAGGCAAGTGCCTTAACTCCCGCCACATGATACCTACGGGCAAACCGCTGTCTTTGCTCCTGAGCAAAAATCGATTGCAATAAATTTGTAACGTGAGCTGCTGCGTTGAGGCGTGGCGTATCGCCTGACCCGGCTCGATGCTAGACTCGCGCCCCTAACTCATCTTCCGCAGTTTTACGGCTAAGTTCTGTATTTTCAGTGAGCGTATGCCCGAGTCTTCACTACACCTGAGTCATTTCCAGCGAGCTGGGCAGTTCCAAACGGAGGCGGTGCAGGAGAATGGCCTGGTGCTCGGTCGGGCGACTAATACAGCGCTTGCGGAGAGTCACCCCGCTTCGCGTCGGCAGCACCACGTCGACCAGCGTGACCTCCGCCAGTTCTTGAAATACTTTGCGCGGTTCGTCACCCAAGCCGGCACGTTGGCAAAGTTGCGCCAAGGTCTTCCACAATACGTAAGCCAGGAAGCACACCAGGATATGTGCCTCCACTCGTTTCGGTTTCTTGTGCCAGATCGGTCGAAGTTGTAGATCCGACTTCTGAATGCGAAAGGCGGCCTCGGCCTCGGTCAGCTGAATGTAGACTCGCCACAATTCCTGCGGACTCCAGTCCGTCACATTGCTCCGTAGCAGATAGCAGCCCTCGCTCAACTCGGCCCACTGTCGCCAGCGGTCGACTTTCTTCCAGTGGAATTTCGCAAATCCCTGGGCATCGGGCTCGATCTGGACCTCGAAGGCTCCCGCCGCCCGCGAGTTCCGACCCAACAGTCGCCCTACCCGTTGGGCGATAACCAGCGACTCTTGCTTCCGTTTCCGACAGCTGGCCGCGATTTTCTCTAACCCCTCCTCGATGCGCTTTTCGAACCGTTCGTGGATGGCGCGCTCTTTCTCTCTGCGCTGCGCACTCCGACAGAGAAGAAATATTTCTTCGCCTCCCGGGGCGGGGCAGAACCGCACCTCCAGACCTGCGTACACCTGATGCCAATCCTTGGCCAGCAACTCCCGTTCGAACCGTCTCAGCATGCCCTTGGGTGTGCCCACGATGTAGCGCCGCCGAGCTTGCTGCAGATACCGTACGTTCTCCTCGCTGATCATGCCGCGATCCATCACCCAGATGCGGTTGGCTTTCCCGTACAGCCGTTCCATACGTTCCACGATCTCTTCCAGCGTAGTTACGTCGTTGCGATTCCCAGCAAACAACTCATAGCCGACCGGTATCCCTTCGCGGCTGACCACCAGCGCAATGTTCACTTGCTTGCAATCCGGACGGTGATCGCGCGAATAACCGCGCTGGGCTAAAGGGATCTGCTTTGCTTCGCCTTCGAAATAGGTGCTCGTGACGTCGTACAACAGCAGGTCATAATCCAGTTCAAACAGCTCCCCCAGCCGATGCTTGAGATATTTTTCTAACCCTTCCTTGTGCGGCAGCAGATGATCCAGAGCTCGATAGAGTCGGTCCTCGTTGACTTTGTCGGCAGGTACACCTAAGAGATCGCTTAAAGCGCTGGATTCATAAAAATGCTCCGCGATATGCAACTCGCTGGAGGGATGGCAGAGCCGCGCCAAAATCAAGATCTGTGCCATCACCGGCCAGGGAATTTCTTCTTGTCCGCTGGGGAGAGTGCGTTCGATAAAATCGGCGAGCCCGATTTGCCGGCACAACTGTAGACCCAGCCAAGGTGCCCCAAACGCTCGCTTGCGCTCCACGGTGATGCGCTTGAGGTCCACTTCCACCCATTGCGGCTTCACCTCTGCGAACAGGCCGCGCTGTGCGATCGCTGCCGGTCCCTCCGCTTGTTGCTGAAGGCCCAGACGCTCTGCCGCATCCATCTCCCCGAGATAGGCGACCACGCGCTGTCGCGGGCCACGCGATGTGCGATAACTCTCCACCAGTGCCCAATAACCGTGGCGCTTGCCATCCCTGTGCCGATAGCAGCGACGCAGGTACATGCCTCGATGCTACGATTCGCCAGGTAGCTTGCAATAGGGTTGGTCTTCACTACACGCACGTTTCAGCGGAGCACAAGGCCACACAAAACAGGTCACGCTGCAAATACGAAAGTTAGGAAATATTGAGACTCGAGCGATGCGGCAAATGTGCTCAAAAAATTTTTACATACGGCCAAGCTGCGGAAGATGAGCTAAATCAACCGAGTGAGACGTCTTGCCGTCACGAGAGGTAGTGATAAGGCAGGTGTGGAGCAGTGTAGATTCACGCGGTCGTTAGCTGTTTTCAACCTTGAATAGGGAGCCTAACGGCAGCTCGAATCGTCGTAAAAGGTGCCGCTGACGATCATCGAACTCAAGAATTGACCGCATTTGGAGATTTTTGCCAACGATCGGTCATTCTGGAGGGAATTAGGGTCGATAGTTCTAGCTGCTTTCAGAGCTTGGCGTTCGCCGATGACATTGGCTGCCCATTCAGCAAGTAGCGCAAATTCTTGCTGGAGAAGACGTAGCGCCTGACGATCTGGCTCCGTGGCCGCAGCTAATGTGGTCTGCATTAGGTCCGCTTCGACACGATCGTGATAGTCCTGAGACCAAGTTCCCGCCACAGGCATTCCCGTGGTAATTAGGGTGCCGATCGCTCCTCTCCATTCCCTCATTTCGGTCAAAGCGGACACAGCCATCTGCTGAAACTCCTTCGTCATACCCTCCGAGGTCGGAGGTGCTGGCGGCGGAGGTGGCCCGGGAATCGTGAGCGCGATCTGGTTCGGCTCAAAAGTAACTGAACCGCCGAGGGCTTGAGCTAAGCCTTCGATATCTACGTAGGACCGGCCTTGGACCTGCACGACGGCTGCATTCACTGCCGCTCCATTAACGATCAGGGTCTTATCTGGTGTGTCTTGAGCCACTGTTTCTGATACGGACAAAATGAGCCCCAGGCTCAGCAGGCATAGAAAGCATTTGCCGGATTGCTTCATGGTGACTTCGCCTTTCAGATGTGTTCTCTGACGCCCTTGGTGTATGGCGGAGTCTGCCCAGCCAAATCGACCAGACGAGCGCAGCACCATGTTATACCTGTTGGCGGCTATACCTCGCGTCGGAGTTCCGAATCTACTTTCCTACGACGTGTGACGGATGATGCTCAATGCCTAAGTAGAGACAGGGACGCGCGCTTTGGGAACGAAGTAGATCTCTTCCTTCATTTGTTCTTTGGTCCAGCCGCCACGCAACAGAATTCCGTGGCCGTTCTCAATCATTTTCGGATGACCGCAGAGATAGGTGGAAGTTGTCGCGGGGGCCAGTTCCCATAGGTGTGTGTATTTGCGGATCAGATCGTCCACGCGGCCGACTTCTCCAGTCCAATTTCGATCCTCCCAAGGCCGGCTGACCGTAGGGACATATTTGAGCCACGAGACTTCGTCGGCAATGCGCCGGAGTTCTTCGCCGTACCCAAACTCCCAAGACCGGCTGGCACCTTCCAGGAGGTAGAGGCGGTGGCCTTCGGGGAATCTGTTTTCCTGGGCATCGCGGTAGAGAGTGCGGATGTAGCTTATGAAGGGGGCAACTCCCGTAACGGTGCACACGAGCAGGTGGTTTCGACGCACCTCCCGATCCAGTGTGAAGCGGCCTTTGGCCAACTTGCGCATGGTGAGCTCGTCGCCCACTCCAAGTCCATGCAGCGCCGGCGTTAACTCGCCGCTCGGAACCAACTCGAGGAAGAATTCGAGTTCGGATTCGTAAGGCGAAGAAACAATCGAGTACGGCCGCTCGATGTGTTTATCAGCCGTGAGAACTCCGAGAGTGGCATATTGCCCGGGGAGAAAACGGAATTCTGCTGGCGGCTGCACGCGAATGGACCATAAGTCCGCCGCGATATCTTTGCGCCAGACGATTCGCGCACGATAGAATTTCTCTTTGGCAAGATCCATGGGCTCAGATTCTCAGGTTGTTGTCTTTGGCTATTGTCGAAACGGCCGCCTCAGTACGCACGCAGCGCTCAGGAAAGATCCCTCGCATACGTCGCCGACTGGTAAAGATACACCTCGCCTGCCTGACAAGGGATGTAGCCGGTGCCCCCGGCTGTGATTTTGGCACCGGACAGGACGAAAGGGAATAAGGCAGCCCAGAGCCATTTATGTTGCGTTAGCATGTGCCTTCCTTGCCAGATCAGTTTGAGGGAAGCGTCGTGCCGAGACAATTCACAATTTGGCGAAGTGCAATCATTTAGGTATTACGTGATTGCAAAAGTTTGGCGGAGGCCGCCCGTTAAACCTCAACCGCCGTGCCTGATGAACATGAATCTGCTACGCCGGGTGTCACAATCAGGCGAAAAAAGGGCAGTCAGCGATCGAAAATAAGCGAGCGGGCCTATAAGCCGGATTCTTCGATTGCCCCCGCATCCGCAGGACTTACCGTAAGCAAAGGCTGTTCCACTGTCAACTCTGTCAATCCTGTCACCTGTGCTCGGATAACGGGCACCCAGTGGGCACACGCGAGATCCAGCGAATCTTAAAACGCGCCCCCTTTGTATTTTGTCGGGGATGGTGCTTGGCAGAGAAAAGCGTCAAAAGGGCATCTAAACAAATGGAGCGGAATTTTGGGCCGCTGCCCTTCGTGGGTTAACGGCCCAAGCTCGGAGCGTAGGCTTCGGGCTTTTTTATTTTGCCGTGATAGGCGAAGAACTTTTTCGCTCAAGGAGTTGAGGATGCTGAGCAATCTCAAAGTGGCTCTTGCGGCTCGACGGATGCGGCAGGCTGAGCTCGCCGTCGCGATCAGAGTCGCGCCTTCGACGCTGAGCGAGTTTATTCATGGCCGCGTGGAGCTTGCGCCGCACCAACGCCAGCGGATCGCGGAGGTGCTACGTGCCGATCCCGCTTGGTTGTTCGCCCGCATCACTCACATTCCGGCACTGAAGTCCGAAACCGAGCCGACGTCGGCGATAGCCTGAGGATTGTGGAGTTCGCGAACGATGGATCCAGCAAACGACTTTTGGGCCCTGCGCCGGCGAGTCGGTCCGGCCGTTTGGCTGCTCGCATTCTTTGCGGCATACACCCCAGCCGGCTGGACCGGCGACACTCCCGCCTACATCGCCCAAGGAAACATCATTTCCGATGGTGAGCTCGCCGACCGGCTGCAGATCAGTATCGGAACCTTAGCCAGTTGGCGCCGGCGACTGCGAAAGGCACACCTGCTTGATTGGCTCGTGCGACCTGGTGTCGGACGGGTCTACATCATAAGCGCACTGAATAAGGTTTTGCCTAAGGAGCAGGTTGCAATTCAGGAAGTTTCGCAAAGTGTTCAAACCGCATTGCGTTCCGCAGAGGGCAACGCGGGCTTCGTAAATTGAGGAGAACATTCGATGGCTGATGAAGCGCTTACTATGCCACCGGCCGGTTTGACCGACGACACAGACGAGCAGCGGCGGCTGCAATTGGCTGGCAGGCTGCGACCGGACTTGGCTATGCCTCCGGCCGGTCCTTTCGGACAGCCGCCAGCAACTCCTACTGCGACAATGCCGCCCGCGCGTGTTGGCGCGCCGAGGCCTGCCCCGCCTGTGAGCACAGCATCGGTCATGCCTCCCGCAGCGATTGCAGCAACGCCATCGCCGGGAAGTTTACAACCCGAATCCTCGCCAACGCCACGCGCCAACTTGATGCCGCCAGCAGAGGTACCGATCGCCGAGACGCCCGCGCCGGGAAGTTTGCAGCCGGAATCGTCCTCGAACGGTCCTGCCGGGTTTATGCCGCCAGCTCATGTCGATGTGCCCAAGCCGCAATTCGGCAACATGAACGCGCCAACCCCGCAACCGCCCGAGCTCCACGGCTGGCGCAAGTACGTGGATGCGATTGGCAGCATGTTCCCCATTGGCCGAGCCATCGAGACGGCGATTCCGGGCACACCGCGGAACTGGGAGGAGAAGCAGGCCCAGCAGGCGGCGAGGACTGAAGGCCAGCAGAGAATAGCTAAGGGGCAACAGGAATTAGAGGCTGGTGCAAACAAGGCGGCATTTGACACTCCCGAAAAGCGCCGTGCCTACATGCAGGAGCATCCCGACGAGTTCAAAGGAATCTCAGACTTTGAGAAGAACGACTTCGTACTCCAAGGCAAATTCCCACAGGCTGAAGGGACATTGACCGGCAAAACGCCGGAAGAAAGAACCCTTCACGATTTAATGACTGGCGACAATGGCAATGCGCGAATCAATCCAGATACGAACAAGCCCTACACGTACCTGGAAGCCTATCGAGCGACTCAGGACATTGCTCGCAAGCCAACCGCCTTTGAACATGCCACGATTGCCGATCCCAAGAATCCGCAGCAAGGTCGTGATGTTCTATTCGACCGCACCAGTGGGAAATACCTTGATCCAGACACTCGGCAGGTAATTCCCGAATGCCCGACCCTTCCGCGATCAGGACTCAGGCGCAGTCGATGGGGGACAAACTCGATTCGTATGAAAACCAATGGAAGAATGCCGCGCCGAGTAAAGCCTACCAAGCTCCCCTTCCTGGTATTTCAGATGCAGCGAAAAAAGCACGCGCGGAACTCGATCCGAATTACAAATAGGAGGGCAAAGAAGGCGGAGCAGGCGGTGCGAAGACCTATACCGACGCCGAAGTGCAGGCTGCGGTGGCGGCGCATCCTGGACAGACGGCCGCGCAGATTGAGTCTGCCTACAAAGCGAAAGGCTACAGCAAACGATAATGCCCGACGATCAACAGGTTGCGTTCGATCCCGACGCCTTCCATCAGCAATTCGTTTCTTCGCAGGGCGCGACTCCGTTCGATCCCGATGAGTTTCACGCGAAGTATGCTTCGCAGGCCCAGCCTGATGCTATTCGCAAGCAATCCAAGGCCGCAGCGATCGCAGCGGGAGTCCAGAATCCGGGAGTATCGCCGTCACCGCTGAAGCCAGCAATGGAAGCTGCTGGGGCTCGACACGAAGCTAAAATGCGGCATTCGCTCTTTATCCCGCAGCGGAATTGCCGGGAGCCATCAAGGCAGGCGGTCTAAAAGCGGTTGCAAAAGGAGTGGCGCGCGGAGTCGGTAAAACGGCGGCGGCAACCGGTATTGGCTCTGGGATTGGCGCTGGCGTGGGAACCATGGTCGGCCATCCCAAAGAAGGAGCAGAAATCGGGGGCGTCACCGCAGGGTTAGTCGCACCTTTCGCACCAGATGCCTGGTTCTCCCGCGCTCCTTATGGGCTCAACCGGATCATCTTGGGAGAAGAGGGGCTGGCAAATGCGCGAGCCGCTTCCAAAGTCGCGCAGCGCAACGCGGACATTGCTGCGGGATTAAGAAAGCCGACGGCGCCTGGACCTGTAGGTATATCGACTTCTGGCTTTCGTGGTGAAGGGCTTGGTGTTCCGCCGCCAACGGGAACAGGCGAGCTCACCGCGACGGGCGCAGTGCCTAACATACAGATCGGAAAGCCTCCGGCCGAACCAGTCGATC
>QHYQ01000237.1 GCA_003224175.1 Acidobacteriota bacterium
CCCGGTGCATCGGTTCCGGCGTGGTGCCCTTGCGAATCTTCAGCACCTTGCCGTCCTTGGTCGGCAACACCACCGTAACGACCTGGTGCGTGCGGAGTTGTGCGCGCAAGGTCCACCAGGAGGTGTGCACGCCGCGATCCAGGAAGCGCTTCTCGATGGCTACCAGCAGATGGTAAGCCATGACACAGCGAAAGATATGCGTCTGCGTGCGCTTTTCCAGATGGTGGAAGAGGGGCCGCTCCAGCAACGGACTCTTCATCGCCCGAAAGGCTGCCTCCACGCGCGTGAGTAAGATGTAAGTGCGCCAGATCTCCTACGCGGTCAGGTCCTGCCGGTCGGTCTTCAGCACATAGCCGCCGTCCAGTTTTTCCGCGATGCTTTTTTTCTCGCTGTCCTCTTGCCAGGTTAAGGTTTGGCGCTCGGCTTCATAGTCCATGCGGTAGTAGCGGGCCACCCGCGGGTAACGCTCCTGGAGTCGGCCGATCGCTTGGTGAATCTTTTTCTCCTCCCGCAACTGGCCTTTCTCGACGCGCGTAAACGCTTCTGCCATTCCTTAAGCATCGGCGGACGCACTCGTACTCTCCCGTCTGGCTAGAGTTCGAAAAATGGTCGAAATCGTCCGGTTGTCGAAGGCCGTATTCTTGATTGAGCACCTGTTTGAGCCTATGTCACGTCCATCGCGGCAGTCCTAGATTCCTCCGGTACCCTCCGCTACCATGATTTCATGTTCCGTCGGTTGCGCAGAGAGCCCCGCGAGGACGATGCCGTCGTCTTCCTCATACTGATCTTGATGGCGGCCCTGCCCTACCTCAATACGCTCGCCAACAGCTTCGTCTATGACGACCGGCAACAAATTCTGGAAAATCCTTATGTCCATAACTTTAAGTATCTGGGCAGGGTTTTCGGGAGCAACGTCTGGAGTTTTCAAGGCGCGCAAGGAATCAGCAACTACTATCGGCCGCTGATGACTTTCGCCTACCTGATCGGCTACAAAATCTTCGGCCCGCTGGCCTTCAGCTTCCATCTCATGAATTTGGTCCTGCACGTAGCAATCGTGTTGCTGCTCTTCATCGTAACCGAACATCTTTTCCAAGATCGCCTGCTCTCGCTGATCACCGGCGGACTTTTCGCCCTGCACCCGATTCACACCGAATCCGTCGCCTGGATTGCGGGGATCACGGATCTCGAGCTGAGTTTCTTCTTCCTTCTGACATTTCTGCTTTATCTACGTCTCGCGGATACAGGCCGGGAAACCACTCCACCAGCGCTATCTTACGTTGCGATGCTCCTAGTCTATTGCCTCGCCCTTCTCTCCAAGGAGCAGGCCTTGGTTTTGCCGGCTCTCGCTATCGTTTACGAGCATTTCTACCGTCCCGGCCGATCGGTGGTTCCGTTTCGCAGGAAATTACGTCTTTATCTGCCCCTTTGTCTGACCGCGGTGGCATATGTTGTATTTCGGCGTTTAGCACTAGGCAGCTTCGCGCCGGCCGCCGCGCGGCGTGCGATGCCCTGGAGCTCGGTCCTGCTGAACGCTATCGCGCTCGCCGGCTCCTATGTGGGGAAGCTTGTCTGGCCCACGCATCTTACTGCGTTCTATGTTTTCCACGAGGTTCGTAGCCTCCGCGACCCTCGCGTTCTCGCGGGACTCTTGGCATTGGCGTTATGTGCCGGATTGTTTGTCTGGCTCTGGCACCACGCTCGCCCGATGTCATTTGCATTTCCCTGGATGGCAGCCACGCTCGCGCCCGCGCTGAATGCCCGCTGGATGCCCGCGCAGGTCTTCGCGGAGCGTTATCTCTATCTGCCCTCAATTGGCTTCTGCTGGCTGGTCGGATGGACTGCCGCAAAGCTCTGGCGCAAGGCTCAGAGCGAGCCGCGATCCGCTGGCAAGGTTCTCTTGCGGCAGGGCGTCGCGCTTGGTCTGATGGTCGTCGGCTGCCTCTACGCCATCCTCACGGTTGAACGGAATCGCGACTGGCGCACAGACGAGGTCCTTTATCTTCGCACCCTCGAAACGCAACCCGACGCGCAGTTGATCCACACTAACCTCGGGGTGCTCTATTCGGACCGGGGCGATTGGGCGGCTGCGGAACGCGAATGGACTGTCGCCATGGGTCCCGGCCGGCCTTATGCCCCGACTCTGAATAATCTGGGCCTGCTGCGCAAGAATCAAAAGCGTTACAGCGAGGCCGCCGATCTCTTCGCTCAGGCCATTCATTCTCAACCGAAATATATGGAACCTCACAGGCACCTCGCCGAAATGTATGAGGAAATGGGCTGCATAGCCGACGCCGATCGCGAATTCCGGCAAGCCGTCTCTTTGGCGCCGCTGGACACCAAGGCGCACAACAGCTACGGCCATTTCCTTCTGCAACAGGGACGCATCTCCGAGGCGCGCGAGCAATTTGCGCGTTCGGCCGAGGCGGATGCCAATGCGGAGGCCTACGATAATCTCGGTGATCTGGATCTGGCTGCAGGCGATCCGCAAAAGGCGCGCGCGGACTATCAAGCCGCGCTGGTTTTGAATCAGATCGACAATCATGCAGATTTTGGTCTCGCGATGATAGATGAGCGGCAAGGCCGGATCGCAGACGCCCTTCGTGAGTACCGCGCCGGACTCGAAACCGATCCTCGAAACGCGATCGCACTCGCCGCCCTGCAACGTCTCTCCGGGCGCACGTCTCAATAAGACCTTTCGATAATGGACGATGCGGAGCGCCATCTGCCGATCGCGGAAATTGAGCGCTGGCTCCTCGCAGCGCTTTGCGCCCCAGCGCCCGATCGCCAAACGCGCGCCGAAATCCTCGAACGCCTCGCCGCGCATACATTTGCCATTCCCGATCACGAAGTGATCTTTCGAGCGCTAGTGAAAATGCCTCACGCCACCGCCAAACACATCCGAGAGACGCTCAGTGCGCGTCTCACGCGACTGGGTTTTCCTGATATTGACGTCGAGCCAATATTTGGGCTTGCGCCCCCATCCGCAGAGAAAATTAGAACGCTCTTGCATCTGCTCGGCCGCTAGTCTCTGCATTTCGCGTAGACAATGCGAAGCCTCCATGGTTACGCTCGTGGAAAATGCGGGCTAGACTATCGCCCGAGTTATGTCCCTCACCGCTCATTCGAACGCCCTTCGGCTCGCTTTGCTCATGCTCAGCGTTTTTTCTTCGGCCTCTTCGTTCGCGCAAATCGCGACTGGAAGCATCACCGGAAAGCTTCGCGATGCTGAGCGACAGCCCGTGAAGACGTCGGTCATGATTTCCTCTGGACTGGGATTCCGAGCCGAAGTGGATACGGATACGCAGGGTAGATTTCTTCTTACCCTGCCTTATGGACGCTACGACCTAGCGGTCCAGGATCGCCGTGTTTCTACATCCTCGGCCGTCTCGATCCAGATCGAGCCTCTGCAGAATCAGGAAATCAGCCTCGTCACCGACACTTCTGGAAAAATTCGCATCGAAACGGTGCCGAGCGAGAATGCCGGCGTATGGGCTGGGTCTCCAAAACAGGAACCCTATGCCGAGGCATTCACTTTTTCTGGCATGACGCTCAGCCGCGAACCGGCAACGGCTGCCCAGCCGCTTAACCTTGCCGGCCTCGGCGACAATCGGCTGGCCTGGCAGTCCCAACGTGGATTTTCCTGGACCGGCACGCAATTCAAGTTAATGGGAATGGACGCAACCGACTCGTTTCAGCCCGGCCTGCCGGTGATCCTGCCGGATGTGAGTTCGCTCGACGAAATCGTCACACGATCGGGCTTTGCGCAGACAACGTCGACCGCCTATGCCAGTGAGTTAGGCTTCTTCCCTTCCCAGCCGATCGCCTCGTGGCACGGCGATCTTTCCACCAGCGACACGGGCGGGGCACTTGCTTGGAAAAACCTTCCGCCGCCCATAAATCGAGGGGCCTTGCAGCAAACGGAGCAGTATCGCTGGTTTACGCGAGACGCTGTGGAAGCCGGCGGCGCATTGGCCAAATGGGCCGATCTGTTCCTCGCGGGCGCCGTGGAGTGGGGGTCGCAAACCGTCCCGATTGCCAGCCCCGCAAATAACCTGGATAGCAGGATCCTCTTCGCCGACAGCCGTCTTCGTATTCAAGCCGGAGCGCGAGATCAGTTCGATCTGCTGTATAGCGGCTCGCGCCTGGATCTATTCAATTGGGCGACACCCGCGGGACTCGAAGTTCTAGCCGGTCAGCGCATGACCCCGTCTTTCGTTTTGCCGTACGGCTTCCAAAACGAAGGCGAAGCGGATCGGTTTAACTTCCTTCAAGTTGGATGGAGCCATATCGCGCCGGATGGGATACTCGGTGCCTTACAATTGCGCTATCAATATTCCGTAGCGCATCTCGATACGTCGCCCCTCAAGACGCTCTCACAAAGCCGCATCGAATTGCTCGGGGGCAGCATAACGGGAGCCGCGCCGCTCGCCAATCGCGCAGTCGAGACTGGGCAGCAGTTGAAGGCTTTTTGGCAGCCGACCGCTTTCCATGCCCTGAGGTTGCGGCATCAACTCGTGATCGGAGCCGGCCTCGAAAGCTCTTCGCCAACGAATCGTTTCACGACGCCATCCGATATGAACCTCGTCACGGCGAACGGTGCGCCCGCGTTTGCCGTCGAGTTCAATACTCCCGCGGACAGCCGCTCGATTATCCGAACCTCGACCTTGACCTTCGCCGACCATCTCGTTCTGGGCGACACCCTGTCCCTCGATCTCGGTGCCATTGCAGATTTTGCGCGAGGTTCCTTGCCCGAGCAGTCAAGTCCAGCCGGAGCCTTCTTTCCCGCACGCGCACTCCCTTCGCAACCCGACTTGATCCTATGGAACAACATTTCGCCGCGCGCGGGTTTTGCCTGGGTCGTGCCGCATGGCCGCGGACTCATCTTGCGCGCGACCTATTTTCGTGTTTATGTGCCCCTGGCCGACAGATATCTCGATCTCGGCAATTTCAATAGCCTCGGCGGAAGGAAATATCAGTGGATTGATCGCAATTCCGACGGACTTTTCGAGCCGGGCGAGTTGGGTGCTCTGGTGCTGCGTTTCGGCGGGCCTTATTCTTCGATCTCGCCCTCCCTCGCACGGCCCTTCGCGGACGAATTTGATGTGGGCGCGGAGATCAAGCCCGCACGCGGGATGGATCTGCGCATAAGCCTTTTCCGGCGTGACGATCGACGCCGCGTTGCTGCCGTGAATACGGGCATCCCTTCCTCGGCATTTTCTCCTGTTTCCATTCTCGACCCGGGGCCGGACGGCATTCCGGGCACTTTTGACGATGAGCAGCTCACGGTCTACAAGCAGAATCCGGCAACGTTCGGACTAGATCACTACCTCCTGACGAACCCGCCCAACTTGCGTACTTTGGACAAAGGTCTGCAAGCAGAAATTCGCGAGGAGTGGCGAAGCCTTCTTCTAAACGCCTCCTTCGTCGCAGAGCAATCCTACGGACCGACGAATCCAGGGGACGCCATCTTTGAAAATGATCCCGGCGTGGTAGGCGCGCTCTATATGGACCCGAACACGCTCGTGAACGCCAGCGGCAGAGGCGTAATGGACCGCGGTTACCTCGGGAAGCTGCAGGGAACGTATCGCTTGCCTTGGGGAATCGAATTGGCCGGAATTGTGGATTATCTCGACGGGCTCGTTTTCGCGCGCCAGTTACTGGTAACGGGCCTGGATCAAGGGCCCATCGTGATGGACGCAACTTCTCGGGGCACCCAATTGTTTAATCCGCTCAGCGGAAATCGCGCTGAAGGCGTCGTCAACGGCAATCTTCGCTTCGAGCGCAAATTCCGCCTTCCGGTCGGCACGCTTGAAGCGGTGCTGGATATCCTGAACGTGGCAAACAGCGGTTATAAGATTCAGGAAAGCGAAATCACCGGACCATCGTTCAATCTGCGGCGGCCGGTGGAAATTCAGCCGGCGCGATTTGCGCGCATCCAATTGCACTACGCATTCTAATTTGGGTTGGCGCCAGCTCAAATCATTGGCTGGCCGTCGCATTGTACGGACGTCTCGGGACGAGCTTCGGGCCAATTCAAAGCTTCGGCTAAAGTCTTCCCCAGGATCCATTCCTTATCGTCCAAAGAGAGGAAGTCGAGGGACCTCCGGACGTGGTCAAGACAATCGGTATAGCTGTAGGTTAGTCGAGTTACGTCCGCGCCCCAGATCATTCCGTAGGCGTCGAAGATGCGTTTGAATGAAGAATAACAAGGCGCCGAGGATAACATCACAAAAACTCTGGGGTACCGAGCGAGGTCCAGCGGGCCGTCAAATCCGGCAAACGCGGCCGGTTGGGCTCCCAGACGTGAACTAGCGCATCGGTGATGAGCATCTCTTTCTCGAAAGGCGCGGCGATCTCCTCCACGGCGCACTCGCAACGCAAGCCGACGTTCGCCGCGACGCGCGGGATGCACTGCTTGCCACGAAATGAGGCGGTGAGTATTCTAGCACCCGTTCCCGACGGAACCACTCGCGTGCCTCCCCTAGCGATCGCCATCGGCAATTACGGGCTTACCAAGCCTTTGAAGGATGGAAACGTTTGCGGCAGTGATTTGAAACTCGAATACATTCAAGTCGAGCCCATCGTCGCAGCGATGCGCCGCATGGTGAGGGGTCTCGAATTCGATATTTGTGAGATGGCCTTCACCACGTATCTTTGCGCCAAGGCCTGCGGCAAGCCGATTACCGCCATCCCCGTGTTCCTTACAAGAAATTTCCACCACTGGGCCATTTTCTACAATGTGAATTCGGGAATTACGAAGCCCAAGGATCTGGAAGGCCGCACCGTGGGTGTCAATCGCGGCTACACGGTCACGACGGGCCTTTGGGCGAGGGGAATTCTGCAGACGGAATATGGCGTCGACCTGAACAAGGTTACCTGGGCTCCGACCGACGACGAGCACGTCGCAGAATACAAAGCCCCGGCGAATGTGGACCATTCGTATCGTGGAAAGCCGATTGCAGAGTTATTGCTTTCTGGCAAGATTGCCGCAGCGGTGGGGGACGTGCGTGTGAATTCGCCCGATATCCAGCCGCTCATCCCGGACGCTCGCAATGCGGGCTTCGCCTATTTCCGCAAAACCGGTGTGTACCCCATCAATCATGGGCTCGTAGTAAAAGATTCCCTCCTCGAAGCTGCGCCTCGATTGGCCTGTGAACTCTTCCGTGCGTTTCAGGCGGCCAAAAAAATTTACCTGGCCCAATTGGACACCGGCAAGAATCTTTCTCCCGCAGACGAAGCGGCCATCTCACTCAAGCGGGTCGTCGGAGACCCATTTCCCTTCGGGATTAGTGATCGAAAAGGGGCCAATCGGAAAGCTGTCGAGACGATCGTGCAATTCGCCGTCGATCAACAAGTGATTCCGAAGAAGTTTGGCACCGAAGAGCTTTTCGCTCAGGATACACTGAATTTGGATTAGGGCAGGCTTTTGCCAGCGATCGAAATCTACGAGAGGTAGCCCACGGCGAGGTTGAACTGTGACTGCCTCCCCCTAGGCGCGCCCCGCGAGTTGGCGGCATTTCTCCAGCGCAGCGTAGCTTCGGGTCGGCGCGGCCATTAGGAAGCGATATCCTTCCTTAAGTATCCGCTCGACATTATTGGAATCGACATGCGGGTGCCCGACAGGAACACCACACTCCTTGCAGCTCGCAACGATCTGCGCCATGGCCTCGACGACGGAAGGGTGATCGTATTGGCGCGGAAAACCGAGTTCCTGGCTCAAATCACCTTCTCCAATCAGGATCAGGCCTATGCCCGCAACATTTCGTAAGATCGCGCGAAGATTGGCGATTCCCTGGGTGTCCTCGATCATCAGGACAACAAGAATTTCGCCCTGCGGATTCAAAGGCCACACATCTGCCTTGCGATAGTATTCCTGCTGCGTGAGGCCCCAATAACGTGCCGCTGCCAGGGGCGCATCGCCTCTAATGCCCGCTGGCTCACTGAGCTTGGCCGTCTTTAGGCGTGGATATCGGCATGCGGCCACGGCATTGTAGGCCTGATCTACCGTGCTGATGTGCGGCCATACGATGCCATACGCACCTAAATCGAGCGCCTGCTTGGCCAGCCATTGATTCTTTTCGTTGCCGTTTGGCGGAATGCGCACGAACGGCGTAACGCCTGGCGCGATCGAACCAGAATCAACGATCTGCCGCCTATTGATCATGTACTGAAGGCAATCTCGTAAAATTCGTGCGTCCCACGGATTATGCTCCATCTCGAAAACAATCGCGTCGTAGCTGGAAGTGCTGAACGCCAGTGCGGAATCGATTTCTGCGTTTGTAAAGGCGGCAAAGGCTGTTTGGCCCTGCTCCAGCGCGCGGATGACGCCGTTCAGCCTTGGGAGATCAGCCATTCCAAGCCTCCTCCGATCGCACGGTCGATATGATGATCCCGTGCTCATCCATAGTTAGAATAAGCGCGAGCATGCTAGCAGAGGCTCGGCAAAGCCCAAAGTCCGGCAAACCGAAGATATTTGACAACATCGTGTTCACTTCATAGCATGCGCCTGCAGGCGAATATTTTATTGCTGCAGAGGCGATAATGATTATCGATTGTCACGGGCATTACACGACGGCGCCACGGGAACTGGAAGCCTTTCGACAGCGGCAAATCAATGGCCTCAAGGATTCTTCGCAGTCTCCTTCCGAAGCCCCGAAAATCACCGATGATCAAATTCGCACCAGCCTCGAAAACGCGCAGTTGAAATTCCAGCGGGAGCGCGGCACCGATCTCACGATCTTTTCGCCTCGTGCCATGGGCATGGGCCACCACATTGGAAACGCAGCCACCAGTCTGCAATGGTCGCGGGTTTGCAAC
Source organism: Acidobacteriota bacterium (assembly GCA_003224175.1). Classification (GTDB taxonomy): domain Bacteria; phylum Acidobacteriota; class Terriglobia; order Acidiferrales; family UBA7541; genus Palsa-189. The sequence goes on from QHYQ01000237.1 coordinate 8,818, forward strand.
GATTTGATCTACAGGGTCTGCTCGCTCTATCCCGAGAATTTTGCCGGCGTCTGCCAACTGCCGCAATCACCGGGCGTTCCACCCGTCAACTGCATCACCGAATTAGCCCGCTGCGTGGAAGAGCTCGGTTTCGTCGGCTGCAACCTGAATCCGGACCCTTCGGGCGGGCATTGGAGCGATCCGCCCCTCACCGACCGCTTCTGGTACCCGCTCTACGAAAAAATGGTAGAACTGGATATCCCCGCCATGGTCCACGTCAGCGGATCCTGCAATCCGAATTTTCACGCCACCGGCGCGCATTATCTGAACGGCGATACGACGGCTTTTATGCAGTTCCTGACGTCTGACATTTTCCAGGATTTCCCCACGCTGAAGTTCATCATTCCTCATGGTGGCGGCGCGGTCCCCTACCATTGGGGCCGCTATCGTGGTATCGCGCAGGACTTGAAGCGCCCCCCGCTGAGAGAACTTCTCTTAAGGAACGTCTATTTTGATACCTGCGTTTACCATCAAGCGGGCATAGACCTGCTGACCAAGGTCATTCCTATTGACAACATTCTCTTCGCTTCAGAGATGGTTGGGGCGGTAAAAAGCATCGATCCCGAGACGGGCCATTATTTCGATGATACGAAGCGCTACATCGAGGCCGTTCCCTGGCTGCGCGAAGAAGATAAGCGCAAGATCTATGAAGGCAATGCACGAAATGTGTACAGCCGATTAGAGGCCCGATTAAAAGCCACGCCCTCGGTCAGCAAGGCCAATCGCGCGCCCTTGTGATATCCAACGGGGGTGTTCGTTTAGCTGGTAGGAGCCTCAGCGGATGCCAATCAACGGCCAATAAAAAGGAACAATAAGCAGCAGCACAGCAGACTCAACCACGGTCAGACAAAATCCCACCCGAAGCAAGTCCTTCGCCTCAAAGTAGCCATAAGAGTAGCCAGCGACCATTACTCCCGATTGATACACGAAGATTTTTCCGCCCGCCGCGAATGCCCATAGTAATCCCAGCGGCAATGGATGGATTCCCGCCGTTTTCGCGAAGTTCATGAGGGGCGGCAGCGACGTGGCCAGCATGGAGATCTCGTTACCCAAGAAAATGTGATAAACGAAGGCCGTCCAATACGGGACAAGCGCCAGAGAGAATACGTTGGTCACCCAGGGCCGCATCCAAGCGAACAGAACCGTGGTCATGGAATTCAGTGCATTCGTTCTGAGCAGCACTTCGCCCATACTGATCGCGGTTGCCGTGAAAAATACCGGCAAATAATTGAGGCGCTTGAGATCCTCGAGTTCCAGGATGCCCAAGCCGGGCACGCCTGCCAGAAGACCCACGCCAATGCCAATCACCGCCGGAGAAATATGATGAATCAGGTCGGTTGCCCATAATGCGATGGCCAAGGACATCAGCAGCAGCGAGCGCTTTTCCATTGGCGTCCACGCGCCCATCTTTTCGAGGGAATCACGCAAAAATTCAACGCTGCTTTGGAGAGCCTGTTTCTCCGGCGGATAGAGCCAAAGCACGAGCCGCCAGGTAACAACAACCGTTGCGAGAACACACGGCAAGAAGGCCAGCAGCCATTGGCTCCAGTAAACTTCGATGCCGGTCATCTTTTGGATTAGGCCGCGTCCTAGAATGGAAGACGCACCGGCGATCACCATTTTGTCGAATATTCCTGCGGTATACGTCAGCGTGACGAAAATTCCGCGACCCACGTTGCTTCCACGCGATAGCCCGAAAACCTCCATCAACCCAACGGCCACCGCAGCCATGATCACTACGCATGCGATTCCCGAAGGTACGAGAAATGTCAGAAGCAAAGAGGAAAAGATCAGCCCGAGTAACAAGCGCGAGTAACCCCCTCCCACCCGCAGCATCACGAGATACGCCAGACGGCGCGCCAAGCCCGATTTGGAAGCCATCATGCCGATCAATGCAGCGCCAAAGAGAAACCACGGGGTCTGATCTGCAAACCCACTGAAAGCCGCCTCGAAATCAACGATTTTCAGCGCCCAGAAGAGGTAACATCCCGCCAAGCCTGTGAGCGCGTGCGGAAGCGCTTCCGTAATCCAGGCGATGATCATGAACGATGCGACCGCCAGCGCGTGCCGGGAGTTAATCGCGAGGGGCAGAGGCGAGAACCACAACCCCACGGGCACGGCGATCGTCAAGACTCCGCCAATCATTTTGCCGCTGGCAGGCGCCCTGCCAACGCTTTCGACCAGGGGCGCTGCTCGGACGGTTTGTTCCGTGGTGCGCACTACCGAGCTTGTCCTTCAGTGGTTTTCCCTTGTGCGGGCGGAAGCCGGATCATGTTGCCTATTTTGCTTGCCGACCATCGGGATTCGAAGTTGGATTTTCTTGCGGGAAGAATTGTGGCACCAGAAAGCTCAAAACTCCATTCCTCACGCTATCCGACACGTAAACTTCCCCATCTTTAGGGTTCAGCGCCAGACCTACGGGGTGAATCAAGCCGCTAAAAGAACCGCGGATCATCGCCAGAGGCGCCACGTCGCCATTGTCCGTAATGTTCCAGATACCCATGAAACCTAAAATGGGGTTCAACCATGGATCATCGGGCACCACTTTCGCCTCGGGTCTCAGCGTGACTCCGTCATAAAGGTTCTGATGGAAATGATTGGACGCCGCCAAAAAAATTCGGCCCTTGTAAAATTCCATTTGCCAGGGCTCATCGATTATGCCGGTTTTCGGTCCGGCGATCCGGCCCCGAGGCGCAACATCTCCATCGTCTCTGCGATTGAAGATCAGGATCTCGCGAGTATTCGCTACGGCGAGCAAATTCCTATCTGGATCGACGGCGAGTCCCACAACATGCCCAAGTTCGGTTTTCGGCCCCTTGATGACCCGAACTGGTGCGGCATCTCCGTTGGCATCCCAGCGAAAAACGTTGATGCGCCTTCCCGTAAGGCTAGCGACGAGGATCTCTCGATTCTGCAAATCCAAACTAACGGCGTGAGGCGTCACCAACTCCGTGCGGGGCCCCTGAATCACGCGCAACGGATGCTCCGAACCCGCGGCGGCCGCGCGGAAGACCAGAACGGCATCCGCCAAGGCGTTCGGCACTACGATTTCATCGCGCGTGGGATCGTAGGCAAGGCCGTGAATCGTGCGCCCCAGCAGAGTATTTTGCCCCGTGATGAGCCGGTTGGGCGCTACATCTCCGTTTGCCAGCCTGGCAAACGCCGCGATGCGCGGCTGCGTCACTCAATTGGGCACCAAAAGCTCGTCGCGTTTCGAGTCATACGCAAGGGCCATGGGATTGCCGAACCCAGGCGTGGGCATTCCCGCGGGAGCGCTCCGGATGATGCGTTTGGGCGCCACGTTGCCGCGCGCTCCGCTCGCGAATGCGAGCGCGGAATGATCGCCCCAGTTCGATACCCACATTTCGCCGTTCTGTGCATCGACCGCAATGCCCATCGGATGACTAATGCCAGTGCGATCACCACGAATCACCCCGAGCGGCGCGACATCGCCGTTGCTCGTTCGGCCAAATATCAAGATCGAGCTGTCGCCGTTATTTGCGACGACAATGGCGTCATGTTGCGGGTCGTAAGCGATTCCCATCGGCCAGTCTAAACCCGTCCTCGCGCCTTGAATGACGCGCAGCGGCCTCACATCGTCTTTTGCGCCCGCCGCAAAAATCCGAATCGAAGGAGGGCGCGACTCGCCCGCCTCCGCATCGTCTTCGACCACGAACGAAGGCGCACAGCCCCCTCCTGTGTTCTTCACGACTCCTCTGAAATTTCCGTGATTTGCGACGCCGATCTCATTGTGCGACTCGTCCCAATAGATGCCGTGCGGATCGGCCAAACCGCTGTCTGGCCCGCGAATGATTCGCACCGGAGCCTCCACGCCCTTCACCTGCCGGCGGTAGAAGACAATTGTATTTTGGACCTCCACTGTTACGGCGATCTGGTCGGCGACATCGCTCAACGCCAGGCCCCAAGCTTGATGCGGAACGGAAAATACGCGCGCCGGTTTCACATTACCGGACGCGCCGTAGGGCATCACCACCACCGTGTCTTCGATGTCGTTATTCGCCGTATAAATTTCTTGACGCCGGGGGTCGAGAATAATTCCCGCAATCATCCCGAGAAAGGTATCCGGTCCAACGATCTGGCGCATCGGAAGGCTGGCTTCGCCTCGGCTCGCTCCCCCTTGGCTCGCTCTGGCGCGATCGTAAAGCAGCAGGCTCTTGCGGTTCGGATCGCTCATGGCCACGACCCCGTTTGCAGCGTCTACCGCGATACCGTTAAACGCGGGGTACGGGTCAGCAATCATCCGGATAGGAGGTATGTCCTCGGGAGCAGGTTTGCTGGATTTACTCTCCTGAGGTGCGGCCCGTCCTAGCGTCGCCAGCGTCGCAAGCAAAACGAACCCGAGCGCGCACGCGGCGGCTAGCTTTTTGATCATTGCTTCTTGGCGGGAAAGAATTCCGGCATATAGTACGAATGCATCCCGTTGGACACGCTGTCGATCGTATAAACTTCGCGGTCTCCTGGATCGAGGGCCACGCCCGCGGGCCACACCATTTCGCTCGCCGGTCCCTTGATTACACCACGAGGCGGCACGTCCCCGTTATCGTTGATGTCCCACACGCCGATGAATCCGGGCTTATCGGAACTCCACGGAGAAGGCGAAGCGTCCGCAAATTTGTAAGATTCAACATTATTCTTCACAGCCACAAAAATCTTGCCCCTCTCGGGATCGACCTCGACCTGCCGGATGCGGATAATCCCAGATTTAGGCCCGGCAATGATGGCGCGCGGCGCCACGTCGCCGTTATCAGTCCGGTTGAAAATGAAGACGCCCGTGGTTCCCTTCCCGCTGCGGCTGGAAACCACGAGCAGATTTCGGACGGGATCGACCGTTACACCGCGCACTTCGTCCAATCCTGTTTTTGGTCCGCGAATCATCCGCAGCGGCGCGACATCCCCCTTCGCCTCTCTCGGAAAGAACATGACGTCCTGTCCGACGTCCTCGCCGACCACGATTTCGTTATTTTTCACGTCCACGTTCACTGTTTCTGGACGCAGGATGTGGGTGTGTGGGCCCTGAATGATACGTATCGGCGCTTCTTCCCCCGTGGCGCCCGCCCGGAACACAAGTACGGCTCCCGCCAAATGTACCGGCACGATGATTTCGTCGTGAACGGAATCGTAAGCGATGCCGTGCATCGTGCGGCTTAGTTTCGTACCCTGGCCCTCGATTACCCTTACCGGTCCGTCGTTTCCGTTTGCCAGCCTGGCAAACACCAGTATCCTGGGCACGCTTACTCAATTCGGAACGAGAATCTGACCGCGCCTGGAGTCGAAGGCAATCGCGCCCGGATTGCCAAAACCAACCGCTGGTGTTCCCGCGGGAGCGTTGCGCAACACCCGCTTGGGTGCCACATTACCGTTCGCGGTCCGCGCGAACACCACTGCGGTGTGATCCCGATAATTCGTCACCCATAATTCGTCGTTCTTGACGTCGATGGCCACTCCCATCGGACCCAAAATGCCCGTCCGATCGCCCTTGATGACCCGCAGCGGCACGGCATTCCCGTCGGCGTTCCGGCGGAAAACGAGAATCGAGTTCGTGCCGTAATTGGCCACCGCGATTTCGTCGTGCATCGGGTCCAGGCCGACGCCCATTGGCCAGTTCAGCTGAGTCTGCGCGCCTTGAATTTTACGAGTGGGCTTATCGTCGCCTTTCGCCTCCGTGGCATAGGTATTGATGGATGGCAGCGCGAAGTGACCGCCCCTTAGCCCGCCCTGTGCCTCTTCCTCTTCACGCGTCAGCGGAGCCCAATTCCCATGGTTCGCGACAAGCATTTCGTTGTGACCGGGATCGACCACGATCCCATGGGGATCAGCCAATTCGGTTTCCGCCCCGCGCAGCACCCGCAGTGGCGCTTCGCTGCCGCTCGCTTCGCGCCGGTAGACAACCACAGTGTTCGGGTGCTCAATCGAAACGGCCACCTCTTTCCGCATCGGATTAAATGCCACACCCCACGCGCCGTGCGGAACCGATAGCACGCGCTTGGGCTTAATGTTCCCTTCCACGTCGTATGGGAACACCTCCATGCGGTCCCCGATATCGTTGTTTACGGCAAAGACTTCGTGATCGGCGGTATCGAGCGAGATCCCGGCGACAAACATCATCCCCGTCCTCGGCCCTCGGATCACCCGGTTCGGATTCGCCATTTGCGACGAATTGCCTCCGGCGCTTCGTTCGTAGAAGAAAATCGCGCCTCGGTTGGAATCGCTCATCACCACCTGATTGGCGTCGGGATCGACCGCCACGCTATGGAGGCTCGCATACGCATCGGCGACGGAACGCGCCGGAGCGATGTCTCCCCCAACTGGCGCAGTCTCGGCCTGCGAAGGCAAAGCCGAATGTTTTCCTTGTTGCTGGGTCTGCCTCCACGCCGTCATCGCCATTGCCAATTCCGTTGTGTCGGCGCAGCTATCCTCAGCGTCCGTCGCGTCATCGCTGGCCACGCGGGCTTGTGATCCAAAATGGAAAAGAGAGGGGGTGACGCGGAAAAGCACATTGAAACAGCCCGCAATGAACAAAAGGGCGGCGCCGGCGCTCATCAGCCAAGCCGTTTGTTTCTCGGGCATCGCCATCAGAGATAATAGTCCCGCATCATCTGCCACCGCTCGTGGTTCATCTTGCCCTGCCCGGATGGTTCCGCCGCTTCTCTGGCCTGAAGAATGGCGGCGATCCTTTCCGGTGACATTACCGGCAATTTTGTCAGGGTAGCCGCCCGTAACATCGTCTCCGCGACCTTCTCCAACCTGTACGCCGTAACACAAACGTAAGCGATGTCCGCTCCTGCCACGACGCAGCCGTGATTTTTCAGCAGCAGCGCTCCTCTCGTACCGAGTGCCCGCGCCACTTCATCGCCTAGCTCCGGCGTGGCGATGCTCACGGCGCCGTTGTCCAGCACCGGAAGCCGCCCCGCGAATGCGGCGCAATCCTGGTCCAGCGGCTCAACGGCAATCCCCAACGCGGCCATGATTGTGGAAGCGTTGGGATGAGCATGTAATACGCACTGGACGTCGGGCCGAGCTGCATAAATCTGCGCGTGAATCGGCCACTCGCGAACGGCGCTACGCTCGCTTGCAGCTGCATCTACACGCTTGCCGTTGAAATCAATGACGATCAGTTCTTCCGGGTCTAGCCGTCGCCAGCTAACCGGGCGTGGCTTGATCAGAATCCGTTTTTCATCTAGCCGAAAACTCAGATGCCCGCCGAGACCGTCTCCCGCGGCCTTGACCGCGTAAAGTACCTTGCAAGCCTGCACCAGTTCTTCACGGACGCCCGATTCGCGAAGACTGGATTCGGCCAATGGTGCCTTCGCGTTCACTTAGACCTCTGCCTTCGTCAGTTCCCGTGCGCCTTCGTCAAACTCAACGTCCCGCTTCAAAAGCAGCGACGCGGAGCGCACCCAGTAGACGTCGCCATGGCTCGCCGTATACGGTTCGCGCCCCTCGCCAAGTTCTCGGATCTCCTGAAGCAGCAAGCGACGCGCGGCAATGATCGCCGTGTCGCTGGTACCCAGGCGCTCCCGCGTGCGGTCGACAACCGGCCCCATGCTTTCCTGAATCGCCTGATCCTGGGAAGCAAAGCCGTGGATGCCGGTCATGTTCGCGGTCCGCTGTTTCTCGCGGTCCAGCAAGTACTGATTCGCTTTGTTGCGCACCGGACGGAACGTAGCAGGATCCACTTGTGCATGCACGAACGTCTCATCTCGGATCGTCTTCCACTCTTCCTCGGAAAGCGGCGCCTCGGGATTCCAGCTGATTGTCCACACCCAGCAAGTCTGGTCGTCTCGCGGTACCCAGCAGTGTCCGTGAATCGCCAGCCCCTTCTCGTAGGGAATCATCGTGTGGCTGGGAAGAAGGAATTGGGTTAGCCGCCAATAATATCGGTCCTCTTCCGCGTTACGCCGCACTCCGATGACGACGCCATAATCCGTTTTCTTCACGGTGAACCGCGGCGCCTTGTCCAAGAGGTGATATTTCGCTCGCAGAGTGCCGCTATTTTTTACCTTTTCCACGTAGGAATCGGTCACACGAAACGCGTCCAAGCTGGCGTGCAGAAAATTCGAATGGCTGGAGTCGATGCCGCCTTCAATGGCTTGCAGGTAGTTGGTCTCCTGAAAGCGTTTTGAGATGTAGCGCTGATTGTCCGCAACGCGCGCCCACTCCAGTTTGGGCAACTCGGGTTCGTGCTCTGGTGGACCCATGTAGGCCCAGATCAAGCCTCCGTACTCGCGTGTCGGGTAAGCCGTGGTCCGCAACTTGTTTCCGAACCCGTATTCCGGAGGCTCGTTGGGCATGTCCACGCACGTGCCGTTCACGTCAAATTTCCATCCGTGATAAACGCACCTCAAGCCGCACTCTTCGTTGCGTCCCCAAAAGAGGCTGGCGCGGCGGTGAGCACAAAATTCGTCGATCAGCCCCACCCGGCCCTTCGTGTCCCGGAACGCGAGGAGATCTTCACCCAGCAGCCGCACCCGAACGGGAGGACAGTCGGGAGTCGGCACCTCCGTCGGCAGCAACACAGGCAGCCAAAATCGGCGGAAGTACTTGCCCGCGGCTGTCCCCGCATCGGTCCGAGTCAGTAGATCGTTTTCTTCCCTCGAGAGCATTTAGCGATCCCGTTCCTAATCTACAGAAAAGCTTCCAGAACCGTGGCCGCCGCTCCAGGCCGCCGCTCCGCCACCAGATCATGGGCCTTCTGCGCCCCGGCGTGCAACCGGTTCACGGCATCATGCACGCTTGACGCCGGCTCATTCGCCAGAAAAAAACCCGTGATCGTCCAAATAGCGTCCAGCTCGGCCTCGCGGTAGACCAGATGCTCAAACGAGGTGGACGCCTTCAGGTGCGCGATGACGTTTCGCAACGTGTCTGGCGAGAAATCCTTCACGCTTACGATATGGTCCGGGTTCACTTCCTGCGAAGCAGATGCGCGATTGTGACCGTTCCGCGCCATAGTCAGGCCGCCGCCTCCCCTGCGGCTTCCATACTAGGACTAAACGCCTGGGCCCGGCAACAGCCTGCATCTCACGCCCGCTACTTCGCAAGGCAGGTGAGCGAGCCCAGCCTCCAGCCTGCCGAGCACGCTTGCAACCTCATGTTTTGATGACTATAGTAACTGCACCGAAGCGAGCGTTCGGAGCAAGCGGCAGAAGTTTCCGAAGTGTATCTGCGAGTGATTTTGAGGTGATCGTTGGCTTCAGCTAATCGCACGTGGAGCTCCTCATCGTTGCGGCTGATCGTGTTTTTCGGCGCTGCGGCTTTGTGCTTCTTTGCATTTTCGGGGCGGCGAGCGCCGGTCCTCCTCACCTATTCCCCGACGCCCCTTGCCAGACTGGCGGCCGATCCCACGGGCGATATGTGCACCTGGTGGGGCGACGGCGGGCCCGAGGTTTTAGCTGATCCACAAGCCGACGCCAGCACGTTCGCCGAGGGCCAGCTTCCTCCCCTTCGCTACGTGATCGATCCCTACCCCACCTTCAACGGCATCGTCCTGGACACGCGCGGCAATCGCGTTCTCATGAGCGATGAGAACCGCAAGAGCGTCCTCACCTATGAGCGTTCGGCCGGCGGCAACTCGTCGGCCGTGACATCTCCCATGTGGCAGATTATCGGCCCGCAAACCGAGGTTGGTTTCATTGCCGGCGTGGAAATCGACCCGGAGCGCCGCGAAATTTATGCCGTAAATAATGACGTCGAGGACCGCATCGCCGTGTTCGACTACGACGCGAACGGCAATCTCAAGCCCAAGCGTCATTTGTACGTCCCGCACCAAAGCTGGGGAATTTCCCTGAATGGTTCGCGCGGAGAAATGGTCATCTCGGTTCAGCAGCTCAGCATGCTCGCCGTCTACCGCCGCGATTCCAACGGTATGGACGCTCCGCTCCGTATCGTCAAGGGATCGCTCACGAATCTGGCAGACCCTCATGGCGTGCGATGGGATGCAGGCCACCACGAAATTATTGTGGCAAGCCACGGAAATTCGACGGAAATCGCGCCCTACACTGCTTACGATGCTCAGACGTCGCCCGCTAAGGAGAACGGCGACGAGAATATTCTCGGCGGCCAATTTGTCCCGCCTTCAATCAACGTCTTCGATGAAGCCGCCAGCGGGGATGCCAAACCCGTCCGCACAATCCAAGGTCCAAATACCAAACTGAACTGGCCCATGGGAATTGATCTCGACGGCACGCATGATGAAATCGCCGTTGCCAATAACGGCGACAACTCCGTTCTGGTCTTTCGTCGCACGGCGCAGGGCAATATCGCCCCGGTGCGCATGATTCGCGGGGCGAAGACGGGCATTTCGAGCCCCATGGGCGTCGCCATTGACGCGGATCACAACGAACTCTGGGTGGCGAATTATGGAGACCACACCGCTCTGATTTTTGCCCGCGATGCTACAGGCGACGCCGCGCCCAAGCGAATCATCCGCAATGCCCCCGCGGGTACGCCGACCGGCGGATTCGGCAATCCCTACGCCGTGGCCTACGATTCCAAGCGCGATCAGCTCTTAGTGCCCAATTGAGTGAGCCAGCCGCGCATCGCGGTGTTTGCCAGGTCGGCAAACGGAAATTCAAATCCAGTAAGAATTATCGCCGGGCAGTCTACGCGCTTGAGCCGAACGATGCACGGCATCGCTTACGATGCGACCCATGACGAAGTCGTGGTCCCGGTCGCCCTCGCCGACGCCGTACTGGTATTCCGCGGCGGCGCCGATGGGTCGGAGGCTCCCGTTCGCGTGATCCAGGGAACGAAGACGAAGATGATCCGGCCGCACACCGTCACAGTGGATGAGCAGAACAACGAAATTATCGTGGGAGATTCCAGCGGCCGCAGCATCCTGGTTTTCGATCGCAACGCCAACGGAAACGTTCCTCCCAAGCGCATCATTCAAGGCCCTCGCACCGGTTTATTGTTCATCGTCGGCGTCGCCGTCGACCCGATTCACGACCGTCTCGTTGCGGCCAGCTCTGCGAGCGTGCCTGGCAGAAAGACGGGTTTGTTTATCTTCGGGCGGACCGATCAGGGCGACGTCGCTCCACGAGCAGTGATCGCCGGCCCAAAGACCGGGATCGTGCGGCCCTGGCAACTGGCTTCCGATCCCCAGCAGGGCAAGATTTTTGTCGCGGCAATCAACAACGAGAGCCATCCTCCCTACGAATTGGAAAAACCACGGACCGATTTGCCCCATGACGTACAATTACCATCGCCTTGGAACAGCGGCGCTCTCGGCTTTATCGGTGTTTGGGATATAAATGACGACGGTGATGTGCCGCCGCGCGCGATCATCAGAGGAGACAATACGTTCCTTGTTCATCCCGGTGGAGTCGCTATCGATCCCAAGGACGGCGAAGTCTTCGCCACCGATAGCATTCGCAACGGATTGTTCAGTTTTCTCGCGCCCAGCCTCTTTTCAGAGCGTTCCCGGCCTCAGTCAACCCTGGAAAACGGGACAACTCGCTCGGCGCGATAGGAATTCGCAGATGGATCCAATTTTTTGAAGGGAGCCGACAACTATGATTGGGGGACGCAAGATTGCAAACGCAGTGAGTCAATTTTCTCTGGCCAATTCTAAGACTAGGAGTGGTGTGGATCTCGCCAGGGCTGTTGCGATTTGGTTGGGCGCGACTTCGCTTGTGCTCTGCTCCGTTCTATTGTTCTCTCAATCCCAGCCGAGTTCTCAACGCGCGCAGTCATCTAAAGCCTCTGCTTCGGCCTCACAGAATACGTTGACGGACGCGCAAATGTCCAAGATGACCTCGGACGAGCTCGCGCACTACGTTTTCGAGCACCACGGCTGTAACAATTGTCACACGCTGGGCGCGAACGGAAAGCTCGGTTTCACGGAACGCGGCAAGCAGGTGGGCAAAGGATTTGAAGGCTGTATCGCTCTGCTCACTTCAATGAACGTAATCGCCCAAGTGAAGCCAGCGGATCGCAGCGCAGAGGAAAGACAGAAAGCGGCGCGGTTTCAGGAGTTCGGTTGCACCACCTGCCATCAGATCACACCGGGAAAACTGGGGCTCACCGCTTACGGAACCAAGATCAAGTCTCTGCACATGGCCTGCACAGATGTGGAGAACATCTTAGCCCAGCAGCGCTGATTTTCATTTAGCGGCCCTGGATTGAACATTTTCATCGATCGGTTCCAGCTTCATAATCGAGGCGCCGTGGTTGTTGCCCACCCAGAACGTGACGGGTGTCGTTGAATTGTCGACGAAGACACGCCGAACGTTGGTTTGCTGCGGCAGCAGATACTCCGTAACCTTGCCGTTGTTAGGATTGAGCCGGATGACACGGTCGGTAAACATGGAAGCCGTCCAGACGTCCCCGTTTTTATCCACTACAGCCTGATAGGGCGCGCTCCACGGCGTGGGAACTCTCCATTCCTGGATCTTTTCTGTCTTTGGGTCGAACATGGCCACCGCGTTGGCGCCGTATTCGGCGAACCACAGACGATCTTGCGCGTCCACCATACCTCGGCGCGGCCGTGAGTCCCGTGTTGGCGTAGGATATACCTTGAACTCTTTCGTCTTCGCATCGATCCGGCCAATGTTGTCCGCGGCGAAATCCAGCAGGTAAAGATCGTTTTCGCGGTTCGCAGGGATGCCGTATGCGTTGATGTTGCGGCCCGCGCCGGCTATCGCAAACGTGCCCAGATTCTCGTATGCGCCTGTCTTAACATCTAGCCGCAGGATGGAGTGGTCGTCCTGATTATTGGTCCAAACCTTCCCGTCCACGTAGGAGTAAATCGGCATCACCATCGATTCCTGCGTGTGATCCCTTTGTAGCTCCTTCGGTAGCGGAAAAACCTGAACTTTCTCGCTCTTCCTGTCGAATTTCGCGATCCCTCCCTGATACATTAGCGCCAGCCAGGGATTTTCATCTTTATCGAGCTGCAATTCGAGCGATCCCTTGGGAAACCCTTGTTTCAGCAGGGGAATCGGATATTCCGTCGCCTGGCCGGTTTTCGGGTCAAGCTTCCCAAGGAATTCGTCGGCGAAATCCGAATACCACACTGTGCCGGTCGAATCGACGACCACATCGTGTGGTTGCGCCACCTTCCGCGGCAAATCATATTCTGTGACGATAACGCGTGCGGCCTTGGCTTTTGGCCGCGGCAAGGTCTTCAACGAATACTCCCATTTTTCGGTCGAGCTCAAATTCGTGGTAGCGAGCCATTCGGCGACAGGTTGGAGCGCTTTTACAGCTCCTTCGGTGGGTGGCCTGCGCGCTCCACCGGCCAGCAGTTGCGGATGCGCCGGGGTGCTGCCCTGGGAGTAAAGGCCCATCCGCTGGACAAGGGGCACGAACTCATCGGCCGTGTGCGTGGATCGTGCAATCCTCTCGAGCGAATGGCAGCCGGTGCAGTCGAGGAGAAACCTCTTCTGCACATCAGTCCCGGGCATGCTCATAAGCCACTCCGCGTTGTTCAACTGCACAGCAAGATTCTTTGCCGGTTGGACCTTGATATCCGCTGTCGCGCTTGTCCCTGATGTAACTTCCAAACTCTTAGGGCCATCCATCTCGTACCCGACAGCACGAATTTTCAGCGAGTATTGGCCCGGTCCCAGCTTCGAAGACGGAAAGCTATAGCGCCCATCAGCATCGGTGACCACGTCGATGGTGATCGTCGAGCCGTCTTTCTTGGCACCGACAATCACGCCTTCCATCGCTCCTTCCTTCTCCGAGCTCACTTGCCCGCTCAGGGCAACGCTGGGCGAATTTGCCGCCTTGATGAGACGCGGCGCGAACAAGAATCCACTGAGTGCCACAAGCGTGATGGCGGCCAAAAGCGCTGTCTTCGACATAAAATTTCACCTCGTTCCGGCTGTCGGGAATGCCTTGACCTCTCAATTAGCGCTAAAGTACACCTAAGCCCGTCAGCAAACAATGCTTCGAGCCAGCGAGTCTCGAGCCAGAGTCGTTGAACTTGGCGACGATTTGCACCAAGATAACCCAAGCTAAGGCAAACCGCCGGAAAATGAACCCTGTTTTTGTGGAATCGTTTCTCAGGCTGTCAGAAGCGCAAGCTTTGTTCGCTTCCGTTCAGTCTCTATCTTGGACGCGGGGCAAATTCAGAGGCCGTGCTGTTCCTCGAGAAGAAGTTTGGATAGGGCCGTACGCATACAAATTCTCGGGGCGTACGCTCGACCCTGCCGGCTGGACGCCGGAAGTCGAAGCCATCAGGGATAAGATCGGGGCGCGATACGGCGGCGATTACAATAGCGTGCTGCTCAATAGGTATGCGCATGGACAGGATAGCGTGGCCTGGCACTCCGATGATGAGCCGGCGATGGATTCCAACCACCCGATCGCATCGCTTAGTCTCGGCGCCTCGCGCGCATTCTTGGTCCGTACTGTCACAAACGGGAAAGCCGTGCAGACCTACATACTCACTTCCGGAAGCCTCCTGGTGATGCCGGCTGGATTCCAAAAGAGATACCAACACTGCGTCCCAAAATCGCAGACACCTTGTGGGTGTCGGGTAAATTTGACGTTTCGCCGAATGAAGTTAGAAAAGGACTCCGGCCTATAGCTGCACAACTCTGTAGCGATTTTACGCAGAATCCGTCGCAGCTTTGGCCGCAGGCCGCAGAAAAGTAAGCTCCAGCAATCGCTGCCGAAGCGCCTCGCCAGCTTCCGTAAAAACTTCATTACAGGTGTGACGCAGACGCTCCTCAGCCGAGCGGAGCAGGGTTTCAAGGACTGCAGAGGATTCCTGGCTGAATTTGCCGATCGTTTCTTGCAGCGAGGAACGGGAAAGCTGGTCCAGGCGCATTTCGTGAGCCTGGATGGCTTGATCGCCCAGTTGAGCGATGCCGTCTCTCAATCTGTTTTCCTGGGCCAGTATTTCCGCCCGAACCGTCTCGAGTACGGAGCTCACCTGATTCAGCAAATCGTGGCTGGCCTTGCTCAGCGTGGCCTCCGTCTCCTCCGTGAAGGCCGCGCGGTGCCGGGATGTGAGCTCCTCGACTTCGGTTTCCCATGCGGCGCGGATCTGTGCGCGTCCCTCTCCGATAAGCGCCTCGATCTGCCCGGTGGCTGCCTCCGCTTTGGCGGATAATTCTTGAAGCGCCGCCTCCGCTTTTTCTCTGACGTTATCGGAAGCCGCATTCAACCCCTTCTCCAGTGCAGCCTGCATGCGTGTCTGGGCTTTCTTCTCGCACCATTCCGAAACCTTGAAGAGCGAGCCGAAAGCCGTATACGTCGCGTCCGTGGCTTTATCCTCGAGCGCGGCGATCCACTTGGCGGTGGCCGCGTGGCCGGACTCCTCCATCTGGCGCTCCGATTTGCAGAGCAAATCCTGCATAAACGACTGCATTCGCCCGGCAGCGGCCTCCAGGGCCTGTTCCGAAACCTTTGCCAGGCTCTCTTGCGTACTCTGCAATGACTCTTGCGCGGCCGTCGTGGCGGCCTCGATGTTTTTCAGGATCTCGTTAGTGCCGTCCAGGCGGCTGCTGAGCTGGGCTTTGAGCTGGCCTGTAAACCGATCGATCTCCCGGCCTGCGGCGTCCTCGATCGTCCGTATCTGTTGGGTCCATGCGGCCATTGTATCTTCGGCGCGTCGCGTCATTTCCTGGCTGGCGGCTTCCAATATAGCGGTAGCGCGGGATTCCAGATTTTGTCCCGCGGCTTGCACCAGCCGATCGAGGTTGGAAAGCTGTTCGCTGAGGCGTTCGTCCGCGGCCTGCAATTGCCGCAACGATTCCTGCAGGCGCTCGTTTTGTTCGTCGAGATATTGGCGCAACTGATCGAGCTTGAGGTCCGCTTCTCCGGTGGCCTGTGCGAGTTTCGCGAACTCATCGTTGCTGCGCAGCTCTGCGGCCTCCAAATGCAGGAGCGTTTGTCGGGACCGCTCGTCTTGCTGATTCAGCGCCTCGCGTAAGATGTTGAGCTTGGTTTCGGTTTGAGCGGCCACTTCCGTGAGGGCCCCGCCCATTCCGGCGACACGCGAAGCCACTTCCTTTTCCATCGCTTCGGAGTCGCGTGTTAAACGCGAGAGTGTCTCCTCAGCGACGGTCTTTAAGGAGCGTTCCATTTCTCTGCGCCACTCATCTCGGAGGGCACCCAACTCAGCTTCCAACCGTTCTTTGCGAAAAATGATCATGATTCCGTCAGGACTCCGTGAAGTATAAACTGCGCCAGTCTTCCTGAAGATGAATGTACCACAGCCGAGCGCCGAGTGATTCTCTTAGCAGCCCGACCGAACTTTTTTGGCGCACGAAGTACTCTACGTACTATATCCTGCTCTGGCTTCACACACGATATGCCCAATGTGGAGGCGCCTTAGCAAACCGTGAGTGGTCGCCGCCGTCTCTAAGGAGCGTCAGTTGAAAGTTGCGGTGCCAGGTATAGGCGACCTTTCCGCCCTATGGGTGCGGCCTGCCACTGCGCGCTGGGTACTCGTGCTGGCGCACGGCGCCGGCGCGGGAATGGCTCATCCATTTCTGGCAAAGCTTGCAGTGGAACTGGCGGGAGTTGAGATCGCGACTCTTCGGTATCAATTCCCTTATATGGAGCAGCGGCGCCGCGTCCCGGACGCTCCGCCCGTACTCACATCGGCCGTTCGAGCGGCAGTGCGCACGGCCGGCGAGACCGCGCCCGATCTCCCCATTTTGGCTGGGGGCAAGTCTATGGGGGGACGCATGACCTCCCAGGCCGCCGCGGAACATCCGCGTGAACTGGAAAGAGTGCAAGGCCTGGTGTTCTTCGGTTTCCCGCTGCATCCGCCCGGCCGCCCGGGCACGAAGCGTGCAGAACACTTGGCTCAGGTCAAGAAGCCAATGCTCTTCCTGCAAGGTACCCGCGATCAATTCGCTGATTTGAACCTACTGCGCCCGATCTTGGCCAACCTGGGCGCCACGGCAACCTTGCACGAAATCCAAACGACCGATCACTCATTTCATGTTTTGAAGAGTGCGGGTAAGACCGATGCCGAGGTATTGCGCGAACTGGCACAATCGGTACGTGTGTGGGCAGAGACGCTTTCGCGCAGTGACTCTGCTTAGGCCCGCGAATCGCGCGCAACTATCGTCTGGCGCGCTTGTTGCGTTTCTCCTCGATGATCGCTTGTGCCGCGGCTAGCCGCGCGATGGGCACACGGAAAGGCGAAGCGCTCACGTAGTCCATCCCCACGCGATAGCAGAATTTAACGCTCTCGGTATCGCCGCCGTGCTCGCCGCAAATTCCCACCTCGAGATGCGGGCGTGTAGCCCTGCCGCGCTTTATGGCCCATTCCACCAACATGCCCACGCCCGGGAGGTCTAGAGTCTGAAACGGATCCGTGGTGAAAATCGCGGCTTTTGTTTCGTCCAGATATTCGGGCAGAAAGCGGCCTGCATCATCGCGCGAGAGCCCCATTACGGTTTGTGTAAGGTCATTGGTGCCAAAGCTGAAAAACTCAGCGGGCTCTGCGAGTTCGTCTGCCAGCAAGGCGGCGCGCGGCAGCTCGATCATGGTGCCTACCAGATATTCGAGACCTATGCCCACCTTCTGGATAAGGTTATCCGCGATGCGCCGCGTCTCGTCGACGAGAATCTGTAGCTCCTTCTTATCCAGCGTGAGCGCGTGCATGATCTCTGGGATTACCTTGATGCCCTCCTTTCTGCATTCCAAGGCCGCCTCGATGATCGCTCCCACTTGCATATCCAGGATTTCCGGGTAGGTAATCAGCAACCGACAGCCGCGGTGGCCCAGCATGGGATTTGATTCGCTGAGCTGCTCCACGCGACGCGCCACCACCTCGGGCCTCAGCCCGATCTTCTGCGCCAACTCCTTTTGCTTCTCCGCATCATGTGGCACGAATTCATGGAGCGGCGGATCGATCAAGCGGATTGTCACCGGATAGCCGTCCATCGCGCGGAAGATTCCCATGAAGTCGCCGCGCTGAAACGGCCGAAGCCGGTCGAGCGCCCTCTGCCGCGCCTCCCGGCTATCGGCAATGATCATTTCCTGAATGGCGAGCTGCCGGTCTGCGCTGCGTTCCGGGTGCTCGAAGTCCTTGAAGAACATATGTTCGGTGCGGCAGAGCCCGATACCCGCCGCGCCCATTTCGCGGGCTTTGCGCGCATCCTGGGCCGTATCCGCATTGGCCCGAACTCCCAGTTTGCGAATTTCGTCAGCCCACTTGAGGACGATGTGGTAGTGCTTGGGCATTTCTGGCGAAGCCAACTGGACCTGGCCGGCATAAACCGTGCCGTCATTGCCGTCCAGAGTGATCCAATCGCCTTGATGAATAACGCGGCCGTCCGACGACATCTGCTTGGCTGCATAGTCAATAAACAACTCGTCGCAGCCCACGATGCAGCACTTACCCCAACCGCGCGCCACTACGGCCGCGTGGCTGGTCTTGCCGCCCGTAGCCGTCAGCACGCCCTGCGCCACGGCCATGCCCCCCACGTCTTCCGGGCTCGTCTCGCGCCGCACGAGCACGACTCTTTCGCCCTTCTTGGCCCATTCCTCGGCCTCGTGTGCCATAAAGACAGCTCGGCCCACCGCGGCTCCTGGAACAGCATTGATTCCAGTGCAGATTTTTCGCTCGACCAATTCCTGCCGAGAGACCGTAGAGGCAATCACCGGATAAAACAGCCGCTCAATATCCTGCGCCTGGATACGCTCGATCGCTTCCTCGCGCTTGATCAGGCCTTCCTGCACCATATCTGCGGCAATGCGAAAAACGGCGGCCGGCGCGCGTTTGCCGGTCCGCGTTTGCAGCATATAAAGCTTCCCGTCCTCGACGGTAAACTCCATATCCTGCATATCGCGATAGTGCTTCTCCAGCAGCTGCCGAGCGCGTTCGAGTTGTTTATAGACCTTCGGCATCCTCCGCTCGAGCTCGTGCAAATGAACAGGCGTGCGAATGCCCGCTACAACGTCCTCACCTTGCGCGTTCGGAAGGAAATCGCCGTAAAAACTCTTTTCGCCCGTCGAGGGATCTCGGGTGAAGCAGACTCCCGTGCCTGAGTCATCGCCGGTATTTCCGAACACCATTTGCACCACACTTACCGCGGTTCCCAGAAGACCGCTGATGTGCTCCACACGGCGATAGGTCACGGCCTTTTCCGCCATCCAGGATTCGAACACCGCGCCGATCGCGCCCCAGAGTTGCTCTGTAGGATTTTCCGGAAAAGGCTGGCCCTTTTTCTCTTTGAAATAGTGCTTATATTCCGCGACCAGCTTCCGCCAATTCTCCGCCGCCACTTGGGTATCGTCTTTGGCCTTCAGCCTCTCTTTCAATGTCCGCAGCCGCCCCTCAAGTTCTTCTTTGGGCAAGCCGGTTACCACGGTGGCATACATCTGCACGAAGCGCCGATAGGCATCCCAGGCGAAACGCGCATTATTGGTCCGCCGGGCCAAGCCCTCCACGGTTTGATCGTTCAAGCCCAGATTCAGAATTGTTTCCATCATGCCCGGCATGGAACGCGCCGAACCTGAGCGCACACTTACGAGTAGCGGGTCCCGGGCATCGCCAAATTTCTTCCCAACCGCGCGCTCTAGCCGTGAGAGATTCTTCTCTACTTCCGAGCGCAGCCGCGGCGGGTGCTTATGGTTGTGTTTCAGGTAGTAGTCACAGCATGCCGTGCTGATGGTGAAGCCGGACGGAACAGGAAGACCGATGCGCGTCATCTCGGCAAGTCCCGCGCCCTTGCCGCCGAGAATCTCCTTCATATCGCCGCTGCCTTCCGCCTTGCCCGCGCCAAAGAAGTAAACGTATTTCACGTCGTATTTTGTCCTCTTGAGCTTATTTGCTTCTGCTCCGTTGATGCGCGGATGGGGAGATGCGGTTCATCCGCCCAACATCCCGTCGACAGAAACCATGTTTTGATCGCGATGCACCAGCAGGTAGTAATAAAGGAAGGCGTAGATCAATTGCAGTCCGGCGACATTCCAATCCTGCGCGAGGTTTGTACCGAAAACCAATGCGGTCAGCACCATTGCGCCGGCAATTAACGCAAACCGGGTCCACAACCCGAAAAACAGCAACAGGCCTAGTGTGGTCTCAACCGGCGGCAGCACCCAGGCGAACGCAGGCAACAGGCTCGTCGGGACGGCGGGAGTCTTCTCGAAATAATGGTTCAAATAAGCCAAGAATGCGGCATGCCCTACCAGAAGGCGGCTTACACCGTGCAGCATAATATTGGCCCCGAAGGAGAGACGTAAGATGGTGTAAGCCCAATCCGCATCAGTGAATCGAGCGCGAGAAGCGGGCACGCGGCTCGTCGTCCCTTTTTCGAACGATTTCGTCGTTGCATAGTCAGCCATAAAGCCTCCGCACCGAAATGCCAATGGACTGAAGAATCAACCGTAGACGCCGCAGGGCGGCCAACGATATCCGGGGTCCGCGGCTCACGCCCGTTTTGCGTGTCCTGGGGTGGCCATCCGGGGTGCCCGGCACGCACCTCCCGAGCGCGAGTACTCTCGCGCGGTAAAAAGACGGGTGTGCCGTGATGGGCTCGCGCCCTAACCCTATGCGGCCGGGTATTATACACGCATTGCCCTGCCGCCCTTCTGCGAAGCTAGTCGCAGCGGAAAATCGCCCACACATGGCAGTGTGCGTGAACCTCCTGAGGGTATCGGCGATGCAGTTCCGCTTGCACTTGCCGCGAACGTTCCTGCGACTTCAAAAGACCTCGCCGCTCGTACACTTCGCCTGCAGATGCACCGGGTATGGGGCCGTGAGCAAGCAGCCTCGCCTTGGAGTCCAATTTGTTCGAACGTTTTCGCAGCCCGAGCGCCCGGACGATTGTTCGAATAATATGATAAGTAAATATATATTGACATAGTATTACTCATAGGGTAACATCGCGCATGCTTCCCTTCTCCTCAACCGCCGTCGCAATTTCTCCGGCAACATCTGCTTTTGCGGCCGTGACTTCGCCGCGGTGTGCCCCTATTCCTCGCGGTCTTTCACTTGGGCCGCTGTCTGCCTTTAGGCCAATAGCACTCGCATGCGCGCTCTCAGGCTAAGCCCATTAAAATGCGTACTTACAAGACTACATGCTTAATTCCTTAGAATGCGCACTTACACAAAAAGGGGGGAGGGGGGCCGGTGCGTTCGAGCCTACCGCGGTTTGATTTGCGAACGGATCCGGTTCAGAGCAGGTGCGATAATGGTTTCCTTTTCGGCGGGATAGCACCCATGTGCAAACGTTGCGGCGAAGGAGGCAGTGTGGAGAGAGCAAAGCCGAAACCCTCTCTGCTGTTCTTAGCAGTCTTGGTCCTTATGCCGTCTGCATGGGGGCAGAACGCCACAATTCACCTGTCTGCGGACTTGCGCGAGGCGCCGCGCCGCATCTTCCATGCCCGTCTGGAGTTGCCGGCTAAACCCGGACCGATAACCCTGCTCTATCCCAAGTGGATACCCGGCGAGCACGCCCCAGATGGCCCCATTGCTGATCTCGTGGGCCTAAAGCTCACCGCTGACGGCAAAACGATCCCCTGGCGGCGCGACGATGTCGACATGTTCATGTTCCATGTCGAAGTGCCCAGCGGTGCGACCGCGCTCGAAGCCACTTACGATTATTTGTCGCCGGCCGGAGGCGAAGGCTTTTCCGCCGGCCCCACGGCGGATCAAATGCTGGCCGTGCTGGAATGGAATTTGCTTGTGCTCTATCCTGCTGGAGCACCCACCGATTCGCTCACCTACCAGGCCAGCCTGCGCCTTCCGCAGGGATGGAAATTCGCAACCTCCTTGACGGTGGAAAAACAAGACGCCGACGAAATTTTGTTCGTACCGGTTTCCCTCACGACCCTGGTGGATTCGCCGGTGCTTGCTGGACAGAATTTCCGCTCCATTCCTCTTGCTCCCGACGTTCAGCCTCCCCACCACTTGAATATCGTGGCAGATAGCCTCGCAGCGCTGGCCATATCGGATGAACAGATTGCCGCTTATAGCCGCCTCGTGCGCGAGGAGGGTGCGCTCTTCGGCGCCCGTCACTACGATCACTACGATTTCCTTGTCTCGCTGACGAACTATTTTTATCCCAATGGCCTCGAGCACCATCAATCCAGCGATGATCGGATTCCCGAGCGAACTTTTATCAACAGCGATCAAGAAGAGAACGAGAATTCCCTGCTATCGCACGAATTCACCCATTCCTGGAATGGCAAATATCGCCGCCCAGCCGGCCTGGCAACTCCCGATTTCGAGCAGCCCATGAAAGGCGATCTTCTCTGGATTTACGAAGGGCTGACGCAATACATTGGCGAATTCCTCTCTGCTCGCTCCGGTTTGCGAACCCAAGACGATTATCGCGAGGCGCTCGCCCGAGTCGCCGCCTACCTCGATTGGCCGGGGCGCTCATGGCGCAGTCTGGAAGATACGGCCGTCGCCGCGCAGCTACTTTATGATGCCTCGCACAACTGGGCGTCCTGGAGACGCAGCGTCGATTTCTATGACGAGGGCTGGCTCATCTGGCTCGATGCGGACACGCTGATTCGTCAGCAATCGCACGGCCAGAAATCTCTCGATGATTTCTGCCGGCGATTTTATGGGGCTCCGGACTCGAGCCCCAAAATGGTGCCCTACACTCTCGATGATGTGATCGCCGCTCTCAATGCAACTCTCCCCTACGACTGGCGCGGCTTTTTCAACACCCGCGTCTACGAGATCAACGCGCACCCTCCTCTCGGAGGAATTGAGCGTGGTGGTTGGCAGCTGATTTATAACGATGAGGAGAACGCCGTCATGCGCGTGCGCGAGAGCGTCGACGAGACTCTGGATCTCCGTTTCTCGCTTGGCATCGTGGTTCAAACTGCCAGCGGGGAAGAAAATGGACGGTTGGCGGATGTAATCCCCGGGATGCCGGCGGCAGATGCAGGGCTCGCTCCGGGAATGCGCCTTAGTTCCGTCAACGGCCGCGGATTCACGCCCGGCGCGCTCCATGAGGCTATTGCCGAGGCAAAAGGCAACAACAAGCCGGTTGTCATTACAGCCGATCACGGCGGTTTCGTGCTTACCTATGATGTTCAGTATCACGGCGGCGAGCGCTATCCGCACCTCCTAAGAAATACCGCGCAGCCGGATTTATTGAGCGATACACTGCGGCCGCGCACGCCAAGCGGAAACGGAAAATAGTCGGCTCGCGGCAAGCACTCGATGTAAAGTGCAGCGAGGTCCAAAATGAGACATCTGCTGAGCATCTGTTTTTTTCCTGTACTGCTGATCCTGACGATCGCCCCCGTTTGGGCGCAGCAGAAGCGCCCCCTTACTTTCGACGACCTTGTCTCCGTGGAGAGAATCAGCGAGCCGATGGTTTCGCCCGACGGACTCTGGGTGGCTTATACAGTCGCGAAAGCGGATCTTGCCGCCAACCGCCTGACGCGAAATATCTGGATCGTGAGCACCAGTGGGACGTCCGAGCCGCGGCAATTAACCCGTGGCGGCTCGGATTCTCGTCCGCGCTGGTCGCCCGATAGTAAGCGGCTGGCATTTGTATCCAGCCGCTCGGGCACCGAGCAGATTTATCTGCTCACGTTGAGCGGCGGCGAGGGGGATCCTCTTACGGCGCTCTCGACCGGCGCCGGAAATGAACAGTGGTCGCCATATGGCCAGTGGATCGCATTCACCTCAGCGGTATATCCGGATTGTCACGACGATGCTTGCAATCGTCAACGCGATGAAGCGCGAGAGAAGGACCCCGTAAAGGCGCGTATCTATGACCATCTTCTATTTCGGCATTGGACTCACTGGAGTGATGGCAAGCGCAGTCATTTGTTCGTGATTGCGGCTTCGGGAGGCGTCCCGCGCGACCTCACTCCTGGCGCGGATTACGATGTGCCGCCCGACGAGCGCGGCGACGCCGCCGATATCGCCTTTTCTCCCGATTCCAAGGAGATTTGCTTCACTGCCGTGACGGACCGGCCCGAGGCCACCAGCACAAACGGCGATCTCTTTACAGTCGCGCTCAGTGGTAGCGAGCCGCGTCGAATTACAACGAACCCTGGTTTCGACGGTCATCCCGTCTATTCGCCCGACGGGCACTCGATTGCTTATCACGCGCAACTCGTGGCCGGTTATGAAAGCGATCGCTGGCGCCTGATGCTGTACGATCGCTCAACTCAGAAGGTCTCCAATCTCACCGAAGGGTTCGACCGCAGCGTGCAGGAACCGCTCTGGTCGCCCGATAGCCGCCGACTCTATTTTGTCGCCGAGGATCAGGCCGAACAGCCCGTTTACGTAATCGACGTCGCGCCGGCTGGGGCGCCGCATGCGATCGCACCGGCCAGCTACAATTCCGAAATCAGCGTGAGCGCCGACGGAAATACTCTGGCTTTCACCCGCACCAGCCTGGCCATGCCCTCCGAAATCTTCGCTGCCAATGCCGACGGAGCGCACGCCCGCCAGCTCACTCATCACAATGCCGCCCGGCTTTCTGGGGTGGACATGAATCCGCCCGAACCTTTCTGGTTTGAAGGCGCGGATGGCGCGCGCGTGGAAGGGTTACTCATCCGGCCGCCTCATTTTGATGCCTCGAAGAAATACCCGCTGCTCCTCCTGGTGCACGGGGGCCCGCAGGGATCCTGGGCCGACGCCTGGGGATATCGCTGGAATGAAGAGCTCTTCGCCTCCCCGGGTTATGTAGCCGTGATGATCAACCCTCGAGGTTCGACGGGCTATGGGCAAAAGTTCGTTGACGACATCCGAGATGATTGGGGCGGAAAGGTTTACGACGACTTGATGAAGGGCACGGACTACGCGCTAGCCCATTACGCATTTATCGACGGCAGCCGCACGGCCGCCGCAGGGGGCTCATACGGCGGTTACATGATGGATTGGTTTGCTACGCACACCGGGCGCTTCAAGGCACTCATCAGCCATGCCGGCCCTT
This sequence comes from Acidobacteriota bacterium, assembly GCA_003224175.1. Lineage (GTDB taxonomy): Bacteria > Acidobacteriota > Terriglobia > Acidiferrales > UBA7541 > Palsa-189. The sequence goes on from QHYQ01000237.1 coordinate 33,705, forward strand.
ACGACAATGTGAGCATGTATGGCGGAACCGAGGAGCTCTGGTTTGTGGAGCACGACTTGGCCGGAACGCCGTGGTCGAATCCCGAAAGCTATCGCAAGTGGTCCCCAAGCACCTACGCCGCGGCGCTCGGAAAATTCAAGACTCCAACCCTCGTCATTGCCGGAGAAATGGATTATCGCGTTCCCTACACGCAATCGTTGCAGTTCTTCACGGAGATGCAACGCCAAAATGTGCCTTCCAAGCTGCTGATCTTCCCTGACGAAGGCCACTGGATCACCAAGCCGCAAAACAGCCGGCTCTGGTACAAGACTTTTCTGGACTGGCTGGTTACTTATCTGAAGTAGGCGATTCCACCGTCTCGCGTGCCAGCGCCGCCGCGCCGGCCGTTGAGGTAGCAATTTCCAAATCAGATAGGCGCGCCATCTCCGACCGATTTCGTCCGGACACTTTTGCCCGATAGAGGGCCGTGTCTGCGGCGCGCAGAAGGCTCTTCAATTCGGCATGCGGGGAGTCGCCACTGGCGATACCACCGATGCTGATCGTCGCCGGTACAGGGCCCGCGGAGGTCTCGATCGAGCTGCGCCCTACTAGCTTAACGAGCTGTCCGGCTTTTGCGGTGAGTTTTGGGTTGTCGCAGCCAGGTAACAGAATCAAGAACTCTTCTCCTCCATAGCGCCCCACGGCATCATAGGACCGGACTTCGCCCTTCAAGCGGCCCGTTACCGCACGAAGCACTTCGTCACCTACCAGGTGTCCCCGGGTGCCATTGATCGTTTTGAAGTGATCAATATCTGCCAGCAGGATGCCCACGGAGCTGCCCTCTCTTCGCGCGCGGCTTAGTTCGCGTTCCAGCAACTCGATAATCGCGCCACGATTCCAAATCGATGTAAGCGCGTCGTGGCTGGCCTTGAAGCGCAAATTCTCTCGCGCCTCCACGAGATTGGTCTCGAGGTCCAACATTCGCAAGCCCACGCGCAATCGGGCCCTCAACTCTTGCGGATGGAAAGGCTTGGTTAAATAATCATCTGCGCCTGATTCCAGCCCCTCGATTAGGTTACCCACTTTGTCATTTGCGGTAAGGAGCATGATGTACACATAAGGTTGCGATGATCGCGCCCGTCAATCCCAGCCCCGTACCCCCGTACTTCCGTGTGGTCGAGCCGTCGGCCTGCGAAAAAGCGTCGAAGATGGCCTGTTGCTTCCCGATCGGAATTCCAATTCCCGTATCACGCACGATGAAGTGGAGCTGAAAGGGATCCGCTTCCGCGCTGCTCGTATTGCGGTCGACCTCGACCACCACGCTGCCTTGCTGGGTGAACTTGATGGCGTTTCCCACCAAGTTGACGAGCATTTGCCGAACCCGGTCCGGATCTCCCAACAGCACCGGCGGCACATCAGGAGAAATGCGACAGGAGAGTTCCAAATTCTTTTTGTGCGCGCGCACCGCGAGCGTTTTGAGCGTCTGGCTGACCAGTTCGGCCAAATCAAAATCGGTTTGATCCAAATCCAGCCGCCCCGCTTCGATTTTTGAAAAGTCCAGCACATCATTGATGACGCGTAGCAAGCTGTCTGCCGAAGAGCGAACCAGTTGGAGATACTCTTTTTGCTCCTTGTTGAGGGGAGTGTCGAGCGCCAGGTCGGTCAGGTCGGTCATGCCGATAATTCCGTTCATCGGCGTGCGGATCTCGTGACTCATGTTGGCCAGGAATTCGCTCTTGGCGCGATTGGCGGATTCCGCCGCCTCCTTGGCCGTCAGCATGGCCTGTTGTGCAGCACGGCGCGTGGTGATATCGATGAGGGTAACCACAGCACCGACGATCTGGCCGTCGCGCTCGATGGGATAGGACCAATATTCCGCGGGAAAGCTGGTTCCGTCCGATCGCCACATCACCTCCACGTCGCTGTGACAAGCCTCACCGGTGCGAAGTGTCTCGCTGACGGGACAGTCTGGCACAGCGTAACGAGACCCATCGGGGTGCGTGTGATGGGTCAAATCGTGCATGTTTCTTCCCAGACGTTCGCTGACGTCCGAATAACCCAGCAGACGCAGCGTGGCTCGGTTTGAAAACGTGCATTGCCCCTGAAGATCGAGCCCATAGATGGCCTCGGCTGTAGAATCGAGCAGCAGTCGGGTGCGCTGCTCACTCTCGCGCAAAGCTCCTTCCGCGTCCTTACGGACGGATATTTCCTGGCGCAATTCTGCGGTTCGCTGTTCCACCCGAAGCTCCAGTTCGTCGCGAGCCTGCAGCAGATCTCGGTCGCGACGCTGAATTTCGGTCAGCATCTCGTTGAAACCGTCAATCAAGATGCCGGTTTCATCGTTCGCTCCTCGGGTTGCGCGAAGGGAGTAATCTCTTGCCGTGGTCACCTGCCTGGTCGTTTGCGCCAGCTGCAGAATGGGATCGGAAATGGCTCGCTGCATTCGCGCAGCTAAAAAGAAAGCGCCCACCGACAAACTCAGCACGATGAAACCGAATAAAACGGAATATAGCCGCAACAATTCATCAAACTCTCCCAAATCGGAGGCTAGAAACACCATGCCCAAGAGACGGCCGTCGAGGAGAATGGTATGAAAGTCGACCAGCCGCTTAGCCTCAAAGCGTGCCGCATCCGGTTCCGCGGCGGGAAAGGCGAAATGTGCACCAGCCGAATCCCGTATATATGTGGCAAAAATCGTGCCATCGCCGCGATAGAGAGCGGCTGCCATGATGTGTTCTTTCGCAGAGAGCGATCGCAAGACCTCGCGGGCCGCGGCCTGATCGTTGAAAGTCAATGCGGCTGTACTATTGGAACCCAGCACTTCCGCCAGCGTTTCGAGATCATGCATCCTGGATTGGCGCAGGGTGTGAATATCGAAAGCAAAAAAGGCCCCGCAGGCCAGCAAAATGGCGGTGCATGTCGTGATCATGACGATCAGGGTGAGCTTGCGGCGAATCGACAAATCGCGGAACGATGGCATCTATTTCACCTCGCGGCCTGGCCGTGATTGACCACCTGCGCCAAAGCCAGCAGTTTTGCGCTGACACGCAGCTTGCCTTGCGTTGCGGCATCCAGGTTCACCACGAAGCGCACGCGGTTCTCCTGCATAACGAATTGCATGACCCCTCCGGCTTCGGCGAACCCATCGAGGTCGCTGACGGTCAAGACGCTGGCATCCTTAAGACCGGCCAGAATCTGCGCGCTGTGCTGGCGTTCGGAGGCGCTGATGAAGAGAATGTGACAGCGGCGAAGGTCGTCACCACGACGGTACTTTATGATTACGATTGCGCGCCCCTGTACCTTCTGTGATCTACTTCACCTCGCGGCCTGGTTGTGGTTGACCACCTGTGCCAAAGCCAGCAGCTTTGCGCTTAGGTGCAATTTGCTTTGCGTTGCTGCATGCAGGTTCACAACAAAGCGCGCTCGGTCTTCCTCCATCACAATTTCTATCGCCCCACCGGAGTCGGCGAACCCGTCGATCTCGCTGACCGTCAATACATTGACAGCCTGAAGTCTACTAGCCAGAATCTGCGCGGTGTGGTGGCGTTCGGAAGCGCCGACGAAGAGAACGTGACAGCCGCGCAGATCGTCCCCGAAACGCTTGTAACGGATGACGATGCCGCGCCCCTGCACCCTCTCTCCCACGGCCATGCGCTGAAGGTGGAAACCAACCCTCTGATCACCAAGAATTCCAAACACAATCGGCGCCCGAGCAGCGTCAAACGCACTCTCCGGCCATTCCACGAAT
>QHYQ01000305.1 GCA_003224175.1 Acidobacteriota bacterium
GAACGCAACGGTCTGGGGCTTGTGCTGATGTTCATTGAAGTAGTCCCTTTCCGCCGCCACAAAAGCGGCAACCGTGCGTACCCAGGCGCGTTCCTCCTCGGTCTGTTCCGCTTCGGGAGGCGCCGGTCCTCCTCCGCCGTTGAAGTGAACCCCAAGGAGTGAGTCCGGGTATTGCCGGGCCAATTGCGCGGTGACGCCGCTTCCCAGATCTCCTCCCTGGGCGCCGTATTTTGAATATCCAAGCACCTCGGTCATAAGCCGGTGCCAGAGCGTCGCCGTGGTGGGCGCCCCGACGGGCTTGCTGGGCTTCGACGAAAAGCCAAAGCCCGGGACCGAGGGCACGACTACGTCAAACGATTCCTCGGGCGAGCCACCGAAACGCTGGGGATCGCTCAACGGTCCGATCGCCTCGAGGAACTCCAAGACCGAGCCCGGCCAGCCGTGCGTCAAGATTAAGGGAACCGGATTGGGTCCCTTTCCCTTCACGTGATAGAAGTGAATATCGAAATCACCCACCCGAGCCAGGAACTGAGGGTAGCGGTTCAGGCTCGCCTCGGCCTTACGCCAGTCATATCGCGTGGTCCAATATTGGGCCAACGCCTTCATGTAGTCCCAGTTGGCGCCGTAGCGCCAGTCCGTTGCGTCCAGCCGGTCGGGCCAGCGCGTGTCGCGCACACGGTTGAGAATGTGCCTGATGGTCGCCTCGGGAATGTTCACGCGGAAGGGACGCGGCGCTGTGCCATGAACTTCGGAGGCAAGACTCGGTTGCTCCAGGATGGGAAGTGCAGCCGCGAGGAGGGGCATCGCGAGTACCGCACGCCGCGACAGGTTTCGATTGCCATCGGATTCCATCGTCAACTCCCGGAGAAAAGGACTGCCGTGGTCTGGGACTTGGCCTGTCTAGCTTGCGAGTAACATACACCTGGCCGGCGGCGGATACAATTCTCCGGCCCCAGCTCCACGCCGGTCCGCGTTAACGCCTAGCGTCTCTTCGCTGCTCATCCAGGAGCGCGTGGAACATGGCTTCCTCGATGTCCACCTCGTTTTTGCACCCGGCGCGGTCGATGAACGGATTCGGCGCACCCTTCTGTAGCTTCGCGTATTTTTCTTGCATGCCGTACTGCGCAGGGTGGTCGCCCAACGGCACATCGCATGCCAGCGAACGCACCAGCGGGAACGTATGGTTGAACTCGGCGATCACTTCCGGCGTCAGCGTCGCGGGCGGCCGCAAGCTGCAGCCGATGACCACCTCGTACATCTTTCCGCCTTCCTGTGCTTTCATCGTCCAGGTGGTGCAGCCGCGCGTGTGACCCGCAGTCAGGTGCGCGGTCAGCGTCGTCCCGCCGAGCGCCACCGTGTCTCCGTCGTGCAAGGTCTTGTCAATTGGGTGCTCTTTGCCGCCGGGCTTCATGGCCTCGAGCGCCGGAACATCCTCGGCCATGGCCATCGTCTGCGCGCCGGTTATTTCTTTGACCAAGGCATCGCCTTCTTGATGATCGTTGTGTGCGTGTGTCCCGAGCAGGATTTTGATATCCGAAAACTTGAATCCCAATTGTTCGACCGACTTCTGAATCGTTTGCACGTTCCGTTCATACGTGCTGTTAATGAGCATATTGCCTTGCGGTGTGACAATCAGGAACGAGCTCAGAGTCCTCGTCCCCACATAGTAGAGATTGGCGATAATTTTGTGCGGGGGAAACTGCGTCGTTTGATCCTCGGGCGTACCCATGTTGCGCGCCAAGATCGACCTGGGCGTAAATTTACGCCCATGAACAGTGACCTCGGGATGGTCGGCTGGTGGCGGCGCCGTCTGCGCCCAGCCCGAGCCGGCGCCCCAACTCACACTTAGACTCAAAACGGCGGCTGCCCTGATAAAGCCGACAAACGCAACCAGCATCACCCGGCGTATCCTGTCGTTCATGGTGGCCTCCGGGATGGTGGACTATGTGCATTGTACTCCATACATTCTGGACTCAAGCACCGGGCACCTGCATACGCTTGGACTTCACGCTCTTGGCTCGCGATTCCGCTGGGCAATTCGAGTGGGAGCCAATTCTCGGGAGAAGCGTCAGTAGTGAGTCGAGAACAGTTCAAAAATCCAAATAGACCCACGACGCTCTTCACGAGTAGACGGGCAACTCTGCTAGAATCCGCGGCATGGGAACCTCGCCCAGCAGTGTAGCCGAGAACGTCGCGGCCGTTCAGGAACGCGTGGAGCGGGCTGCGGCCCGAGCCGGGCGAAAAGCGGCTGATGTAACGATTGTGGGCGTATCCAAGACGTTTCCCGCCGAACGCATTCGTGAAGCCTTTGAATTGGGCATCCGGCATTTCGGCGAAAATCGAGTTCAGGAATGGGAGTCGAAGGCGCCCGTGGTCGAAGATCTGGCGGCGACCTGGCATCTGGTCGGCCATCTGCAAAGGAACAAGGCTGCTCGGGCCATTCGTCTCTTTCACGTCATCGACTCACTCGATACCCTGCCCCTCGCCGAAAAGCTGAGCCACGCCGCCGGAGAGGGGCGCCGCTTGCCGTTGCTGATCGAGGTGCGGCTGGATCCTGGCGTAACGAAGACAGGATGTGACCCTACCGAACTCTCCCGTCTTGTGGAAGGCGTGCTTCTGATGCCCCGCTTGGAATTGCGCGGCTTGATGACGGTTCCGGAAATGACCGCGGATCCCCAGGAGGCACGGCCCGTATTTCGACGGCTCCGCGAGATGCGGGACGCGGTCTCGCGGCAACACCATTGTCAATTGCCGGAATTGTCCATGGGAATGTCGCGTGACTTCGAGATCGCCATCGAGGAAGGGGCCACGCAAATCCGCATTGGAACCGCGCTCTTTGGCGCTCGGCATCCTCGATGATTGAGGTAAGCGAGTGCGCGGGCGGATTGAGTTTCCTGGTTCGCGTCCAGCCGCGGGCGAGCCGCAATGAGATCTATGGCGAATGGCAGGGTGCTCTGCGCGTCCGTCTGAGTGTTCCTCCCGTGGAGGGCCGCGCCAATGAGGCTCTGCGGCGGTTTCTAGCGGATTGTTTGAATGTGCCGCTGGGCGCTGTTAAAATCGCTTCGGGCCAGAGGAGCCGCCTGAAGCGAGTTGAAGTTCAAGGGACAAGAGCCGACCAAGTCCGCGCCATTGCCACTCTCTCTGAAGCGCGAAAAGGTCATTCCGATAGGTGACGTTTCGCGCGCCAAAGCGGGGCCCCCGAGGCGCACCGCTTTTGCGTGTGTTGGGGTGGTAAAAAAGCAGGCGCCCGCGATCGACAAGTAATGCCGCCAATCGAGACCATACAAAAAGAGTTGCGCTCCGCAGGGCTGGACGGCTGGCTCTTCTACGATTTCCGTCATCGCGATCCGATTGCTTCGCGGGTACTGGGGTTGAATGGCACGGGCATGGGCTCGCGCCGCTGGTTTTATCTGATCCCCAGCCGGGGCACGCCGCGGAAATTGGTGCACCGCATCGAGGCCGGAATGCTCGATAGCTTGCCGGGGCGGAAGCTGGTGTATGGCAGCCTCGACGAACTCAACAAACACCTTCCGCATTTGATCGGCCGCGCGCGCAAAGTCGCCATGCAGTATTCGCCCCGGAACGCCATACCTTACGTCTCGCTGGTCGACGCGGGCACGGTGGAGATGATCCGCGCGCAGGGCTGCGCGGTGGTGAGTTCGGCGGATTTGGTGCAGAGATTCGAGGCCTGCTGGAGCGCGGAGCAATTTCAATCGCATCTGGAAGCGGGAAAGGTGATCGACCGCGTTGTGCAGGAGGCTTTCGCTCACGCTGCAGCGCAAGTCCGTGCCAAGGCCAACCTGGTCGAATACGAGTTGCAGCAGTGGATTCTGGAGAAATTCCGGGCGAATTCAATCATCACGGACGAGCCGCCGATTGTGGCCGTCGGGCCTCACAGCGGGGACCCGCATTATGAACCGAGCGCGGCTAAGTCAGCACCGATTCGCGAAGGCGATTTGCTTTTGCTAGACGTATGGGGAAAACTCGCACGCCCCGGCAGCGTCTATTACGACATTACCTGGGTGGGTTACCTGGGCGCCACGATCCCCGGCAAGTACGAGCGCATTTTCAAGCATGTGCGCGAGGCGCGCGACCGTGCGATTGCATTTATCCGGCAGGAGCTGCCCAAGGGCCGGGCGGTGAAGGGATGGCAAGTGGATCGCGTTGCCCGTGAGGTGATTTCGGAGGCAGGTTATGGGAAATATTTTGTGCACCGCACCGGCCACAGCATCGGACAGGAGGTGCACGGTAACGGTGCCAACATGGACAGCCTCGAGACGCACGATTCGCGCACCATTTTGCCGCGTACCTGTTTTTCCATCGAACCGGGGATTTACCTGAAAGAGTTTGGGATTCGCAGCGAAGTGAACGTGTACATCGAGGGAAGGGAAGCGCGGGTCACGGGGCCCATGCAGACCGGCATCCTTCCTCTTCTTTCCTGAACAAGATGGCCCAGGCACAAAAGAACCCGATCAATCCAGCGCTCGCGGTAGTGGCGGCCGTGGCGGGATGGCTGGTGCCCGGGCTGGGGCACGCTCTGCTCCGAAAATGGGGCAAGGCCATCGTGTACTTCTTTGCCGTTGGAATACTGGCGCTCGTCGGGTTGTGGATGCGGGGCAATGTATTCAGCTCGAACGCAGCGGACGCATTTGACATGCTCGGGTTTCTTGCCGATATCGGCGGCGGGATCTTTTATTTCCTTGCCGGCACGATCAATCCCGCAGGTGCGGACGTTTCGAGAGCTTCCGGGGATTACGGCACGCGGCTGCTTGCCACGGCCGGCGTCTTGAATTTGTTATGCGTTCTGGAAGTGCTACAAATTGGGTTTGGATCAAAAGAAGAAGGGCACGCCGCGCCATGATCCTCAATCATTTTCAAGCCATGGTCATTTTCGGGCTGGCCGTATCGCTGGCCTTTGCTTTTCTCTCAAAAAACAGCCTGAGCGAACGCGTGCGCTACGCCGTATGGGCTTTCTTGGCCTTCCTGGTGGTGGCTATCGGACTCGGCTGGCTGATGTATCCTTTCTCGCGCTAGAGTCTCCCGCTAAAGCCAGCTTCGTAACGTAACATCATACTAATCTCGAGACGGCGCTCTGATTGTAGGCGGCCTTGCGCTTGGGCCGAGCGTAGTGCTTGTAATGAATCCGCTCGCTGAGGTGATCATAGGCCGTGACCGGTACCGAAGCGCCCGTGGATCATGGCCTCGAAGGAAGGATGCGTTCAGTGAGTTCTGATGAAAGGGAAGAAGATGCCGCCATCACGCCTGCCCCTGTTGAATACAGCTTCCGTTATTTTTCGCAGGTCGCCGTGGACTTCCAAGCGCGGCGTACTGTAACGCTTCTTCGGGGCCTGATCAGGCGGTTTAGATGGCTTGGCGGGCGAGTCGGTCACTAAGATCTCCCTCATCGTGATTATGGGAAGGCCGAGTAATTTTTCAACCGGTGATTCAAATTCCGTATACGAAGATTACCGGCGACGTCCTCCCTGATTCGATATTCATGGACATCCGCTAGCGGCGAACAGAGAAGCTCCAGAGCTCTACGCTCCGCGCTCAGACCCTAGCACACTTAACTTGTTACTTTTCTACCCGTCCGGCACTTTTCGGCGGTCTCCAATTAGCTCCAGATTATTGCGCAACTCCTTCTCTTTCAAGACGCTGTGGACCGCCACCATTTGGCCACCCGTTTGCCCTTTAATCTTCACGTGCTTGAGCGCCATGGTTCAAATGCTGGCCGGAAAAGAGGGTTTGGGTGTTAGTCAGATACGATGACGAAAATGTTGCTGAGCATGGTCGTTCGTGGATCTGGCTCTCCGCTCCCAAGCGTGGGTCGCAGGCTCATTTAGACAAGGCCGTGGTCCGCCGGCGAACGATGGGTGGGTTCAGCATTATCGAACTTCTGACGTCGATGTTGATCATCCTCGTGGTCGCGGGGATGGCGGTCATCGAGATGCAACCGATGTGGCAGCAAATCCAGGCGAACGCAGGAATGGATCAGGTGAAAAGCACCCTGCGTCAGGCCCGCGAGCTGGCAATTTCGGAGCGCCGTACCATCGCAGTGCAGTTTCTGAATGCGGCAACCGGGACCGCCTGCCTGCCAAGCGGTGGCATCCTTACCTGTATCGCGCTGACACAAATGGTCGTCACCGCGGGTACCCCGCCTACGCAAGCTCTGGCTGCGAGTCCTTTCCTGGTGCTGCCAATCGAGAGTCGCGTCCAATTGCGGAGCTTTACCGGTGAGCCGGACACCCCAGACGGATTCATCGGCAGCGCACCGGCGCCTCCCAATGGCCTTTACTATGGGTCGAACACCGGCGCTCCAGCCACGGGCATGGCATTCCAGAGCGACGGAACTTTCACCGACGGCAACGGAAATCCAATTAACCTGAGCTTGTTTATTGGGGAAGTAGGAATTCCCTCATCGGCGCGGGCGGTCACGGTTTTGGGTAATACGGGCCGCGTGTTTGCCTACCACGGTACTGGAACAGCGTGGTTCCGATGAGAAGGAGCGCGCACATGAGAATTCGCAAATTCGCCTCTTTGCAGAGGGGCTTCACGCTGATGGAAACCATGATCGCGGTGATCGTGTTGACGATCGGCGTTCTCGGTCTGGCCGCGGCGCTGGCGGATGGCATGGCCTATATGAACATGTCTCAGTACGATTACATCGCGCAGCAGAAGGCGGCCGAGGCCGTGGAATCGATCTTCACGGCGCGAGACATCGGCCAAGCCACTTGGAGCACGATCTGCAACGCAACTTCGAGCGTGTGCAGCAGCGGAATTTTCCTCAACGGCACCACGCCGCTGTGCGGTCCGGGAGCCGATGGGATCCTCGGCACGGCGGACGATTTTAACGGCGCCGCGTGCGCGGGCGGCGCGCTGGCGGCACCAGATGCACTCATCCTCCCGAATAGCAGCGGCGTCGTCAACAGCAGCAGCGGAAATCTCATACCCCTTTCCAATTTCAATCGGACCATAGCGATCACGCCTGTGCTCGATGGGGCGGGAAACCCCATCGCAAACCTGCGGCAGATTCAGGTGACCGTGACGTACGCGTCCGGTCGCTTTGGCAGCCGCTCCTACACCCTCACGGCTTACATTTCGAACTTTTCGTAATGCCACGGAGAAACCGAATGAGACGGGAAAAGGGATTCACGCTGATAGAGGTGCTGGTGGCCATCACGGTTTTGTCGCTCGTCGTGGCGGTCACTCTCAGCACTCTGACCAATGCTATTCATGCCACCGAGGCAGTGAGCCTGATGGCGGACACGCAGCAAAATTTGCGTGCCGGCCTGAATTACATGGTTCGGGATTTTCTCCAGACCGGAGAGGGCATCCCGCTGGGAGGGATCACCATCCCCAACACGGGCGGCACCTCGGCGATGCAGCGGCCCGGCCCCGGCACGCCGGGGACGAGTTTTGGCACGTTCAATACCACTTGGACGGCGTTGCCGGCAATCATCACTGGATATCAATTGGGGCCAACGACAGCAACGTCGGGTGTAGGCACGGATATGGTTACCTTGATCTACGCCGATACGACCCTGGTGGACGCGAACGGGCACTGGCTCAATGAATTCCCTATCTTCCTGAGTGCTGGCGGCGGTACAGCGGGTTGCGCGGCAACCAATCCCAACCCAGCACCCGCCGGGAGTATCGTTACGGCGGGCTCGACGACGACCGTCACGTTTGACCCGACTTGCATCGTGATCAACAACGGCAACACCGGTCTCAGTCCTGGCGACCTGATTCTTCTCCAGAACAATAACACGCTGGGAGACGGCAGCATTACCGGGACCGACACGGCCATCAGTGATTCGAGCGGTCATCTGGCGCTCTTCTACGTATCGTCAGTCAATGTCGCGGGTAACTCGATCAAATTCAGTTCGGGGGATCCCTTCGGGCTGAATGCCTCGGGCGCGTCGGCGGGAACCATCAAGCAAATCCAGTCACCACCGGGTTCTGGGACCTATCCGACAACTACGGCCACTCGCGTCTGGATGATTACATACTTCATCGACAATTCGAATCCGAGCCGCCCGGAGCTGATGCGCCAGGTGAATTTGAAGCAGCCCCAGGCAGTCGGAGAAGTGATCGAGAACATGCAGCTTTTCTACGACATTCTCAATGCCGGTTCGAGTCCCGTCACGGTCACGGCCGGCCAAGGAAATCCCACGCAGGCACAACTGCCGGATATCCGCGATGCCTACATCATCCTTTATGCGCGGTCGGAGAATCCCTACAGCCAGAGCAAAACGTATTTCCGGAACAATCTGGAAACGGTCGTGAGCATTCGCGGCCTGGATTTCTATAACGAGTTTCAGTGAGTGAAGGTCATCGAGGAGCATGAGCATGATGCCACAGACGCGTTCTGATTCGATCATTTCGACGACCAGGAGGGACGAACTGATGAGGGATCGTGGCGACCACGGGATAGCACTCTTGACCACGATGATCATCCTGCTGCTGCTCTCGGCCATGGTTGTTGGAGTCTCATGGCTCGTGCTCGATGATCAAAAGCTCGGAGGCAACAACACCGACCGCCAGCGCGCTTTCTACGGCGCCGAAGCGGGCATGGAGTCTCTCACAGCGAGCCTCGAGAATTTGTTCGCCGCCAATTATGCGCCGGACAAAACGGCTATCAACAACCTCCTCACCACCCCGGGGCCGCCCTCCAATATTCCAGGCGTTCAATACATTGCTGCGGGCAGCAGCTCCCCGGGATCGGGTTATCAGATCAGCTTCACGCCGAGTCCGAGCAATGCAAACTTGCCCGCTAGCAGCTTCGGCACAATTTCCAGCGGCACATATTCTGGCTTGGTGGGCCTAATGACGCCGTACACGCTCACGGTGACCGCTCGTACCACCCCAGGATCGGAAGTCAAGCTCCAGCGTGTGACGCAGACCGTGGGCATTCCGATCTTTCAGTTCGGATTCTTTTCTCAGACGGACCTGGCCTTCTTCGCGGGCCCGAATTTCAACTTCGGGGGACGCGTACACACGAACGGCAACCTATGGCTCGCGGAAGGCGACGGTAGCACCCTCACCATGAGCCAAAAGGTGACCGCTGCCGGTGAAATCATTAGCAAGAATCTGGAGAATGGCTGGCTGACGAGTTCCAGCTATACGGGCACGGTCAACATCACCACCGGCTCCGGCGTGGCGGACCTAACTTCGCAGAGCCCTAGCCAAAGCGTGCTGGGCAACAGCAACTATTACGGTAATATCGGATCTTATGATACGACGTTCAAGTCGATGGCCAACAGCGTCTACAACAACCACATCGCGGTCGCGGAAACCGGCGTCAGACCGCTCAATGTGTCCATCGCCACTCCGGCGATCGGCGGTCAGCCCATCGATCAGATTCGGCGTCCGCAGCACAATGAGGACACCACCAATTCCGCCAAGCTCGCGGAGAGATACTACAGTCAAACCAGTCTGCGCGTCCTGTTATCCGACTATGATTCGACTGGGAGCTGCGCGGGCAGCGACATCAGCAGCACCAGTGCCACGGACCTGCCAAATCTCATTAAGATCGACTATCAGAGCAAAACTTCCCCCGGCACATGGGTGGATGTAACCAAAGAAATTCTGAACCTGGGATACACCGGGCGAAATATCAACCCCCAGGGCTCGAGCACGGCGCCACCAGCCCTCGCGGCTCTGCCAGGCTCACAGATCAACGCCCAAGGACCGACTGCTCATGCCGGTGTTTCGACAGTCAACTGTAACGATCCCAGCACGAACGCCGTGATCCGGCTGGCACGGGTGCGGGACAATCCGTCTTTCTGGAGTTCCGGCAACCATTGCGGCGCCACGCCGGGTCAGCATGGGACCGATTACTGGCCGAACGTGCTCTTTGACACGCGGGAGGCGCTGCTGCGCGATACCGCTCTCGGCGGAACGCAACTAACGCTGGCCGGGGCCATGCACTACGTCGAACTTGATGTGACCAACCTAGCCAAGTGGTTCAGCGGCACGATTGGTACGAACGGCACGAACGTTCTGGCCACAAACGGCTTCTCGATCTACTTCTCCGACCGCCGCGGCGAAGTGAAAGATCCCTCGCCGCCCACTTCGGTCGCCACGACGGCAGCACTGACGGGGGGCTTCGGCTACGAGGATTTCGTCAATCCCGCCAGCGCCGGCGGATGCACGAACGGCACATTGGACCAGGGTGAGGACGTCGAAGGCGATTACGTTAATGGCGTGGATCCGAGTCCGGCCCTGCGGACATACGGAGGAACGCCGGCCTTCGACAACGCCGGTATAGCAAGCATCGTCGCGCCGCTCACCGGCCTTACACCTTCGACAGTCGTCTCGAATAACCCCAACTGCACGGCGGCAGGAAAAACATGGCCCTATGCGATTGCCAACAACGCTCAGGATTTGCGCGAGAACCCGCCGCTGCTTTTCCGCCGCGCGCTGAAGCTCGTCCATGGCGACACAATCAGCCTCGGGACTTGCAACAGCGTGCCCTGCGGTTTGGCCGTTATCTCCGAAAACCCGGTTTACGTGCAGAGTTGTTACAACAATCCGGGGAAGTGCAACATGAGCTCGCTCAGCTGGAGTTCCACCAGCGTGGGCTCTTCCGTCATCGCGGATGCCGTCATGTTGCTTTCGGACAGTTGGAACGACGTCAACTCGTTCGCATTTCCATACGACCTCGGCAACCGCAACTCGCAGACGACCACGTACCGCATGGCCGTAATGGCCGGAAAGGGCTTTCCGTTCAGGCAGCCCAGCGGAACGGCGCAGGACTTCGGAACGGATGGCGGGGTGCACAATTTCCTGCGCTACCTGGAAAACTGGGGCGGTCAGACCCTCTACTACGAAGGCTCGATCGCCAGCATGTATTACAGCCACCAGGAGGTGGGCGTTTACAAGTGCTGCAATACCGTGTACAGCCCCCCCAACCGCGGCTACCAGTTCGATACGAACTTCTTGACGCCGAGCTTGCTGCCGCCCCTGACGCCGATGCTGCGCACCATCAACACGATCGGCTTCACACAGATGATGCTGCCCACGCAGTAAGACGTGTCGCAGCGCGGCACTAGGTCGGCTGTCTCATGCCTGAGGGACCTCGTGCCGCAGACCTCAAGTGGCTTGTATCTAGGGAGTAGGTTGGACCAAATACAAGATGCTTTTGTGCGAATGCTGATCGCCTTCTTGGCGACAGCCTGTCTGTCCGGGTGTGGCCGCGAAAAGGTGCCCGATCTTCGCGCTGCTGAAGTGCCTGTACATGCGTTGATTCACCACGTTGCCGACCCCACCGTTGCGTTCCCGGAATCGTTCCCACTTCAAGTGGCGGTTTATTGGTCGAAGCCGGACGAGGACATCCTAGGCGTCGTTCATTCCTTGCGCGAAATGGGCATTCCATTTTTCGTCACCCGAGACTTAGACCGCGCTCTGCAGCACCGACTGGTCATTATCTATCCTACTGTAGACGGCCGCACGTTTACAGAGAGTCAGGTTCGCGAACTCTGCCAGTACGTCGAAACCGGTGGGAGCCTCTTCGCCGTGAATGTTTTTGCGGGCGCGCTCAGGGAGCTCTTCGGCTTTACAGGTTTCGAGCCCTCGCGTAAGCGCTACCGGGTCGATTTTGAGCCCGGCAGCGACGCTATCCTGAAGTACTTAAATCGCCCGGAGGAGCAAGAAGTGCGGCTGGGAGACCCAAAATACGGAAATATTTTTTGGACGAATGGTTACAAGCCAGACACTGCGGCCAAAGTGCTGGCGCGCTTTGCAGATGGCAGTGCGGCTCTCATCCGAAAAACGTTCGGAAGTGGCAGCACGTACCTTTGTGGCATCAGCTTTCAGGATGTGGTGTTGCGAAGTCAAGTGAACCGCGACTTTGATGCCGAACGGCATTACGTCAATGTCTTTGAGCCTGGGGCAGATGTGTGGATGCTCCTGCTCCGCGCCTGGTACGAATCGATTGAGCCGGACGCTGTCCGGCTTGCCACCATACCCAACGGACAAAGCTCGGTTCTCTTGCTCTCCCACGATGTGGATTGGGAAGACTCCTTCGGTCCAGCGCTCGATTTCGCGCGCATGGAGAACGACCATCATGCCCTCAGTACTTTCTTCATTCAGACCAAGTACGTGAGTGACTACAATAGCCATGCGTTCTTTTTCGGTACCGATCTCCAAGACCTCCAAAAACTCTTCGCTCAGGGCTTCTCCATCGGCAGTCATTCGATTATTCACTCGCGCGGATTCAACCGCTTCAAGCTAGGCAGCGGTGCCGAAACCTTCGCAAGCTACCGGCCCCACGCCACGGGATTCGAGACAGCCTCAGGCGCGACGGTTTTCGGCGAGGTCCGTGTCTCCGAGGAGTTGTTGAATGGAGAACTTCCCGGCCAGCACACCGTCTTCTTTCGTGCCGGCCACTTGCGCGTGCCGCCGTCGCTGCCGGAGGCGCTCCAGCGTTGCGGTTATGAGTTTGACTCCTCCTTTACCGCCGCCGACGTGCTCACGAACTTCCCCTACGCACTTCCTCTGAATCTAGGATTCACGGAGGATAGCGCGCTCTATGAGTTTCCCGTGACCTTCGAAGACCAAGAGTTGCCGCCGCTGCCTCAGCGGGTCGACAAGGCGCTCGATGTAATTCAAGCTAACGCAGAGAACGGCGGCATTAACGTCATCCTGATTCATAGCACCGAGACGCAGACGAAATTGCCGGCAGAGGAAATGATTTTGGATCGGTTGCCTCCGAACGTGAGCGCGACCGACATGCTGAGTTTCGCGCGCTTCTGGCGTGCCCGCGATCGCCTCCGTTGGACCGTCCATGCGCCACCGAATTCCGACGATATCATCCTGAATTTCCAAGCGGACGAGCCCGCGAGCGGATTAACGGTCGAGTTTCAGCGCCTCATCGCGCATGTGGAGGGAGGCGCAATGCCGCTTGAAGACCACCATAGGATCGTATTGCCTGCAATGAAGTCTGGGGAAAACCTTTCTGTGCGAGTAAGGTTCCAACGGCGGCCTATCTTGCACGCTGTCAGTAATTGAGGAATTGATTGTGTATATATCGTCGCGAAACAGCATGGCCTCATACCTATTGACCAAACCGAGCGAAAGGACAAAAGTACCTCTAAGTAGACATCCACGTGGGAACCAGCATGTCGAGTGATTCTGCCGAACCGAGGACCGGCACGCCTGAAAACTCTTCAACCCGGCGGGCGGTCTATGGCCGCAACCAGGAACGTCGGCGCTCTCAAAGATTTCCTTTTAATGCCGACGCAGAGGTCTTGGAGCCTCAGTCTGGAACGAAAATCAGAGGGCGGGTCACTGATATCTCTTTGTCAGGATGCTACGTGGACACCCTGAATCCACTCTTAGCGTCAACTCCCGCGCAGATAAGGATCGTCAGAGGAACCCAGGTTTTTGAAGCTCAAGCAAAGGTTACCTACTGCAAGCTGGGAATGGGGATGGGGCTCGCATTTTTGTCGACTCAGGCAGAGCATAAGAAACTCCTCGGCGCCTGGATCGTGGAACTTGGTGGTGAGTTGCCGCCCACACCAGAATCAAAGTCAGACGGCGTCAAAGGAATGTCGAACGACCAATTATCCAGAGTAATGAGTGAACTTATGCAGGTACTGATGCGAAAGGGGCTGCTCACCGAAGCGGAAAGACAAGAAATACTCTTGAAGATTCAGAGCTAAGTAGGCCCTCCCGCTCGTCTTGAAGTGCCGCAATTTGTTGCAGATCATTATCGATACTACCAGCAGGCTGTCAGCAAGGATGTGGCATAATGGCAGTCGCGAGTTGCGACTAACCTTCCTGTTTTCATGTGGGCCGGGGTAGCTCAGTTGGTAGAGCGGCGGTTTCGTAAACCGCAGGTCGCCGGTTCAAGCCCGGCCCCCGGCTCCATCCAATCCATAGAACTCGTGCACCTGCTCACCCAATCTAAACACGCCGAAGTGCGGGCAGACACACGGGAATGCCTCATAAGGGCTTGACTGGCTCGTTTGCCAAATACGCTGCGCAAACATGCGGTTGTGCTGTTCACAATTTCGTTCTGGAGAGATGATATCTACAATGCCTCCAGAAGCCTCCGTCTCCGAATTCGCAGCATTTCTCGCTGCATACGCCTCGCTCCTGGAGTCACTCTACCTCCGCGCGAACGCCTCCCGCTGGAAGGTGACTTACGAGGAGTTCGCAGCAGTGCTGTACCGCAGTGCGGTACACCGTTTCGGCAGCGCACAACCGCCCTCTGAAGGGATAGAAAGCTATTTCCAGGCGCTCCATCTGGAAGATCTGGCGCTGGCGTGTGCACTCCGGAGCGGCTCTGAGCCGGCCTGGGAACAATTCGTGACAGACTGTCGGCCTGTTTTGCACGCGTCTGCCCGCGCCATCGTGGGTGCAGGCGGAGAAGCGCGCGCGCGCGAGCTCGCCGATTCGCTCTACGCCGAGCTCTATGGCCTTGACCGCTCTGGCGCCGTCCGCAAGAATTCGCTGCTCGACTATTTTCACGGGCGCAGCAAGCTGGTTACCTGGTTGCGCAGCGTGCTGGCCCAGCGGCACGTGGACGCGTTACGTGCCTCGCAGCGCCTGGAGCCACTGGACGACGAACCTACGGCCAGCCACGGAGCTGCCTTTGCACGTGCGAACAGCGCCTCCGAAAACATGGATCTAGATCGTGTGCGGCTTCTCCCGCGGCTTGCCGAAGCGATTTCCGAGGCGCTTGCGGCTTTGCCGGTCCCCGAGCGTCTGCTTCTCTCGCTCTACTATGTCCAAGGGATGACGCTCGCGCAGATCGCCCGCATGCGCGATGTCCACGAAGCCACCGCTTCACGCCGGCTCCAAAGCATCCGCCGCGAACTGCGGGAGCGCGTCGAATGCGCGCTCGCCAGAGGCAGCGCTGCGCATGACGGTCGCGCCGGAGCCAATGGGCTGTCGCCCACTGAGATTCGCCGCTGCCTGGACTATGCGCTGGATGACTGGTCATTCGATCTGTCGTCAATCTTGGCGGCAAACGCCGTGCCTGGACGAACCGAAGGGAAATGACCGTATGGTGCGCAAGAAACCAAGCTTGTATCGTTCAAATCTAGAGGGGTTGCCATGCTGTCCGTGCGACTGAGGTCGAAAGAAAAATGAGCTTCAATACGCCTGACGACCCTCGTTCCCGCGACGCCAGATTGGCTCGCCTGCTTGCGGAGGCGCTCAAATCGCAATCCGGACGTCGGGAAATTTCCGCGTGTCCGGATGCTGAGGTCCTCGCCACTTATGCCGACCATGGTCTTGCGGAGCAGGAAACGGCTCGCTGGGAAAGCCACTTTGCCGATTGCGATCGCTGCCAACAGATCATCGCCGTCCTCGCCGCAAGCGGTGAAGAACTCACGGAAGCCGAAGTCGAGAAGCTAGGAAGTCTCGCGGCGGCGTCTGTAGCACGCGGGCCGGTCGCGCGCAACGCGGCGACACCGTGGATGATGATCTGGCGGCGGCCGGCGCTCTGGCGCTGGCTCGTACCGGCGGCCGGCCTGGCTTCTGCGGCGCTGTGGTTCGCGCTGCGGCAGGCGCCTCCACCCCAAGCCTTAAGTTCGCAAAAGACCGCGGCGACAACCGGCGCGCCCCAGAGTGAAACCGCACCGGGATCGGCAGCCGCTTCGGCGAAGTCTGACGAAACGCAAATCGCCCAGGCGAACCTGCCTGCGCCACCGGCGGCGCCTCGGCCCGGCACGCTGCTTCGCGATCAGGAAGCGGCGCCAGCGAATTCTTCGACCGCTGCTAGAAAAGAACGGACAGACAAGCAAGAAACGTTCTCAAACGCGGTGCAGGAGCCGAGGGTTTCCGAAGCCGACAACGCCCTAGAGGCTCGCGAGGACACTGCAAAAGATAGTCGAGTTCCATCTGCTCAACCCGTCGATAAGAAATCGCAAGCAGTTGATGCACTCGGAGCGGCGCCTCCCGTTGCAGCGGCAGCGGCACCATCTACTCCGCCTCCCGCCCGTGAAGGCGAGCGTGCAGTACGGCAAGAACTCGACCGCGCCACGGGTGCGCCTGTCCCCGCACAATTGAAAGCGTTAACACAGACACCGAGCCCGGCGCTTGTGTTCGCTTCCCCGAATCGTCGCGCCCTCTGGCGTCTCGGGTCCGGCGGGCGCATCGAGCACTCCATCGATCAGGGACAAACCTGGCGGCCTCAAACGAGCGGCGTTACAGCGGATCTGCTTGCTGGAGCCGCGCCATCGGAAAAGATTGCCTGGGTCGTCGGCCGACCTGGAGCCATCCTGCGCACAGAAGACGGCGAGCATTGGGAGCGGGTCGCACCGCCTCCAACTGCACAAGCCGTCGCGCCGCAAAGTCCGGCTCCGGACTGGATCAACGTCGAGGCTCGCGATGCCCTGCACGCCACGATCATCTCCCGGGACCTTCGCCGATTCGTCACCGAAGACGGCGGACGTTCCTGGCTCCAAGAGAAATAGAGATCCCCTTTTTCGCCTTTCTTCCGCCATAGCTCTTTTCTCCCGATTCTCCTGATTGCCGCGCGATCCCAAAATTCTTCCGACGACATGCAAGAAACCCGGCCCGCCTCGTTCTAATCCTGAGGACAACATCATCCGGAGGAATACAAATGCGAAAGCTCTTGCTCGGCGCGACTCTCACAATAAGCACGCTCGCCGCGTTCTTAGTTATCTGCTCGCTGTTGCCCCGCAGTGCGGCTGGCCAGCACGCTAATCAGGGAACGCATTTGGCGGCTCAATCGCCATCCGGCGTTTCCCCAGCTACGGCTTCGTCAACGACCTCTCAAGGAGACCAGACCGATTTGAGCCTGACCGTTTACAACTCCGATCTGGCGTTGGTGCGCGACGTCCGCGAGGTTACCTTGCCTGCTGGCAACTTTCGCCTCAAGTTCATGGATGTGGCTGCTTCCATGAATCCGGCAACGGTGCATTTTCGATCGCTTACCGATTCGGGACGACTCAGCGTGCTGGAACAAAACTACGAATATGACTTGCTGGACCCGCAGAAGCTTCTGGCGAAATATGTGGGACGCGATCTCAAGGTGATGTGGGGCCCCACGGAAGTCACAGCGACGCTGCTCGCCGATAACAACGGCCCGGTGTGGAAAATCGGCAACGAAATTGTTACCGGGTTCAACTCCGGCGTGATGCATTTCCCAGAACTGCCCGCCAACCTATACGATCGGCCCACGCTGCTTTGGACGCTCGAGAACAGCGGGCCACAACGCCAAAAGGTCGAGGCCTCCTATCTCGCCACGCGGCTCGCCTGGAGCGCCGACTACGTCTTGACGGCAAACCGCGATGAAACCGCCGCCGACCTCGACGGGTGGGTGACGCTTACCAACAATAGCGGCACCGGCTTTCAGAACGCGCAGTTGCAACTCGTGGCCGGTGAACTGAATCGTGCGGTTCCGCCACAACGCGCCTTCAAAGAGCTCGAGGCTATGAGGGACCAAGTGGCGGCAGCAGCGCCGGCGCCGTTTCAGCAAGAGGCGTTCAGCGAATACCACCTCTATACGCTGGGACGTCGCACCAGCGTTCTCAACAACGAGAGCAAGCAAGTCAGCCTGCTCGACGCGAGCTCCATTCCCTTGAGAAAAACTTATGAAGTAAATGGGCAGCAATACTACTACCGCAGCGCCCAGCGTCCCGGCGCTCCGCTGAAAGATCCCGTGCAGATGTATTACAAGTTCAAAAACGAGGAGAAAGCGAATCTCGGCATGCCCTTGCCCGCCGGCACGGTACGCGTCTATCAAGCCGACTCGCGCGGCAATGTGCTCTTTGCCGGGGAAGATCGCATCGACCACACGCCCAAGGACGAGGAGATCAGCCTGCATGTCGGCAACGCTTTCGACGTGGTGGCGGAACGCAAGCAGACGGACTTCAAGATGATATCGAACCAGTTGTACGAGATGGAGTATGAAATCACGCTGCGGAACCACAAGACCACACCAATCACCGTGGAGGTCAACGAGCCCATCGGCGGCGACTGGGAGATCCTCAACTCCACCTTTAAGTGGACCAAGACGGCGGCATTCGCGGCGCAGTTTGTCGTTCCCGTGGAAAAGGACGGAACATCACTGCTGCGATATCGCGTCCGCGTACGCTGGTAATTAGGTCTCATCCGCTCCACCTGGGCGAGCCTATACCAGACTCGCCAGGTGGACCCACAAGAACCAACATACGCAACCCCAAGATGTGTTAAGCTAGCGCCAAAGTGAGGAGGTCAAGGCGACTATGAAGATCACCTTTGGCCCTTTGGTGTACCTTGCAGCAGTTACACTGATTTCTACAGCAGCGCTGGCGCAGGATCAGGTTACCTTCACGAAGAACGTTGCGCCGATCTTCCAGGAGCATTGCCAGAATTGTCACCATGTGGGCACGGTTGCGCCCATGTCGTTGGTGACTTACGAACAGGCGCGTCCGTGGGCGAGGGCGATCAAGCAGAGAGTCTCCGCTCGGGAAATGCCGCCGTGGTTCATTGATCGGAACGTTGGAGTGCAACACTTCAATAACGACGAGTCGTTGACCGATGAAGAAATCGCCACGATCGTCAAGTGGGTGGACGGCGGTGCTCTCCAGGGAAATCCCGCGGACATGCCGCCGGCGCGCCAATTCGCGGATGATCAAGCCTGGCAAATCGGCAAGCCGGATCTCATTATAAGTCTGCCGAAAGACGTGGTCGTGAAGGCCCACGGGGCCGACTGGTGGCCGGACATTCTGGTTGATCCGGGCCTCACCGAGGACCGCTACGTTCAGGCGCTCCAGATTATTCCCACCAAGGGCTATAACGTCATCCACCACATCAGAACGTCCCTGGTGGACCAGGGTGCCGGCACCCGCCACAGTGGTCAGCTCGATGGGAACGTTCAGCTCGAGGTGGGAGAGCAAGGCGTCTTCCTCAATGAATATGCGATTGGAAAAGGGGCGGACGTGTTCACGGACGGTTCAGGTCGGTTAATCAAGGCCGGAACCAAGGTCAACTTCCAGTTCCATCTGCATGCAAACGGCACCGAGACGCCCGCCAACGTGGCCTTGGGCTTGAAGTTATACCCCAAGGGCTACACGCCCAAGCACGTGATCACTTCGCTCACCGTCGGCGTGAACGAAGTCGACCTTCGGCCCCACGAGGCCAACGTGCGCTCCGATGCGTACATGCCCCTGATCAAACCGGCGCGGCTGCTGTCATTCCAGCCTCACTTGCACAACCGCGGGAAGGCCGAATGCCTGGAAGCGATTTATCCGAGTGGAAAAACCGAGATGCTGAGTTGCGCCCGGTTCGAGTTTAACTGGATGCGCAACTATGTGTACTCGGATGATGCGGCGCCCCTCCTGCCGGCAGGGACGATTCTGCATTCCATCATGTGGCATGACAATAGCGACCAGAGCCGATTCAATCCCGATCCAGACGCGCAGGTCACCTGGGGAGAACGAACCATAGACGAGATGGCTTCGGCCTGGCTCAGCTATTACTACATGTCCGAAGAAGATTTCAAAAAGGAAGTGGAAGCTCGGAAGGCGGAACACTCGAAACTAATAAGCGCACGGTAATGGCAAGAAGAGATTCGCTTCAGCAGTCATGGAGGGTGGCCATTTGCGCCACCCTTCTTCTCCTCGCCGCAGGGAGCGTCCCCCTGCACGCTCAGTTCCCTTATCCGGGAGCCCAATACCTCAGGGGGCAGGATGTAAGTCCCACATTTGACGGGTGGGAGAGCAATCCCGATGGGACTTTCTCCTTCTACTTCGGTTACCTCAACAGAAATTCAGAAGAGGCGCTCGACGTGCCCATCAGTCCCGAGAATACCTTCGATCTTGGGAACGGCGATCAGGGCCAGCCGACGCACTTCTACCCCGAACGAAGATGGTTTGTGTTCAAGGTAGTTGTTCCCAAGGACTGGCCCAAGGACAAGCGTCTAGTGTGGACACTCACGAATCGGGGCAGAACGAATGTGGCCAAGGGTTGGTTGCAGCCCGAATGGGAAATAGACCAGCTGCTGATCTCCAAGAATGCCATCTCTGATCCCTTCCTGAAGGCTGCCAACACGAACCCTAGTCGCGACAATAAGGCTCCCGTCATCACCGGTGGTCCCGCGCAAACCGTCACGCTGCCTGCTGCCGCCGCGTTAAAGGTAACGGCCACCGATGATGGCCTTCCGAAGCCGGGTCCCGGAGATCGCGGCGGGAAAGTGGAAGGTGTGCAGATTCGATGGATTCTTTATCGCGGTCCGGGCAAAGTTCAATTCGATCCGGATTTGAGCCCAGCGGTCTATGGTAAGCCACTCACGTCGGAAACGAAGGTGACCTTCAGCGCGCCCGGCAATTACCGCATCCGTGCCATTGCCACGGATGGGGCGCTATTCTCGACCTATGACGTGGACGTGACAGCGAGCCCCAGCGCCTCCGCCGCGAAGGCTCCCTGACGTCTATTGACCGAGACGCACTTCGTCCTATCTCATCAGCTAGATCGCATCGGCTTACAATTCTATGTGCTCACGTGCCGCTCATTTCACTGTAACCGTGACATCGTGAAACGTGGTCAGCGCCCCATCGCTGGCAACCGCGCGCAGCACGTAAACCCCGGGCACC
>QHYQ01000037.1 GCA_003224175.1 Acidobacteriota bacterium
CGCGCTCAAGTTCCTGCCTGTAGAAATGGAGAACGATCCTGCCGCCCGCGAAAGATTCCAGCGGGAAGCCTTCGCCGCTTCGGCGCTCAATCATCCGAACATCTGCACGATTTACGAGATCGACGAAGCGAACGGTCAGCACTTCATCGCCATGGAGCTGCTGGAAGGCCAGACACTCAAGCACCTGATTCGAGGCAAGCCCCTGGACGTAGAAGAGGTCCTGGATTTGGGAGTGCAAGTGGCGGACGCCCTCGATGCCGCCCACGCACGGGGAATCGTGCATCGGGACATCAAACCCGCCAACATCTTTGTCACGAAGCGGGGGCACGCGAAGATTTTGGATTTTGGCTTGGCGAAGCTGACAGCTGAACCGAAATCGGTCCCACAGACTCTTGCGGCAGTATCAGCAGCCACGACAGAGGTTCCCGAGGCGCAACTAACTAGCCCCGGCAGCACCGTAGGCACGGTCGCCTATATGTCTCCCGAGCAAGCACGAGGCAAAGAACTGGACGCTCGCACAGATCTTTTCTCATTTGGTGCCGTCCTATACGAAATGGCCACTGGTTCGCTGCCCTTCCGCGGGGATACCTCTGCTGTGATTTTCGAGGCCATTCTGAACCGTGCGCCGGTTGCTCCCATACGCCTGAATCCCGAAGTCCCGCCGGAACTGGAGCGGATTATCAACAAGGCGCTAGAGAAGAATCGTGAGTTGCGTTGCCAAAGCGCGGCTGAACTCCGAGCGGACCTCAAGCGGTTAAAGCGCGAATTGGATTCAGGTAAGAGCGCTGCGATCGGCGCTGCCGGCCCTTCTGGCGAAGCCGCGACCGATGCGATGCCGCCTGCTCGGAGCGCAACTCTAACGGGTGCAACGCCAACATCCAGTTTGCAGGCGGCTATTGTTACTGCTCCTGCGTGGTGGCGGAGAAAAACCGTGCTTGTCGTTGCCGCACTTGTCCTCGTGCTCTCGATAGGGGCTGGCGGCTGGTTCTACCGATCTGGAGGACGAGGCGGCGAGACAATCAATTCGGTGGCGGTGCTGCCCTTCGTGAATGGGAGTGGCGATCCAAACGCGGAGTATTTGGGCGACGGCATCACCGAAAGTCTCATCAATAGCCTCTCGCAATTACCGCACCTGAAAGTGATGTCACGAGACTCCGCCTTTATGTTCAAAGGGAAGGACACCGATGCGCAAACGGTGGGCCGACAGTTAGGTGTACGCGCCGTCCTCAAAGGCCACGTGATGCAGCGCGGCGATGACTTGGAGATCAGCGCCGAGCTCGTCGATGCCCGCGACAACAGCCACATCTGGGGCCAGCAATACGACCGGAAGCTCACAGACATCTTCGCACTCCGGGGAGAGATTGCGAAGGAAATTACGACGGCGCTGCGAATGCGTCTGACGGGCGAAGATGAGAAGCGCATGGCGAAGACGTATACCGCGAATCCCGAAGCCTATCAGGACTATCTGAAAGGCCGCTATTGGTGGAACAGTCGAACCGAGGAAGGATTGAATAAGGGCATCGAATATTTTCGGCAGGCGATCGCAAAAGATCCAACCTACGCCCTAGCCTATTCCGGATTGGCCGATTGCTACATGGGACTTGGAGGCTTCGAGTTTGCTGCCCCGAAGGCGACTTATCCGAGAGCGAAGGAGGCCGCACTGAAGGCATTGGAAATAGATGACACGCTCGCCGAAGCTCATGCCTCGCTAGCATTGATGAAAACATTATATGACTGGGACAGGGCAGGCGGCGAAAGGGAATTCCAGCGAGCCATTGAACTCAATCCGAGATACGCCACCGCCCACCAATGGTATGGGATAGCTTTGCGGTACATGGGACGGTTTGAAGAAGGCATCGCAGAGGAGAAACGAGCGGTGGAACTTGATTCTCTCTCGCTCATCAATAATTGGGAATTAGGAAGAGCGTTCTACACGGCACGGCAGTATGACCAAGCGATAGAACAGTACCGGAAGACAATGGAGTTGGACCCAAACTTCCTTCTCGCGCACGCTTCTCTCGGCTTGGCCTATGTCCAAAAGTCTATGTACAAGGAAGGGATCGCGGAGTTTGAGAGGCAGTTGGTGATCTCCCCTGGCAGCACAGCGTCACTAGCGGGGCTCGGATACGCTTATGCAGTGGCGGCTAGAAAGACAGACGCGCAAAGGATTCTCGAAAAATTGAACGACTTATCGAAACAAAAATATGTTTCAGCGGTGTTGGTGGCCATGATTTATGCAGGCCTTGGAGAAAAGGACAAGGCCTTCGAGTGGTTGGAAGAGGGTTATGACGATCGCTCTATAGGCCTAGCAAACCTTGAAGAAATCAAAGTGGACCCAGCTTACGATCCCCTGCGCTCCGACCCGCGCTTCCAGGATCTTCTGCGCCGGATGAACCTGCAGCCGTAGCCTCGGGTTTGTCCTCATTTCAGATGACAATTCCAATGGATTGAATCGAGGAAGTCGTAATCACCTTGTGACCCAGCAGAATTTCCCTCTGTCCCGTCGTAGGGTCATGCTTCACTCTACTTACAATTTCTACAGGCTGGGGGACGATCTCCATTCGTAAACCCACGTAGATACCGCCCCTCTTGAGAATCGAGCCGCCGCACGTGCTGCCTTCCAATCTGACAGCAGTTCGCACGGGGAAAAACTCGCCGCCCCGCACCAGCACCTCCCCCGAGCGCCCATTGAGAACTGTGATTTCGTAAACGCTGTTACTCGTACGAACCGCTAGAGTGGTCAATTCCTCCATCTGATCGATTTGGACTCCATTGTTCCATTCCGAATCGGACCAGGCATCGAGGATGGCGCGGCGAGGGCAGGAGATTGTCTCGGTCACTGTTGTGTTCTCCAGCTTAATCCTCGTTGTGAAGGCTTGTCTGTTCAATACGGGAGAGACCGGATAGGGAGCGGGTGCCCACGCTGAGCACCCCAGAACGTTTGGATGGGAAAATCCGAGACTACGCCGACTGCTCCAAAAGAAAGCACCCAGGCTGAACCCCAGGTGCCCCCGGTTACACAACCCGACGGGCTCCGACAAAAGGCTATCGGAGCCCAGTCTTTAGGAGCCGTCGCTCAGCCACAGCTGCGTACTTTTGTGGGAAAGGGCACCCTTGTGATTCGTCTCTAAAAACTGAACCGCTTGGCGAATCGTCTCCAACGTAATTCGCTGGCTGCCGTGGTATTGACGAATCAGATTCTCATTTGCCTGAGTGTTTAAATCTGGTCTTTCATCTTTGAACAAATGGTAAAACAATTTTGCCTCTTCAGCCTTGCGGTCAATCTAGG
>QHYQ01000038.1 GCA_003224175.1 Acidobacteriota bacterium
CTCGAGCCGTTGAGTTGTGATTGCGAATATGCGACTCGGCGATGCCGACCAGTTCACCCGGTCCACTCAGTCTGAGCATGACTTCATGGCCGTTGGCGCCCACTTGCAATAACTTCACACAGCCCGAAGTGAGCAGGAGGACCTGCCGTACCGAGTCGCCTTGGCAAAAGATCACCTGCGCACTCTCGAATTTCTTTGCGTGAGCCGCGGAAACAATCTCTCTGCAAGCAGGCAAGGAAACACCTGAGAACAATGAAGAGTGCCGTACAAGGGCCGTAGCATGGTCTATGCGGGAGCTTTGGCCGAGACTATGTCCCACTGGGCGCAATCCTCCGGCCGCACCTTCGAGCGCATTTGGCTGGGTCGATTTCATCTTTTCGTAAACCTCACCGATATCGATTGGGCGCGCCTTTCTCAAACTTGCGTTCGCCACCCCACATCGGAGGTCGGATCAGGCTGATGTTGCCGGACGGCTTGGCGGGATGTCTGCCAACAAGCGGACGTGTGCTAAATTGGATTTGCTTTACGCAGCACGTCTGAAACACTTTTTCCCGTCTCAGCAAATAGCCTGAACTCTACCAACAACTCAGTTGCCTTCCGTCAGGCGACGTGGGGAACGGCCGCCGAGTTTCGCGACATGCGTGGCGGCCTTACGGATCCTTGCCGAGGGGGACAGCTGGCAGGAATTCCAGAACCGTAGTTCGCAGAGCACGTTGCATTCCACGCTAAGGTCCACGTTTGGATAGCTTTGTCCTCAAGCAAAGAGAGGCAAGAGCAAAAAGAGCGAACAAAAAAGAAATGTTCTGCACATTTAAGGCAATCATGGGCGGCTAGAAGAGACTGGCCCGCCCCCCGCAAGGAAGAATTCTGTCGAAAACTGCCGCAAGCCCATTACAAGTAAGGCTCATCCCTTCGGAGAGAAAGGACTTTGGCACGCTCCGCAAGGATTCCTTGTAATCAAGGATTGCTTGTAATAAGTACCGCCGAAAGCTTCGTCCCCAACATCTGGTGAGAAATCCCGGCTGGCAAACAGATTGGCCGTGTCTCGGATCGAAAACAACTGCTTCGCCCATATTTGCGCTGGATCAAATATCGGAACGGCAAAATGGGCTATGGTTTTGGCTGTTTTGAAGCGAGTCTTGTAGTCGGGTTGCGGGATGACAAATTCTGTTTGCCTGTTGGTCCTGACCAATCAGAGAACTCTCGAAGTGAGATCGCTGTTCGAGCGTCCATGCAATGGATCGCTTCCTTGTTCCGCAGAAAGATAGCGACATTAACAACAATATGATTCGCCTACGAGTATTATTAACTTCAATTCTGTTGTTGGCTTTCTGCATACCAACGTATGCGGATCGAGCAAGTGCCGAATTCAAGCAGGGCGTGCGAGCCGAGTCGAAGAATCAGAGCGATGCTGCTTTTGAGTCGTTTAAGCAGGCGTACGCGCTAAAACCCAAAGACCCGAAGTATGTCACTGCCTACCTGCGGGCCAGGACCGCCGCGGCAATTGATCACGTGCAGAATGGCGAGAAGCTGCTGAACAGCCTCGAATTGGAAAAGGCCCTGGCGGAATTTCAGCGTGCGGCGGAAATTGACGGCACTAATTTTCTGGCGGCGGGAGAGATGCGGCGCACTGCCCTTCTGCTGAAACGGAAAAATGAATCAGGCGGAAAAAGCTTGGCGAACCAGGAGTCTCAGCTGACCCAGCAAGCCGAAGACCTGGAAGGTCCCGTGACGCTGGACCCTTCTCCCAATACTCCAATTACTTTGCGGATGACCACTACTGCCGACAACGTGTACAGGACCATCGGCAAGCTCGGAGGAGTTAACGTCCTCTTCGATTTGGACTACAAACCGCAAAAGATCGCAATTGAGTTGAACGATGTAAAGATGGAGGAGGCATTGAAGATGGTCGCCATGGAGTCAAAGACGTTTTGGCGGCCAATCTCTTCAACGGCAATTTTTGTTGCGGCGGAAGCCAAGCGCAAAGAGTTGGAATCCAACGTAATGAAGACGTTTTATGTCCACAATGCTTCGACCCAAGCTGAGTTGCAGGAGGTGGTTGGCACTCTGAAGGGAATGTTGGACATTACACGGATCCAAGTGAATCCAACGCACAGCTCTATCACGCTGAGAGGGACGCCGGACCAGATGGTCTTAGCTGAGAAATTACTCGAAACACTCGACAAGCCAAAGTCCGAGGTGATCATCGATGTTGCGGTAATGGAAGTCAACCGGACTCGCCTGCGCACATTGGGTTCGACAGTGCCAACGTCAACGGCGGTCGGACCGGCGGCCGCCGGCGGCGCAGGTACCACCGGCGGCGCAGGTACAGCTGCCGGCCTCGTACAACTGGCATCGCTAGCTGGGACTGGTTACGTGACTTCGCTCCCAAGCGTTACCTACACCCTGCTCATGTCGGACACTAATACCAAGGTTCTTCAAAACCCAGAGCTACGAGCTCTCAATGACGGAAAGGCTTCTTTAAAAATTGGACAACGAGTGCCGATCGCTACCGGTTCGTACACTCCCGGGGCGGGTGGTGTCAGCATCAACCCGCTGATCAACACCCAGTTTCAATATCTTGACGTAGGCGTGAACATCGACATTACTCCGCACATCCATTCAGAGCATGAGGTCACGCTGAAGATGAGTCTGGAAGTTTCTTCGGTAACAGGAACCCAAAATATTGGCGGCATTAGTCAACCGACGATCGGTCAGCGCCGTATCGAGCATGAGACGAGATTGGAAGATGGCGAGGTCAATCTCGTGGGCGGGATCTTGGAGGATACCGAAACGCAGTCGCTGAGCGGTTATCCGTGGCTCGCCAAGATTCCAATCTTAAAGTATCTTTTCGCCCAGGAAGACAAGGAACGCCAGCAAAATGAGATTGTCTTTGCGATCACTCCGCACATCGTGCGTGCGGAGGAAGTTACCGATGAAGATCTACGTCTGGTTGATGTGGGCACAAATAGCAACATTGGGCTAAGATTTAAGGAAACGGTGCCGGCAAGTCCGAATGTCTCGAATACAACCCCTGCTACTGCTCCTAGCCCAGGTGCACTGGCTACACCGCCTGCTCCGGATGCAACTTCGCCACAAGGCCGGCGGCGATAAGTTCTGGTTCGCTACGCAGGCTTTGTTTCAGGCGTCCGCCTCTTCCGGTCCCTTGTTGTTCCGGCGCATTTTTTATCTTTCAGTGCCCAGCGATTGGACCGGATTTCGTGGCGTTTTTGAATCTCTTTCATCGCCAGCATTGTCTATCCGCGGCGCGTGCTCTGAGATGGGCGAGGCGTCGCTTTCGATAACCGACCAGGCGCCCTCGCGCTTTTCCAAGGAATAGGTCAATTGCATGGCACCC
>QHYQ01000039.1 GCA_003224175.1 Acidobacteriota bacterium
TTTTTGCACCGGCGCTGACATAATAATATGCGCTAGGCGAACCGCCTCTCGATCACGTGGCCATGGGCAGGAATTGTAGGGGCACGACATATCGTGCCCGTTCGATGTGTGGCGCCGGGTGCCCCCGCTGCGCCGGGTGCCCCGCGGCTTTAGCCCCTGAGGTCCCGTTTGGCGCGCTCTCGGCGCCGCCGCAAAGCCAGCGTGCCAGACTCCTGCCTTTGTTCCCTCGGTGGAGTATCCTAGAATTAAGGTCCACGCTGGTACCCGAGAGCAGTGTGGCAAGGAGACCGTCATGGCGCGAATCTCCGGAGCTGATCCCCGCAAGAAAGGCTTACTCAGTGGGCTTCTGGTTAGGCTTTTCTATTGGCTTACGAAGCGGAAGCTGGGAAAGGTCGTGATGCCCGTTCAGATTACGTCTCATCACCCCAGGATTCTCTGGGGATATGGACAGATGGAACAGGCTTTCCTCGGCAGTCGCTTGGTGGAGACTTCTCTCAAAAATCTGGCCCAATTGAGGGCCGCGACTCTCATTGGCTGCCCTTTTTGAATCGACATCGGGTCTGCGGTCAGCAGACAAACCGGCATTTCGGCTGAGAAGCTCCAAGCGCTCCCGAGCTACCAGACAAGCCCGCTGTTCACGCCGACCGAGCGGCTTGTCTTGGAATATACGGACCGTATGACCCAAACCCCGGTAGATGTGCCTGAAAAGCTCTTCTCGCGTCTCACAGAAGAGTTCTCCGAGGCGCAACTGGTCGAGTTGACGGCAGCCATTGCCTGGGAAAACTACCGCGCGCGGTTCGACCACGCTTTTGGGATAGACACCGAAGGCTTCAGCGAAGCAAATTATTGCGCGCTTCCGCTTCGCCCGGCCAAAGAACAAGCGGCGAAGGCATAGAGAACACTGACGGGCATGAATCACACGCCGCGCCAGCGCAAGACGCACCGTTCTAGCAGCGTCCTTATGCCGAGGGCCTCGCATTGGCGTCAAGGTCCTCGGGTTCTTCTTCTTTGCTGGTAATCAAATCCTCCGCAGGATAGAATTTCGCTGGGCCACACTTAGTAACGCAGGGGTAAACCTGGATGGCGCGAGGAAAAGGAAACAACGGCGGGGCCGGGCACCCGAAGAAGCGAGCGATTGAGCGGTACGAACACACTGGTAAGAAGCGCGTCAACAATCCGCCGGTGGGCCTGGTCACACCCGAAACTGACCCTCCGCTTCCTACACACAAAGTCTACGATTACATCCAACCCGTTCCTAGCGTAAAACCCGGCAAGGACTTGGACTACGATCCGCATCTTGATCCGCAGCTCGTCTGGGCTGGGAAGAAGGAACACGCCTCGTTCGAGGTGCCCACCGTATCGCTACACGTTCATGAAACGATTGAGCCGCGCACGATCATCGAGGCCGTCCGCAAGCGGAGTGGCAACGGCCTGCCGGTGCAGCCATCGCTCTTCGAGCGGCCGGAAGAAAAGCTGCCGTTCCGCGATGCGATTGACTTCTACAAGCACGCGCACGGGTGGTCGAACCGGCTGATTGCCGGGGATTCGCTGCTGGTGATGAACTCGCTGCTCGAAAAGGAAGGGATGGCCGGGCAAGTGCAGATGGTCTATATAGACCCGCCCTACGGCATTGAGTATGGGTCAAACTTTCAGCCGTTCGTGAACAATCGAATCGTGAAGGATGGGAAGGACGACGACCTTACTCAAGAACCGGAGATGATTCAGGCCTTCAGAGATACCTGGGAACTAGGAATCCATTCATATCTGACCTATCTTCGAAATCGCCTGTTGCTCGCCCGTGAATTGCTCAACGACAGCGGTTCCTGCTTTGTCCAAATCTCCGACCAGAATGTCCACCTCGTGCGTAACGCGTTAGATGACGTGTTCGGTCGAAAGAACTTTGTTTCGCTCATAACGTTCAAGACGAAGAAAATGCCACTCCGACGGAGCTACCTGACGACTGTCTGCGATCACATTCTCTGGTTCGCAAAGCAATCAGACCAATTGAAGTATCGTCAGCTCTTCATTCCAAAACAATTCGGCGAAGACTCACAATTCAGCATGCTTGAGTTGCTGGATGGGACTCGGCGCAGGATGACAGAAGACGAGCAGACCCGTCCTGAGTTGATTCCGGCTGGCTCCAAGATTTTCCGAACGATGGATCTGCGGTCTAGTGGACGAACACCTTCGTGCGTCTTTCCATTTGAGTTTGAGGGCAGGGTCTTTGAGCCTACTCAGGACCGCAGTTGGAAGACGAATCCGGAGGGTATGAAGCAGCTGCTCGAAAAAAAACGCCTCATAGCGCCTGGTGAAACTCTTCAGTATGTTCTTTACCTCGATGACTATCCGGTCGCAGAGCTTACGCACATCTGGACAGATACGCAGGGGGCATCGGACAAGTCATATGTTGTGCAGACTGCGACCAGAATTGTTGAGCGCTGCATGTTAATGAGTTCAGACGCCGGCGACCTAGTTCTGGACCCCACCTGCGGTTCGGGCACGACGGCCTATGTCGCCGAGCAATGGGGGCGTCGGTGGATCACCTGCGACACTTCACGTGTAGCGATCACGCTGACCAAGCAGCGGCTGATGACAGCGTTCTACGAATACTACGAACTGGCTCATCCGGAGGAAGGCGTGGGCAGCGGTTTTAGGTACAGAAAGGCACCGCACATAACGCTGGGTTCGATTGCGCAGAATGAGCCTCCAAGCGAGGAAACGCTCTATGACCAGCCGTACGTGGACAAGAGCAGAGCGCGGGTATCCGGCCCTTTCACCATGGAGGCGGTGCCCGCGCCGACTGTCCGTTCGCTCGAAGATATTGAAACGGATTCAACTGAGCAGTTGCCGGCGGGCACTTCCATTGCGCGCAAGGGGGCGACGCTGCGCCATGTGGAATGGCGTGATGAGTTGCTGAAGACCGGCATTCGCGGCAAGGGCGGCCAGATGGTCCAATTCTCGCGGGTTGAACCACTGGCCGGGACGCGCTGGCTCCACGCCGACGCAGAAACGAAAGGCGCAAAGCCCGAGCGCGTGGTGATCTCCTACGGCCCGGAGCACGGCCCACTCGAACAGCGGCAGGTGGAACTGGCTTGGGCAGAGGCCCGCACATTGATTCCGAAGCCTTCCATCATTCTCTTCGCTGCGTTCCAGTTCGATGCCGAAGCCGCCAAAGACATTGACGAACTCACGAGAGAAAAGACCGGCATGACCTTCCTGACGGCCCAGATGAACGCAGACTTGCTCACGGAAGACTTAAAAAAGAAGCGGGCCTCGAACCAAAGTTTTTGGCTCGTAGGACGGCCCGATATCGAATTGCGAGAAATTACAAAAGGCGAACGCAAAGGCAAATGGGAAGCCGAGGTCCGGGGCTTCGACTA
>QHYQ01000598.1 GCA_003224175.1 Acidobacteriota bacterium
TCGTACATGTAGGAGACCTCGAAATCTGGACGAAATTCCTTTTGCGCTAGCTCGACGGCCATTTGATTGCGTTGAATCATCGCCGCATCCTCTTGAACATTGGGATTCTGTCCCCTCACCTTGTCGAGAAGCTCGCTAGCGGTGTAGCGAAGGAAAGTCGCTGACAAAGGCTCGGGAATAATGGCCGGGGAATCCTGAGATCTGCGAAGAATCCGCTTGAGCACAGCTTGATCTTCACCGACCAGTTGGTGATGCATAGAAATCTCGCGAAGAATTTTGGTCCGCTCAAGCTGCGCCTTTAGCACGTCCCGCTGATTCCCTTGACCAGTCGAGTAGTGCGCCCGGGCTTGTTGTTCTATTTGCTGAAGCAAGGCGTCATTCTGCTGAAGGATTCCTAAAGTCTGTTGAAGATAAGCAAGATGGAAATAAGTCGTCTTCAGGGTTTCGATTTCGTCATGCAGTACGACTTCTACGTGTGCCTTTGTGGCGTCAGCATCGCGATCCGCCACTTCACCACGCAGCTTGCGCTTTCCGGGATATGGAAACTGTTGAGAAACGCCGAGACCAATGTAAGCAAAATCACTGTTCGTATACCCGGCAAACGGTCGCGGGCTCCCTACACTGAATTGTTGTAGCGTGAACTGAGGGTCCGGCAAGGTAGACGCTTGCGATGAGGCAAATGTCGCTGCCCTCGCCGCGCTTTCAGCACTGTGAATAGCCGGATCATTCTTCGTCGCTTCCTCGATGAGTACCGCGAGCGGCGTGGGCGTTCCAGATTCGCGCTGTATCTGGTCAGCAGGGTGGACGGGCGGTTCCCGTCTTTGTTCCTGCGGTGCAGCAAGCAAACCCGGTGAACTGCTCCCGAGAACAACCGTGGCAACGCCAACCGCGATCAGCCGAGAGATTGCGGCTCCAGCCATGCTCCGTATAAGAACGCGGACAACTCTCCTCATAAGGTCCTCCGTTTTGAATTTGGGTGCGCGGACACACGTACGTACCCGCGAAAGAACGGAGAAACCGAATTAGATTCTTAAGACGGAGGTCGTTTCAGGCAGACTTAAAGGTGGGGAATGGTACTGCCGCGCGGCTGAAGCTAAGTTCGCAACCAAAAGAGTTTGGCTTGGCGCGCTAGGCAGAATTGCCACGCCCGCAAGGCCAAAAGCCAGTGGTATGTGGCCGGCAGTGCTGATATATGGTTGAGCGCCTTGCTGATTCGGAGACTTGCAGCAGGATTGGGGGGATGACATTTCTTTCGAGCCGCATTGAGAACCCATCTGCCGGCAGCATTCTTTCTCGCTCGCATTCAGTAGTTGCCGAGGCACAAAACATGAAAGCCCTGGCGTCCCAAGGAGGGCCAGCAAGGCGGTTACAGCCCATAATCTGGTTCGCAGCGTCATCCTAAACGAAGTGTACTCCAATCTCTCGATTTGATGCAACAAAACGCACAAGCGATGGATGAATTGCAAATCTCGCTTAGAGCTGCCCCAGACCGGCAGAGCGCAAGTTGGCCTCTTCCGGGCCGCGGCCAACGCAACTCTCAACGCTTCCATCCGCAACCTTCTGGGAATATTCTCAACCCTATACCGCACTATAAGGTCGAGCGGAAAATATGAAGCGGCAAAAAATCGTGCTCCAGGTGAGCCTGTCTTGTATTTCACGTTTCTCCCTCCACAAAGTTGGCTTTCGCGACTGCGTTATTTTCCCGTTTGCTATGATCGAGTGTTCGCAGGTGCGTGTGCCATCTGTTCGACGCTCGATCTCGTCAGTGTTTCACGCATTCGCATACCTACCTGTAGACCGGAGATGAACGTAAGCACGGCAACCACTTTGATGCCGGCTCTCATTCCCAATAGGTCGGCAATCACTCCAGAAATCAAAGCCCCGACCGCATATCCCAAGTCACGCCAGAATCTATAGACTCCCAAGGTCGTTGCCCGAATCTCAGGATGGGTGACGTCACTGATTGCCGCTAATAAGGTGGGATACACCATCGCCGTGCCGATGCCCTGCAGAATCGCCCCGACAATCCACGCGGTATAGACCGGAACCTGAGCCGTGAGCCAGATGCCTCCGGCTTGCAAGATCATGCCCCCGGCAATCAGTCGCTTCCGCCCCCAGCGATCGCTGAGGTGGCCTGTGACAAGCTGGAACACTCCCCATGTAGCCGGATAAATCGCTTTGATGGTCCCGATGGCGGCAACCCCAAGACCATAGCTCGCAAAAAAGAGCGGATAGATTCCCCAAGACATTCCGTCGTTAAGGTTATTTACCAGCCCCGCTTGACTGCAGGAAAACAGGTTCCGGTCTTTCCACGATGCCAGCGAAAAGATCTCGCGAAGGGAAGGCTGTGAACCTCCCTTGACCTGACTTGGTTCTCCGGTCGGGGACGGGATGGAAGAATCGTGCAGCTTGGCTTCAAGTCTGGCGTGGTCGATGCTCTCCTTCACTCCGAAGACGGAGAGCAGCAAGCCGACAATCGCAACCGCGACGCCCAAATAAAACGGTTGTGGACGTAAGGCATATTCTCCGGCTATATAGCCCGTGACCCAGGCGGTGAACCCCACGGCTACATAGCCTGCAAACTCATTGATTCCGAGCGCCAAGCCTCTGCGCTTCGGGCCAGTGAGGTCTACCTTCATGATCACCGTCATGGACCAGCACAGCGCCTGGTTCATTCCAAGGAGCACGTTCGCCACATCGATCCAGAACCACCGGTTGGCAAAAATGATGATGAACGGAACAGGAAGCCCGAGAAGCCAGCCGAGGACAAGCACCTTCTTGCGTCCAACACTCTCGGAGACTCGCGCGGCAAAAAGGTCGAAGATCGCTTTGGTAACACCGAAGCTGACGATGAAGGAAACGATGGCGGTCTTCGAGACCAAGCCGAATTCCTTCTCGCCGATCAGCGGGACGACAGTTCTTTCCAGCCCCACCATCATCCCAACAAAGGCATTAATCACGATCAACAGCGAGAATTGGCCGAGATTCTCCCAAATCCCGAGGCGCACGCGCGTCTCCTCGCTACCGGAGCTAGACATAGCGAACTTCACGCGCCATTCCTGCTTCCATGTGGTAGGCGTTGTGGCAGTGGAAGAACCACCTCCCGGGGTTGTCAGCGAGAAACTGGAATGTGCCATGCCCCATCATCGGAGGAATGATGAGGGTGTCTTTCAGCACATTTGCGACCCGGAAGAAGTGCCCGTTGGCCTCGCTTGCGGCGAATCCAGATACCGCAGGATGGCCCGCGCAGGTGGCAGGTTTTCTTCGAGCGCGGCAGCGGTGATCCACCATGCACCCGAATTGTTCGCTTCGACCAGTACGTCATAGCGTTCGCCCATGCCGATGTAGAACGAGTCCACGGGGAATGGTTTTACCGGACGACCGTCCGTGTGAGTGATCGCCATGCGATGGCCGCCGATTGCAACTCGGTAGGCTGATGCACCAGAAGAATTGAGAAACCGAAGCCGCAGTCGCTCGCCTTTTCGGATATCGAACGTAACAGGGGCTTCGGGTAAGCGTCCGTTAATCATCAGCCCGGCGTAAGTGGGCATCTCCACACCCATCATGCCACCGCTCATCATCCCGCCCTGGCCCAGGCTCATGCCTTGCACCATGCCTGTCGTTCTTCCGCTGCGGGCTCCAATCACGCCGCCTCCTGCTGTGATAGGTTCTGGCGCATGAGGCAGGAAATCGTCGAGCAGGAGCACGTAGTCACGGTCGTACTGGACGTGCGGCTGCTTTTCCTCGATGATCAGCGGTCCCATGAGACCGCGGTCGAGTTGATGGCCGACGTGCGAGTGATAGATGTAGGTTCCCGCCGGGTCCGCCACATAGTCGTAGACAAACTGTTCCCCCGGTTTGATCGGTCGTTGGGTCAGACCGGGCACGCCATCCATCGCATTCGGCACAGGCACACCGTGCCAGTGAATCGTAGTTTCTTCCGGCAGTTTATTGTCCAAAACGACGTGGAGCCGGTCGCGCTCCTTGACGCGAATCTCGGCACCAGGGAACTTTCCGTTGTAGACCCAGGTCTGATACGAGTGCCCCGATGCAATTTCGACCTCAGCGACCTCGGCGGCGATATGGAGACTGTGGGTTGGCCCCGCTGGTACGGCAGAATGGCGGTGATAAGCCATTCGCGTCGGCTTAGTACCACACCCAGTCAGTGATAGCATCCAGCCCGAGATTGGCGCTGCTGCGGCAGCGGATACGGCAGCACGTAGAAATTCGCGACGCCTGGGAGAGGACGACATATCAGCAAGTACAACTGCCCCAGAAAGGCACCCA
>QHYQ01000599.1 GCA_003224175.1 Acidobacteriota bacterium
TCCTTACAATACGCCGTTCCCCTATTTGAAGTTCATCGATTACTACGGGAACCTGGACACCTCCAACTACAACGGCCTACAGGCTGTTTTGACCTCACGAAACTATCACGGGCTCACGCTTACCGGTGGTTACACCTATGCCCACTCCCTCGGTGAATCTTCCGACCAGGGCACCAGCGGCGGTCTCGTCATACCCGCTAATAGTTACGGATGTTTCCGCTGCCAGCTCTACACCAGCACCGCCTTCGACATGCGCCATCGCTTTACTATTTCGGGAACCTATGCACTCCCCGGAAAGAAGGGCTTCGGCCAGATGCTCGAAGGCTGGTCCATCAACACGGCGGGGGTCATTCAGACCGGTACGCCCTGGGGCGTCAACGACACCACAACCGACTTTGCAGGTGTCGGCGAGGCCTTTGCCCGCGACAACCCGCAAACCAATCTAGGCATGCAATGGGATTTCTTCGGCAATCCCTCTGACTTCGAAGCGATCCACAACTTTAGTGGTGTGACTCCTGGGCCCACGGGCGTTACGGGCGTTCCCTATTATCCCAGCACCACGAACGCGAAGTGCCTCGCGCAGTCACAATCCATGGGCTCGCTAGCGGTGGCGTCCTTGACGAACCTTGGTTGCTACGCCCTGGGTAGTTCCGTGCTCGTTCCTCCCGCTTACGGGAGCTTCGGCACGATGCCCCGAAACCCGTGGCGCGATCAGGGCTTCCGCAATTGGGATTTGTCCATCAGTAAGGCCTTCAAATTCAACGAACGGTTCTCCGCCCAGATCCGAGCGGAATTCTTTAACATTCTGAACCATGTCAACTTTGTCAATCCGTTCGGCGGTCCCGGCGGGGCCGGCACTCCGAACGACATCAATCCTTCGAAGGCGGGCCCATCGGGCACAGGACTTGGTTACGTCCTCAATACTCCCGATGCCGCCAGTTCCAACCCGATCCTTGGCTCGGGCGGCAACCGCGACATGCAGCTGGGCCTGAAGCTAATCTTCTAACCCTAACCGTTCCTGATCTTGGAACGAAACTAAAGGGGCCGGACTCGAGTCCGGCCCCTTTTTTCTGCTTCGAGTTTCAAAAACTGCGACGGTCACTAAAACCTTCAAAATTCAAGGAACGTGTGCCACACGAATTCCTTACGGCACGAGCAGCAGCTTGCCCGTCGTCTTGCGCCCCTCCAGATCCCGTTGCGCTTGCCCCGCGTCGCCCATCTTGTAGATTTGTTCGATGCGCAGTTTCAGCTTTCCGCTGGCGATCGCCTCGAACACCTCACGTGACCTCTGCTCGAGCTCCTCTCGCGCGGCGATATGATGCCCGAGCGTCGGCCGCGTCAGGAATATCGACCCCTTTTGCGAAAGCAGAATCGGATCGAACGCCGGTACCGGCCCGCTGGCCGCCCCAAATAGCGCCAGATAACCGCGCGGCCGCAGCAGATTCAGGTCCTTGTCGAAGGTGCTCTTTCCGACGCCGTCGTAGATGACGTGCACGCCTTTCCCATCGGTCAAGCGTTTGGTCTCCGTCTCGAAGTCCTGCCGCGTGTAGACGATCACGTCGTCGGCCCCGGCCTGGTGCGCCAATTTCGCTTTCTCGTCCGTTCCCACCGTGCCGATCACGCGCGCGCCGATTCGCTTGGCCATCTGCACCAGCAGCAGCCCTACGCCGCCCGCCGCGGCGTGAATCAGCACGGTTTCGCCCTTCTTCAGCGGATACGTGCTGTACACGAGATAGTGCGCGGTCATGCCCTGCAGCAGCGCCGCGGCCGCTTGCTGCTCGCTGATGCCCTTCGGAATACGCACGCCGCGATCCGCCGGTATGGCCGTATATTCCGCATAGGCGCCCAAAATCCCGGTATAGCCCACGGGATCTCCCGCCCTCCAACCTTTCACGTCGCTGCCGATTGCGTGCACGATGCCGGCGGCTTCCATGCCGTCCACGAACGGCAGCGTCGCGGGATAGCGTCCTTCGCGGTAGTAAATGTCGATGAAGTTGATCCCAATGGCCGATATCTTCACCACGATTTCGTTAGCCTTGGGCTGGGGAACGGGAAGCTCGACCTGCGTCAGAACTTCCGCGCCGCCATGCCGTGGCACCACGAGCGCTTTCATAATCTTCAGTCGTCTCCTCTAACCTGGTTGCGTAACCGATTACGCCGCCTTGTGCGTCAGCCTTGCTGTGGGGCCGACGCGCAAAGCCAATATTTTCGGCGCGCTAATATACACTGAGACCAACCGCGCCAGCATCATCTTCCCTTTCCGGTAGCGTCTCACCTGAATTCTTATGCCTGGCTTTGAGCGCTCCTACCTGCTCCATACCCGCACAAAGCTTACAAGCCCGCGCCCGCGGAACTGATGGTTATGACTAGCGCCTGTGGTATCGCGCATTCTCCTTCCGATTTTTCGCTGTGCGCCGGATAATGCTGACCATCCGATCAGGATAGTCAACCCGAGCGAGCGACGCGAGTCGAGGGATCTCTCTGAACTTTGCGGCTAAACGAATAGGAACAACACCGGCATGGGCAAACTCGACGGCAAATTCGCACTGATTACCGGAGGCAATAGCGGCATCGGCCGGGCCACCGCGCACCTTTTTATCGACGAGGGCGCGAAGGTGGCCATCGCCGGCCGCAATGAGGAGACGCTGCGGCGCGCCGCCGATTCGCTCGGCCCCGCCGCTTTTGCGATTCGCGCGGACGTCACCGACGCCGGCGAACGCGAGCGCATGTTTTCCGAGGTGAAGCAGCGCTTCGGCGCGCTCGATATACTTTTCGCCAATGCCGGCCTCTCCGCGCCCACTCCGCTCGGCCGTACCGAAGTCGCCGCCTTCGAGAAGCAGGTCCAGCTCAACTTTATTTCCGTCTTCTTCACGGTGCAAGGCGCGGTGCCGCTCTTGCGCGATGGCGCGGCCATCGTGCTGATCAGTTCCTTGACCAGCAAAATTGGCATCCCTGCCACCTCCGCCTACGCCGGCAGCAAAGCTGCGGTGCGCGCCATGGCGAGGTGTATGGCCGCCGAACTCAGCCCGCGCGGCATTCGCGTCAACGTGGTTACGCCCGGCTACACGCGCACGCCGCTCTGGGAGCGCACCCGCACGCCGCAGCAGATCGCCTCGGTAAACGAGCTGCTGCCGAAGATCGTGCCGCTCGAGCGCTGGGGCGAAGCCGAAGAAGTGGCTCGCGCCGTGCTCTTCCTCGCTTCGAGCGACTCTTCGTACATTCAGGGCGAAGAAATCGTCATCGACGGCGGCACCAGCAATCTCCCCGGCGGCACCCGAGCCTTCCGCGGTTAAATCGCCGCGAAATGCTCCGGAAATTCTGTCGCGATACAATGACGG
>QHYQ01000600.1 GCA_003224175.1 Acidobacteriota bacterium
CACGTGCGTAACCCTGTTCGGCAGACTTGAACAACCAGCTCTCAAACTGCATAGAATCCTTCGGCACTAACCTGCCTTGCTCGTAAACCCGAGCCAGCCAATACTGGGCTTCTGGGTCACCCGACTGCGCTTGAGCTGAAAGCGTCTTGAAGTCGCTGTGAGTTAGGGCGGCGAGGTGAGCCACGGCTGCCAAGCGAGCTTGCGTAGGGTCAGGGGAATGCTGAGCCGAGAGGGTGGAAACCGCGAGAAACCAGAACGCAAAGAATGGGAGCAGAGCGCGCAGCCTCATATAGCCTCCCAGGCAAATAAAATCTTACACCCAAACAAGGCGCACCGTTCCAGCGGTGCAGAAGCTCCGGCAAAGGCGGTTAGGTGCCGTCCTTATCAGCCTCCTTGGCTGCAGAGGGCAGAAAGACCTCCTCTTGGTTGGCCAATGCGGCCCTCAGTAGTGTTGAGTCTCTCATTCTGTAGGCGCTCTGAATGGCAATCAGAGCCGAATCATCATAGTTGGTCAGCCAATCGAGTGGGGGAAGCGACTCCTGCTCCTTCTTGATCTGCTCTGTTTCCTCCGGTGTCGGCAGGTTTTCCGCTTTTGCCCCGGTCGTGCCAGCAAAATGTTTAAGACCGTCGGTGATGTTGTCGAAGCAAAAGACCCGGGGTTCTGATAGGTACAGCCGAGCCAGTTCTTGGTAAAGGGCAGCATTGAGAAACATCTCGCCGTCGTGCTTCGTGCCGTAGTCCGAATCCTTCGTGATGATCCATAGCCTGGGCTTGTCTTGACAACGGCTCAAAATCTGCTCCCAGCTTAGTTGGTCCCCAAGAGGGTCGCTTTTCTTGCCGGGTGGGTTGCCGCGTTCCTTTCGCGCCCGCGCGCGTTGCAATTCGTCTTCGCTAGGCGCGACCGCCTGGGAAAAAACACCAGCGAGTACCTTTGACACCTCATCTTTAGACTGACTTACCTGCTCCAAGAGATCATGCGTTAGCTTCTTGAACTCTTCCTTTGTCTCTTCGACCTTTTCGCGAATCTTCTGGAGTTGCTCACGTATACGCACGACTCTGTCGTCTACGGTGCTGAGGAGGTGGTCAGGAACGGCTATGCTGTTCAGCTCCAATTTCTTAAGCGAATCGGCCAGAAAGCTTGCGGTTACCTTCACCTTTTGCCGATGCACTTCGTCAACAACTTGCGCAGTCACTAAGATGTAAACTCGCTGCTCCTGTAGTGCCGCAAGCAGTTTTTTCCCGCTGACGATCCGGTACAGATCAAGGTATTGATTGGCATCGATAAATAGCACGCCTTTGACACTCACAATTGGTGCTCCTTCCCAGTCCGCTCACAGGTTGCGAGCCACTTGAATTCGCACAGCATACCCTTGTCTATTCTGCCCGATAAGTCGGCTTACCGGACATCTGAAAAGCACTTGTACGGTTTGCCCGTTATACATCCAAATGGCAGGCTATTCGGTCCAGCCTTCAGAACCGCGTTTCTGGACCGCGACCTCCAGATTAACTTCCGAGTGGGCGACGACACATCTAAGAATCGTGTTAACGATGGCAACGATAGGTCAGATGGGATGGCTCACGCGGTGGGCTCCAACGGTTCCGCCTCAGTTTGTATCGCGGGAGACAGCAGAACCCTGAAGCCTCCCACTTGGGGATCGGCCAGGCACCGCATCTCCTTTGCGGCTGTTACCAACTCGGGGTTGGTCAATTCCGGTATAGGACCGGCAGAACCGCCCTCTGCAAGACGGCAGTAGTATTGCCCCAAGATCTTCATGTCCCTGTTTCCCGATAGCATGGCCTGATGACCGACAATCTGGTGTTGTCCTGTTGTGCCCTCGAATGCTCTGATCGCTGCATCAATGGCGGGTGACAAATCAAGAGATGCTTTCCGCGCGCGGGATAGTTCATTTACCATATGAAAGAGATCAACTCCGAGGTTACTTTCATAAAGTCCGATTGACATAATCTCTAGCAGCCGAACCCGCTGGACACCGGCCTCAGTTGCTGCGCAACGGACCCTCTGCAAGAAGCGCGCCGTCTCGGATGCAATCTCGACTGGTACCGGTGGAACCTCCCCGCCGGTGGCAAGGGTCTGGAGAAAACCAGACACCTTTATCCATGAACTGCCCGTAGCCCCTAGAACGCTCAGTAGCTTCTTGTGATACTCGTTGAGCGAACCTCCGTTGGAACGAGCTTGCAGGCAAGCGTTCGCTAGCTCGTCCACAACGCCGTCGGGTACCTTTCCGTCCGCCCAAGCAAGCGCGTTACGCAGAAACGTGGCCAGACCAGTCGGCAAGCCACTGGCCTTTAACAGGACTGGATGGCCGCCAGCAGCTAATTCACGGATGAAAGCTGTAGCTGGAGCAGCCTTGGGGTCGAATTGCTCCAGATCCTTCAAAGTATTGGACGTGTCGGCTTCAAGTTCAACGCGATTAAACCGTGCGTAAAGCGCATCAACTATCGCTCCGTGTAAATTGAAGTACTTTGCCGATCCGGAAGCAGCCAATTCCAATCCGCGCATTTGGCTCTTGAGTTCGCTGCGTAGGTCTTCAGGTAATGGAGGTGGTGTTTCACCACGAACAACACGTTCAACGAATTCCGCCACTGCGGATCCCGTAGCACCCGCTCGCTTGATATCTCGGAGTAACGACACATGTTCCGCATCCATCTCAGAGCGCTTTGCGCGCGCTTCGACAGCGGCAGCGGCAAGCCCACTCAAACTGCCCCCACGCATTCCTTCTCTACGTAATAACGGACGATCCGAGAATTTCGCAAATTTAACAGCATTTTCATAGTAGTAGCCGTATTCAGCAGACGTATTTAGTGATCGGAGTGCCTCCTGGGCCGAGTCGGTTTTCAATCTGCTAAAGCGCTGAGGCCAATCGAGCACAAGCCCAGAAAGCAGATGTGATGTTCGCGGCTTTGTCGGGACTTCGTATGGAATTAT
The DNA here is from genome assembly GCA_003224175.1 of Acidobacteriota bacterium. Lineage (GTDB taxonomy): Bacteria > Acidobacteriota > Terriglobia > Acidiferrales > UBA7541 > Palsa-189. Next base: position 2,948 of record QHYQ01000600.1, read on the forward strand.
CAGGTTCGGATCGAATTCTCGACTGATGTCCGTCGCAAGCATCGAAAGTCCAAGGGATGCTCCAATCCAATTCTGCGCGTGCTCCAGACGTGCGGCTTCGATGATCGGCTCACCGAGGTATGTTGCAGTCTTCTGATGCAGTACAGCCGCTCCAGCAGAAATCGCACCTCTAAGAGGTAGCCCGATCTTCAGCGCTTCGCTGACCAGATCAGCGCACCGTGCTAGAAACGGTGATATGAAATGTTGGACTAGAGGCACCCACAGAATAATCGTGTCGCTAAAGTGTGCGTGGCGAACCGGCAGATCAAACAGCGTGGAACAGCTTTCTGTGTCATTCAGCCGGACCATCCCGAAGCTGCGCATAGCCTCTTTGGTGACTGCTTCTGAAATGAGTCTTGCGTAGAGGGCGTGTATCTGATCGAGTCCCTTTGTTCGCAGGAGCGCCGAGAAACCCAGAACGTCAAAGAGCGCCACGACATAAGCTCTGGTTTCGGCCTCATCGGGCTCCGCGGCGCTGATGTTGGGACTTTCACCGAACGATAAGTCGGACTTGGCCTCGCCAACGGCTACGCAGTGGATGTCCGATTGGTCATCGCGGTCTGCGGCGAGCAGATCCTCAGCGCGCCAGTGAATATAGTCTTGCTTACTACTCCGGAGCACATCGGAGACTGGACGGAGCGGGTCAATCAGCAGCTTGAACGGACAGTCGCTGGTCGGGTGGCAAGAATCCCATGCTTTACGACAACGCGCAATATACTCTTCGGCTGTAATGCCACGGCGCGTGTGAAGGCCAGCCTCAAGGTATTCTAGGACCGAACTCTCGAAAACATTGCCTTTCGACATAAGCGCTACCGAATGTTCGGGGGCTCGACCCCCGGCAGAGGATCGTCTTCCAAGCTTCCAGGATCACTGTGCTGCTGGCGTGAGCGATGGCTCCATCTTTCAGATTCTGGGCTGTTCGCAGTATGTGTCAACAGAAATAAGGAATTCTCTGCCGCTTTTGCTAGAGGCGCTCTCGCTCGTCATACAGTATGTCGCTAATCGAATGCAGATTAGCGACTGGGGACGAGGACTTCGACGGAGGCCTTGGCCGCGTAGATCGGTTGCGATTCTTTTCCGATCACGGCGTACTCGGAAGTTATTCTGCCAGTTGGGCATGCTGGCTCGGCGCTTGGCTGATGTTCTGCGAAGCGGTTCAGAAGTCCCGTTATGGGAAATTCCGACCTCGCGGTCCACTTGGCTGTGTAGTCGGCAAATCGGACAAATGGCCTCAAGCTCAGATCTCCCGAAACGGCGTTCTCGGGAAACTATGCAGCAAGCGTGCAGAAAGGGCACCCTTTTGCCGCCACTGCACCAATGACAAAGATCAACGCTTCGGAAATCGAACATCGAAAGCCTTAAACCGCTCCAACAGCTCACCTCGTGAATCGAACACGGAGACTAACGCTTGCACTTTCCGACTTTGAACGGGAACCAACGTAGCCGGTAAATGAATCACGACTGGAGCGGCATCATCCTTGTCAAAGCACTCTGCTTTCTGCTGAAATTCAAGATTTCCAGATGCGTCCCGATACTCCTCACTGAGTGCTGGGAGTTCCCGATTGTCCTTTATGAAATGCATCACAATTATGACTGGTGCAGACGAGTTTCGGCAGTAAAGAGGAAGTTCTATGTCGGCGGTCTTCGTTCGTTTGTTTTCGGTGGCATGAGGTTTACTTACAAATGCGATTGCAGGGGGTGGGCCCCCGGGAGACGATATCGGATCTGGCCACAGACGGTCGTATTCGGCTAAGGCATCGGCATAGGCGCGCTCGCTCCGTTGGTCTCTCGTTTCCCACCTGGGATGTCCAGAAAAGAAGGCCGCGAACTTTGATCGTTCGCCGGTGAAAGCCCGGGTAAGGTGGTGTAACGCAAAAACGTAGTCAGGGTGATAGCCTGCCCTGGCCATGAGCATC
>QHYQ01000306.1 GCA_003224175.1 Acidobacteriota bacterium
TTCGGAATCTTCCCCTTGGCCATCTATTTTATCGTCGCAAGCTACCTGGTCTACCTGGTGATGAATGCCACCAACTTCACGCAGCGCATCTTCCGCCGCATGACCCTGCTGCAGATCGTCACCACCGATCTGCTGCTGGTCCTGATGCTGGCCCTGCCGGTGAAAATCCTGCTGCGCCTGATCTTCCGGATCAAATACATCTGGGTGACCCCATGGTTCAGCATCTGACCCCCAACATTCAGCAAACAATGACTGGGGTTGTCGGGCGCCAAAAGGCCGTGGGAATCACGGCGCTTTTGGCGCTTAAAGAAGTCGGCGCGTCGCGAGAGGAGGAATCGCTTGCCTGATCTGCCCCCGCAGCAAGACGATCCCATCGTCAGCCGGCCTCTGAGCGGCTTGATTCTGATCTCTGCTTTTCTGCTGCTGCTGACGGTGGCTTGGTCTCTCTACAGTGAATTTTTTGGCCTGCGTCCTTGGCGCGATTATCAGAACCGCTTCCGCAGTGTTTATGTGACCTATCTTGAGAAGCAGATCGCTCAGCGCCGCGCGGCCGAACAAGCCCTCTACGCCACTCCCGATTACCAGAAACTAAAAGCCGCCGTAGACGCCGCCGGTCGGTCGGCTCTCCCGGCCGATCGCCAGATTTCCGAGCAGATTGACTTGCTCGATCGTCAGCGCGCCATTTTGACTCCCGCCTTCCAGGACGGACGCGGCAGAGTGGGCGCATTGACCTATCAGCTCGAACAGATTCCCGAAAACGATAAGAGCGCCAAAGCTTCCAAGCTGAAGCAGCTCAATGACGCCAAGGCCGTAACCTACCCGCTCAATTGGCCCACCGCCAATGGCACCGAAGTGCGCCAATTCAATTACGACGACCTGAACAACACCTTCACCGGCATCATGACCGAAAAGGCCGCGCTCGTCTCCAAGCGCGGCGAGCAAGACAAAAGTGCGAAAGAGGCGCAGGGCGCGCTCGATGCCTTCGTCAAAGAACGGCTGCCCGGCCTCGGCTCCGCGGATTTGCAGGGCCTGCTCAATAGCGTCTCCGGCATGGATATCAAGCTGAAGCAGATCAATGTCAACCCGCCCGGCGCGCTCATCAATTACGTGGGTGGCGTCGGCCTGGTGGACCGCTGCGAATCCTGCCATGTCGCCACCGATCCCTTGCTTGTTCCTGCGGTCGTGACACTCACCAAGGCGGATCTGGGCGTGGCCAAGGATAATGACGCGCCCTTCACCAGCCATCCCGATCCCGATCTTCTGAAGTTTCATTCGCAGGAAAAGTTTGGCTGCTCGCCCTGCCACGGAGGCAATGGCCGCGCACTCGATACCGTCGAGCGCGCGCACGGCCGCTACGAGCACTGGCTCTGGCCGCTCTATTACCCGGCAAATTACGACGCCGGTTGCCAGCAATGCCATGCCGCGGACGCCATCACGGAGCACGCCACCGTACTCAACACGGGAAAGCAGCTCTTCCGCGAGAAGGGCTGCATCGGCTGCCACAAGTTCCAGGGCTTCGACAATCAGGATGACCTGCTCACCGCCACCCGCCAGCAGATTACTCTGCTCGGAAGCGACCGCAAGGCCGACGAGGACCAAATCCCGCGCCTCAATAAACTCGGCGATCAGGCCAGCGACAACACCGTCGCCAACAATTTCTATCAGCAGGCCCAGAACCTGACCGTCACCGTCTCCAACATGGATTCGCAGCAAGAGCAGCTGGAACTGAAATCACACGACCTGCTCCAGGAAATCAAAAAAGTCGGCCCGGACCTCAAAGAAGTGCGCATGAAGATCCACAAAGAGTGGATTCCCTACTGGCTGCAGCACACGCATGAGTGGCGGCCCACCACCAAGATGCCGCAGTTCCGCCTGCAGCCCGATGAAGTCCAGTCCATCGCTGCGTTCATCTGGCAATCCGCGCTCACCGGTCCGGCCCTGCCCAAGCAAACTCCCGGCAACGCCATGCACGGCAAGGAGCTTCTCGAATCACGCGGCTGCCTCGGCTGCCATTCCGTCGGCGAAGGCGCCGACATCATGGGCGGCACGTTCGCCGCGAACCTCAGCCGCGTGGGCGAAAAGGACAATTACGATTACCTGGTGCGCTGGGTGCACAACCCGCGCGAACGCACGCGCCCCTACAGTCCTTTCGAGAAGCGCGATCTTGGCCCCGAAGACTATGCCAAACACGGCATGCCTTTCGTCTTTGATCTTACACATTCCCGCAGCCCCAATGATGGCCATGAGCTCGTCGTGCAACAGCCCACCGTCATGCCCAGCTTGCGCTTGAGCATCGAGGAGTCGCGCGACATCGCCAGTTACCTCATCACCTTGAAACATCCCGACGCGCACTTCGATGCCGCCGATTTCATGGATGATTCCAAGCTCAAGGACAAGGGTAAGGCCCTGGTGCAGTTCTACGGCTGCGCGGGATGCCACGAAATTGCCGGCCTTGAAGACGAGGGCCGCGTCGGCACTGAACTCACCAACGAAGGCAGCAAGCCCATTGAGCGCCTCGATTTCGCTCTCTTCACCGAAGAAGCCAAACGTGGCATCGAGCCCGACGGCAAGAAGACCCCGCGCGGCCCCTGGTATGACCTGAAAGGCTTTTTCGAGCACAAGCTGGCCAACCCGGCGGTCTACGACGTCGGAAAATACAAGCCCAATCCGCTGGACCGCCTGCGCATGCCCAAACCCAACGTCAACAGCAGCGACATCGACGCGATCACCACCATGCTGCTCGGCAGCACCGATCCCTCCCTGCCGCCCGACTACATGTACAAGCCCGCCGACGATCGCACCGCCATCCAGAAAGGATGGTGGATCGTCACCAAATACAACTGCATGGGCTGCCATCAGATTGATATCGGCCAGAAATCCGTGCTCATGGGTTTGCCCATGTACCAGGGCGAAGATAAGATCAACCTGCCTCCCGTGCTCACCAGCGAAGGCGCCCGCGTTAATCCCGAATGGCTCAAGAACTTCCTGGCCAATCCGGCGCTCAGCACCACCGATTTGAACCGCGACGGTGTGCGCGGTTATCTGCAAGTCCGCATGCCAACCTTCTTCTTCTCCGACGACGAGATTCGCACCCTGGTGCTTTTCTTCGGAGCTTTCTCGCATCAGGCCGAGCCTTTCATTCCGCAGAAGGTGGAGCCCCTCAGCACCGCCGAAGCCGGTATGGCTCGCGCGCTCTTTACCAGCTCCGCGGCGCCATGCCTGAAGTGCCATGCCACCGGGGAACCGGCGCACGATAAAAACGCCACCGCCCCGAATTTCCTGCTGGCCAAAGACCGCCTGCGCCCGGCCTGGACCGGTCGCTGGATCACCCATCCGGAGTTGATCATTCCCGGAACCGCCATGCCTTCGGGACTCTTCCGCCGCGAAAATGACCACTGGGTCTTCGCCGGGCCGATTCCCGAGAACATGCGTAGTTATGCGGGCGATCACGCCGATTTGCTTGTGCGCTATATGTTCACCCTGACGCCGGAAGAGCAGCGGCTGCTCCTCGGCCGCACTCCAACCACCCCCGCGCGTGGCAATTAGCCATGCCGGCCAGGCGTTGTCATTCTGAGGAGCGCAGCGACGAAGGATCTCTCTTCGCCCAAACCACGATGCGTGAAAAAGTACCGTTGTCATCCCCAGCCCGCCGCCGGCCGTGCTCTGTGCGCCCCGACGCTTCCGCGGCGCGAGCGAAGAGTCTGCTTTTGCGATCAGATCGCGGTTTATAATTAAGATGGTGCGGCAACTCGCGCTCTCTTGTTGTCGCCAAGGTCCGCTGGAAATCATCATCGTTGATAGGAGGAAGTCATAACGTCATGAGTAAAAGTTTGTGGTACTTCGCCGCCGCCGTAACACTGGCGGCCGCGATGATGAGTTGTGGAGGCAAGGGTCAGCCTTCCGAGACGGCCCCGGCCGCTAACACCGCCGGCAAACCGGTGGACTCGGCCACGGCCGGAACCGTGACCGGATCCATCAAGCTTGATGGCACGCCGCCCAGGCCCAAGAACATCAACATGGCCGCCGAGCCCAATTGCTCCAAGCAGCATTCCACGCCCGCGCAAACGGAAGACGTAGTCCCCGGCGATGGCGGCACGCTGCAAAACGTCGTCGTCTATCTAAAGGGCGACTTCAGCCAGTACTCGTTTCCGCCGATGACGGCGCCGGTAACCATCGACCAGAAGGGCTGCCAGTATCATCCCCACGTCCTGGCCTTGCAGACCGGCGAGCCTCTTTCGGTCATCAATTCCGATCAGACCACACACAATATCCATCCCGTCCCCAAGGACAATCGCGAATGGAACGAATCGCAGCCGCCAGGAGCTCAGCCCATCATGCAGACCTTCGCTCGTCCCGAAGTTGCCATCCCCGTGAAGTGCAACGTCCATCCGTGGATGAAGTCTTATATCGCCGTCTTCAATAATCCCTATTTCGAAGTCACCGGCAAGGACGGCTCCTTCACCATCAAGAATGTGCCTCCGGGAACTTACACCGTGACCGCCTGGCACGAAGATTATGGCTCGAGCGAACAGAGCGTCACCATCGGCCCGAGCGAGTCTAAATCCGTCACCATCACGTTCAAGGCTAGCTCCGCCGCCTCAGATTAGGAGACGCTTGAACGCCAGACGGTGGCTCCGGTTTTGCTTGTGCCCCACCCTTCGCGTCGAGCGCAAGGTCATTCGCTGCCCAGAAAACGCGAAGGGTGGGTTCGTAGCTGTGGCGATAAACGCTGTGCGTTGAAAAGGTGTCATTCTGAGGAGTCCGCCCTGGCGGACGACGAAGAATCTCTCAGAATGCTTCACGCAGGCTCCAAGGGCAGGGTGCCGCGAATAGAATAATGATGACTCAGTCTGAGGGGCGCTCTCGCCCCTCAGCGCGAATTCCGATGACACCGCGCCCCCATCAAAACGTCCACCGCTTCGCCGTTTTCACCGCCGCGTGCACGCTTCTCTTGCTCATCGCGGGCGCCTTGGTCACCTCCAACGACGCCGGCCTCTCCGTTCCGGATTGGCCGCTTTCCTATGGCTCGCTCGCTCCCCCCCTGGTCGGCGGAATCTTTTATGAGCACGGCCATCGCGTGATCGCTTCCTTTGTCGGTTTGCTCAGCATCGTGCTGGCGGTTTGGCTGTGGCGCGTGGAATCGCGCCGCCCGCCTGCCGAACGCCCTGCCAAAATTTGGTTGCGTTGGTTGGGCGTGGCCGCATTGGGAGCAATCGTCGCGCAAGGTTTGCTCGGCGGCTTGACTGTGCTGTTTTTCCTTCCGCCATCGGTATCCTCGGCGCATGCCGCTCTGGCGCAGCTTTTCTTCGCCACGGTCGCCAGCATCGCCCTGTTTACCAGCGCCTGGTGGGAAAAAGAAACGGGCTTTTGGCTTCGCGATTTTCGGAGCCCTTCGATCCACACGCTCGCGCTTGCCACCGTTGCCGCCGTCTTCGTGCAGTTGATTCTGGGCGCCGCCTTTCGCCACAAAGCTTTCGGAATTATTCCGCACTTGGCCGGCGCCGTCATCGTTACGGGTCTGATCTTCTGGCTGGCCGGGGCGCTGCGGCACCGTTTTCCCGGCGTTCCCGAATTGCGCTTTGCCGCGCGCGGCCTGCATATTTTGATCGGCGTGCAGCTGCTGCTGGGCGCGGCGGCCTGGTGGTCGCGCTTGTACGCCGCCTCGTTTCCGCAGCCGATACCGGTAATGGTCGCGCTCACCGTGGCGCACGTGGTCATGGGCGCGCTGGTTTTGGTCGGCACAGTTTTGGTCACGCTGGTTTGCTACCGTTTGGTGCAGCCGGCCGGAGCCCTCGTCGGCTCCCCTGAGCCGCGCCCGAGTGCCGCGGATTGACGCCGGTTTTGCGTGCACTGGGGTGGGGAGCCGGGGTCCTCAGCGCACACCGTTTTTGCGTGCGCTGGGGTGGGGAAGAATCTCTCTGCTGAGAAGCGCTGAATAAAATGAATACTCGCGCCATTTCCGTCGCCGCTCCGTCGCGCTCCCTGGCCTATCTCGCGCTCACCAAGCCGGACGTCTCCTTCCTGGTCGTGCTCACCACGCTCGCCGGCTATGCTCTTGGCGCCGTCGGCCCGCTCGATTGGCTGCGCATGGCCCAGACCGTGATCGGCACCACGCTCGTCGCCGCGGGGACTTCCGCGCTGAACCATTATCTCGAGCGCGATTCCGACGCCCTGATGCGCCGCACGGCCTCGCGCCCGCTGCCCACGGGAGCGCTCGCTCCCGCCGAGGCGCTTTGCTTCGGCGCCGGCTTGGTCGTCGCCGGCGCGCTCGAGCTTTTGCTGACGACCAACGCGCTGGCTGCCGCGCTGGCCGTGCTCACGAGCCTCCTGTATCTGGGCATCTACACGCCGCTCAAGACGCGCACCACCGCCGCCACCCTCATCGGCGCCTTTCCCGGCGCGCTCCCTCCGGTGATTGGCTGGGCCGCCGCGCGCGGTTCGCTGGGCGCCGGCGCCTATGTCCTATTCGCGATCTTATTTCTCTGGCAGGTGCCCCACTTCCATTCCATCTCCTGGATGTATCGCGAAGATTACGCACGCGCGGGAATTCGCATGCTCCCGGTGGTGGATCGCGATGGCCGCAAGACTTTCGGCCAGATTGTGTTTTGCGCTATGGCGCTGATACCGGTGAGTCTGCTGGCTTCGGTCACCGCACTCGCGGGCGTGCCCTATTATTTCTCCGCGCTCGTGGTGGGCTTGCTGCTCGTGAAGGTATGCTTGTGGGCCTCGGCCCGCAAGACCAACGTCCGCGCCAAGTGGCTGATGCACGCCACGGTCGTGCATTTGCCGCTCTTGCTTGGATTGATGGTCTTGGATAAGTTCTGGCGATGACCATCCGACCAGGATGGTCATCCCGAGCGAACCGCCTCGGCCAAATGGGGTTGTCGGGCGCCAAAAGGCCGTTCTTCGCGCGAAAGTCGTCCGCGGCGAACGTCATGGATATCAGGAGCTTCGCGGCGTTCACGAAGGCATCAGGAGCTTTCGCGCGTTAACAAAGTCACGGCCCTTTTGGCGCTTGAAAAAGTCAAGGAGTCAGGCAAACTTTACGATGACGAAAAAACACGGCGTCCTCGCTCTGGTGGGAATCTGTTTGCTCATCGTGGTGCTTTCCGCTGCCGGTCTGGCCTCCGATTTTCTCACGCGTCTCGGCTTGGACCTCGATGGCTTGCTGCTCATTCTCTGCAGCCTGCTGATGGGCGTGCTATTCTTGATCACGCTTGTGGGGATCGCCAGGGAACAAGGCTGGATTCCGCAGCGCCACAAAAAAGAAGCTGCTCCACCGCCAGCTCCCAAGCCCGCTGCACCGCGCGCCGCACCCGTAAAACCGCAAGCGGAAGAAGCCGTCTCCGTCCGGCCGGGGGAAGGGAAGTAGGCTCAACGCCACGACTCCTGTGATCTCCGCACCCGCACTCAACGCCATCCTGAATTCCTCGAGCGCTATTTTCCTGGCCGCTGGCTACGTGCAGATTCGCCGCCGGCACATCACCTCGCATCGCGCCTGCATGTTCATCGCGTTCTCCTGTTCGGTGGCCTTTCTCGCTTCTTATGTGATCTACCATCTGCACGCCGGCGTCGTGCCTTTCACCGGGCAGGGCTGGATTCGTCCCGTATACTTCACGCTGCTCGGCACGCACACCGTGCTGGCCATCGTGATCGTGCCGCTGGCGCTGATCACGCTTTCCCGCGCCCTCGCGCGAAAATTCGACCGCCATCGCCGCATCGCCCGCTGGACTCTGCCCATCTGGCTCTACGTCTCCGTCACCGGCGTGATCGTCTACCTTTTGCTCTATCGCCTCTACCCCCCTTCGGCCGTGTACACGAGATTCTGAGCATCGCCCAACCCACCGAGGGATCTGCTTTCCTCAGACGCCGGCCCCGCCAGCCGCCTAGACCTGCTACTCTAGATAAGGAAGCGAGTTCCTGCTTTTGTGGGTACCCCCATGCTTCGCGTTCTGTGCGAAGCGTGGGACTTCTTTCGTTTTGTTCCGGCCGCGTAGTGCCAAAAAAATCGCTTGCCCAACGATTCCATCCCCGCGCCCGCCAAACCAGGCCTCAAGCGCCGCTGGCTGTTTGCCATCTTGGCGCTGACGCTTCTGTTCGTGCTGATGCCATTTCTCTTTTGGCAGGCCACCTGGTTCGGCAAGCCGCTCAACGACGCGCAATTGGAAAAATCGCTCGCCGACCGCGAACATCCCCGGGAAACCCAGCACGCACTTTCGCAGCTTGCCGACCGCATCCTCGCGCGCGATGCCTTCACGCGCGATTCCGCGCGCCGCTTTTATCCCCAGATCGTCGCGATCGCCCAAACCGGCCAGGACGAACTGCGCCTGACCGCCGCCTGGGTCATGGGCCAGGATAATTCCGTCCCTGATTTTCGCCAGGAACTGCTGCGCCTCTCGCAGGACCCCAATCCCATGGTCCGCCGCAATGCCGCGCTGGCCCTGGTGCGATTCGGCGACGCCTCCGGCCGCGACGAAATCCGTTCCATGCTGCAGCCCTCTTCGGTCGCCGCGCCCGTGCCCGGCTCCTTGGAGGAGCGTCTCAAGCCCGGCGACGCCATCAATCCCGGCACGTTGCTCGGAAGAATTGACGCCGGCGACCGCTCGCGCACTGAGCTGCGCTCGCAAATCGCCGGCGCCATCGACCACTGGCTTGTTCCCGACAAAACCGCAGTCGCCGTCGGCCAGCCCGTGTTGCTCGTCAATCCCAGCGTGGACGAAATTTGGGAATCGCTCCGCGCCCTTTACCTCATCGGCGAAGCCCAGGATTTGCCCGTGGTGGACGCCCTGGCCCGCGGCTCGGGCGCTGTCCCTGCCAACGTCCGCCAGCAGGCCGAACTCACCGCCACCGCCATCCGCTCCCGCCAATCCCGCTAAGCTGGTCAGGGGGTTTCTCGGGTTATGTAGCGCCACGCCCTCGTCTGTCCCTACGTCTTCTGAATCCAAAAATAAAAGGGGAGGCGTCGCTTCGCCTCCCCGCGTTACACCCTCGCTTTTGCTGCTTTTATTTCTGGCTCACCTGGCCGCCGTTTAGCACAAAGACGCCGCTATCGCCGTGCAGGAAGACGTCGTCTACCTGGCCGTTTGTGGTCTCGAACCCGGTCGAGTCAGCCTTCTGCTTGCGGTCTTCCCAGCGTCCGGGGGCGCTGGCGACCACAGTCTTCCCGTTCTCGATGGTAGCCTTGTCGTTGTCGATCACGACCTTATAGGTGCCGGGCTTCAGTGTTGTGCTCCCGAACTTCACCGGCGCGTCGATCGTGAGCGTTGCGCTCTTCGCTTTCTCGGAGTTGGCCAGCTTGGTATCTTTCGCCATCATCGGCAAAGCCAGCGCCACCGTTGCCACAGCCAGAACCAATTGAAATGCGACTTTCCTCATTGTTTTTCTTTCTCCTTTTTTGGGACAGAAGTCCCTCGCCGGTTGCGCCGCTGTCGAGACAGCCGTAGAAAGTGCACACGGACGCCTTCGGAAGGCCCGGTGATGAGTGCCCTAGAAAGAATTAGGAGTAGGGCCCGCACGATGAAATCGTGCCAAACGATACGGACTCGGTTCCTGGCATGCGCACGAGGCGCATGCTGGGTCGCCCCCCTGAGGCTTCTTGTGAACCTATAGCGAAACTGACGATCCAATCAGGATCGTCATCCCGAGCGACAAACCAGAGCGAGGGATCTCTCTGATCTTGCCGCCTACGACCGCTTTTCGCGGAGCAAGTCGCGCCTGCGACCGGCCAGCATCTTAGACGTTTCAAACCGCCCGTTTGTTACACCCCCTGACTAATGTCGATTGATGTTGCGAAAATGGTCATCTGGCCGGCTCCGCCGTTCGGTCCCGCAGTTGCCGGGATTCGGGGCGAAGGGGTCTCTCGGGAGAGGGTAGAAAAAAAGGGAAATAGCGCAAATCGGGCCGAAACGCCGCAGTCTTACTCTTAACTCTTAACTTGCAGCTTTGAACTAAAAGGGCATCGCCCCGTTGCCCGCCTCAAACTCAGCCAGCGGAATCATATCGATGGCATCCCAGGGACAGCCCTCGAGGAACGCGCCATCGGGGCCTTTGCTGGTGCACAACTTGCAGCCGATGCACAGCAGCGGATCGACAATGATGCGGCCAAAGGGCGGATGATCGCCGTCGGGACTCCAGAACATGCAGTCTTCTACCGGGCAGTACTCCACGCAGGCGGGCGAGCCCGCGCAACCGGTGCAGTTTTCGTTGATCACCGCCAGAATGTGCGGCTTGCGCTTGCGCTTGTTGGTCGTGCCGTCGGACTTCGGCTCGTACTTGACCACTTCGCCTGCGACGTATTCTTCGATGGTCGGTGCTGTGTAGTCCACTTTGCTCCCTTGGACTCCCAATAATCATTTTTGCCGACGTCAGCGCCGATGTCAATGCGCTTCGCGCTCATGTGCTGGGTCAGTTTCCGATAAGGTGACTTCTCGGGACTTGGCAACAATCATCGGATGGGATCCACAACCGGATGCCTATTCCTTGCACTTTTGCGTCTATGCGCGTGCTGTGAAACTTGAAGCCGCGCCTGAAATTTGTAAGTCCCTTGCCCACAAACAGTGATTTGCACTCAGAAGAAAGCGCTGTCTTAAGCCTCCCATCTGCCCTAAGATTAGGCCCATCAGTCGGAGAGCCGGGGTCGCGAAACGAGTTTCGCAATCCTGGTACGGGCAGATTTGAATTCTTATCGGGGAATCGGGCGTTTCGTCACCGCCAGGTCGCACATCGATGCCAACGTACGTCCGTCGTTGGCTGAGCGGCCCTCCTTCTGCACACCTGTCAGCTCCAAACTTCTCCTTCGCGCGCTCATAGCGGCACTCGTTCTGGTCGTCACCGTCCTGCTCAGCTACGTCGCGTCGCGACGCTCTGTGGACTTTCCCGTCTATCATTACAGCGCGCGCAAGATGCTGAGCGGAACGGGACCCCTATATGGTCCCGGAAGCGGCATCGGATGGCCGCAAGTCTATCGATATCCGCCCCTGTTCCTGGTTCTTTTTATCCCGTTCGCTCTTTTGCCCCTCCGATTAGC
>QHYQ01000601.1 GCA_003224175.1 Acidobacteriota bacterium
CGAGGCGTTCGCCCCACTGCGGCAAAATGAGACGCTGGAGTTCATGAGAACGAGCCAAGCCAGCTCAACCGCTGTGATTTCGCCCCTTCGAGAGGACTTCATTCAGGCTGCGATGCGATCGCCTCTAACTGCGGTGGCAGCGGCGCTGCTGCTGCGTCTCGGTTTTCTCTATCTGGCGCATCAGGCCGGAGGAGACTTCTTCGCCGTGGGCCAGGAAGCAGGAAATGTCGCTTGGGCGCTCGCGCTGGGGCATGGCTTTTCCTCGCCTCTCGTCGGCATGCAGGGCCCGACCGCGTGGGTGGCTCCGGTTTATCCCATGCTTCTCGCGCTCGGATTCAAGCTGCTAAGCATGAATCCTTATCACGTCGTGATTTTCGGCCAAGTGCTGAACTCTATTTTCTCGGCGCTGACTTGCTGGCCGATTTACCTGCTGGCTAAAAAAATCTTCAGCCCGCGAGTCGCCTTAGTGTCCTGTTGGACGTGGGCCGTGCTGCCGACTGCAATTCTCTTTCCCTTGGAATGGATTTGGGACCAGAGCCTCACCGCGCTTCTGCTGACCGCGCTGATCTGCGCCACGCTGTATCTTCCTGCAGAGCCGTCTATCCGGGCGGCGCGCGACGCGCACCGCTGGCTGATCTGGGCAGGATACGGAATTGGCTGGGCTTTCGCCCTGCTGACGAATCCAGCGATCGGCCTGCTGCTCCCCCTCTTCCTGGCTTGGCTCGCGTGGCAACGCCACAAGAGCGGCGTCCCCTGGAAGGGCCCGATTGGAATTGCTGTGTTGACTTGCGTGCTCGGCATGGTTCCGTGGACGGCACGAAACTATGCGGCCCTCGGCCACCTTGTGCCGGTCAAATCCAATTTCGGGCTGGAATTTTGGCTGGGAAACAATCCTGACGTGAAAATCATCTGGACGTGGTGGCGCAGTCCCGCGTCGGATGCGGCCGAAAGCGATGAGTTGCACCGGCTGGGCGAAATCACTTATATGCGCGAGAAGCAGAGCCAGGCCCTGCAGTTCATCAAGGCGCATCCGGGAACTTTTCTGGATTCGTCTTTTGACCGCTTCGTGGATACGTGGACAGCGCTCTGGGATCGGCGCGTCGACCCATGGGTGAACGCGCTGCATGCGGACGCGGCCTACACGTCCTTTTGCAGCATCTTTTCGCTCCTGGCGCTTTTAGGTTTGCTGCTGGCACGCCGGGCAGACGCGTTCCAGACGTTCCCGCTTTCCGCCGCGATGCTTCTGTTTCCCGTGACTTACTACATCACGCACAGCGCCGTGCGTTATCGGCATCCTATTGATCCGCTGATGACGGTCCTGGCAGTGTATGCGGTGGCTTGCGTCTACGCGAACGTGACGATGCGATCAGAATCGTCATCCCGAGCCAACAGTGTGAGCGAGGGATCTCTCCGGAGTCCGGCTCTCGCCTCAAAGCTCGCGGCGCAAACTGAGGCCCAAGGTGATGAAGGCTCGCCCGCGACCTCTAATTCGCGCAGGCGCAGAAGGGCGCGCTCGCGCCGCACCGCGGCAATGGAGTGAAATTCAGAGCACGTGTCCTTCTGAGAAGAAAGGCCGCCCTCAGAACGACACCGAACGCAGGGCCTACCGGCTGCTGCTGGTCACTACGGGAACAAATTTCTGAATCCGCTTGGCCTGTTCCACTTCGCCCGTGTAGATGTTTCCCTTGGAATCCATTCCGATGGCGTTGATCCAGTGGAATTGGCCGGCATACTTGCCGTTGCCGCCGAATGAGCCCAGCGTCTTGCCGGTCTTACGGTCGAGAATCCAGACCATATCGTTGGTCCCGTCGGCCACGAACATATATTTTTGCTGCGGGTCTTTGGAGAAGATCATCTTGTACGTGGTTCCGCAGGGAGGCATCTTCGTATTCGGCGGAAGCCCGCCACAATCGGGGCCGCGCGAAGGCGTGTTCGGCGATACGGAGAAATCCTGCACCCACTTGCCCTGCTTGGTGTACACCGAGATGCGGTCCTGGCCGCGCTCGCCCACGTAAACCAGCCCGTCCTTGGCTATCTCCACGAAGTGCAAGTCGGGCACGAAGTTCTTTTCTTCCGGAGGCGGCGCTCCGGTCCACTTGTACGGCGGAATCGGGTCGTTGGAAATCTCGCTCAACGGCATCCCGTGGCCGCCCCAGCCGCGCTTGAATGCGCCCGTATCCATATCGTAAACGAGCACGCGCTTCCAGTTTATCAGATAAATTTCACGGGCGTCCTGGTCGAGATTGAAGCGGCCCTTGGATACGAGTACATCCGTCTGCGTATTGTCTTCCTTGAGCGGTGCTGCATCTTTCGGCGGGCGGTGGCCGAAATCCCACAGCAGTTTCCCGTCGGGCGAGAATTTGAGGATGCTGTCCTGCGCCGCCGTTCCGGCGACCCAGACGTTTCCCTCGCGGTCCACGAGGACGGTCTGCAACGCCGTAGGCCATTGCGGAATATAGCCGGGACCGCCCCAGGCGTGCACCACGTTGCCTTCCGGATCGAGTTCGATGACTTCGGGTCCGCGCACGCAGCAGGCGATCCGTGGCGGATCGTCGCCGCCGCCGATTTCATCGCCGTCGGCTGCCGCGCCGCGGTTCAGGAACCAGACGTGGTCGTTCTTTTCGTCCACGTACAAGCCGGTCACCTGCTGCATGCTCCAGCGATTCGGCAGGCGCTTCGGCCAGAAAGGGTCCACGCGGTACATCGGCGCGCCCTGCGCGTCCACAGATTGAGCTGCCGCTTTTGCTTGCGGCCGCGCTCGCATCGTGACGGCAAGCGCCAGCAAACAGATCGCAAAGCCCAAGGCAAATAGCAGGCGTCGGCTCTTTTGCCTACCCACGTCGTTCGTATTCATAGGATTTCCTTCCATGAGGCGCCAAGCCTCGAGGCCTCTTCAGCGGGCCAAAGTGCTTCCTCGAAGTAGGCTCCTTCTCGATCGCGTTTCTGTAAGTGGCGGCTAGGGTATCACAGTCGCGGCGGGCCTTTGTAGCGCCGGGTCTCAGCCGGGCGGGCGACTTTAAAGGGAGAAGGGGCTAATATCCTTTCCGGGTGGCTATTACCTTGCGTATGTTATACGCTAGGAATAGGAGGACCACCGCATGCCCGAATCCCTTTCGGATTTAGAACAGCGACGTGAACGGATTGCTCAGCACATTGCAGAGCTTGGCGACCTTCGCCCCG
>QHYQ01000602.1 GCA_003224175.1 Acidobacteriota bacterium
GCGGGCGCCGGCTTGGCAAACCGCGCCCCATCGATGGGCACATTGGCCTGCAGCGAACTTAGATCCGTGGTGGACTGCCCATCCACCCAGGTCACCGTCCAGTGAAACGGCACTTTCACTCCGCTCACCACCCGATAATCCGAGTACTCCACGTGCGTGGGCGTCAGCCCGATGACCGTGTTGTTATAGCGCACCTGCCGCACCAAAAGCCCCGTCTCCTTGTCAAAGTACAGCTTGATGGGTGAGCCTCCCGCCGTGCTCCCCTCCAGCACTTGCACCGGCCGATCGTTGATGCTGAGGGCCGGAAATCCGCTGTGCCAGTTGCGGAACTCCTGCTTGATCTGTGCCGGAAACGCCAGGTCCGCATCCGCCCGTGCCCCTTCCAAATCCCCCCCGGTCAGCGGCATCAGCGGCACCGGCTTGTCTACCGCCGCCACCCAGCCCTCCCGCCCGTCATACACCGTGGTGTTGTCTCCCGCCAGCGTATGCACCACCGTGGTGCGCAGCCCCGGCACCTTGGCATATACCTCCACCGGCACCTTCGCAAAATCCGTATCGAACCCCGTGTAGGTCCCCTTGGCCACAAAACTGGTCAGCTTGGCCACTTGCCCCGCCCCGCCCAATGCCTGCAGGTATTTGTCCAGTATCTGTTCCGCACTGGGTTGGTTGGCCCCGCTCGCATTCAGTATTTCCACTTTGTCCGGATCTTCCGGTGGCGGTGTCCCGTATTGCTCCGCCAAACTCGGCGTCACCTCCGGCCGCTGGCTGCCCCGATGGCAGGTGTAGCAGGTCACCTTGCGCTCCCCTCCAAAATCCGCTTTGTTGATGGCGTTCACCATCACCACCATCCGCCGCGCCGTGTTCTTTAACGGCGTATCATCCGCATACCGCGCCCAACTCCCCCCGCTCTCCGCCGTATGACAATCGGTGCAGTTCAAACTCAAGGAGGCCGCAAAAAAACCCATGGTCCCCAAAAATTGATCCACCGATATGCCCCGCAGAACCTGCACGTTCTTGAACGCCTCTTCCGCCATCTGCGGCTTCGGTTCCCTCCCCGCCTGCCCGCGCGCCCCTCCCGTCCCTCCTAGCCACACCAGCACGGCTAGCGCACAACGGATCGCTCCCCTCGATCCGAATTTCATCTCCCCTCCCTCTTGGGCCCGCTGCCAGAGCTTCCGTCGTCCTGCGGACCTCATCGCTCGGACGCGCGCTCTTTCCTTCAGCTCTTGATTCCGCGACGCATTCGTTGCCAATTTTTTGGCTCTGCCGGCCGACACTATACACTTGGCCGCCCTCCACACGCAATCCGCCACTGGAACCAGCGATCCAGCACGCTGGATCTTCCGAAACCGCGAATCTTGACCGCCAAAGTAGTCGAGCGTATGCTGCAGCCGTTCGTACACGACAAATCAGAACAGTAATTATTTTGCACACTGCATTTTGAGATTTGAGGCTGCGCTCTAGGGTTCCAAATCCACAGGAGAACCTGCCATGCCAAATCCAGGGAGCAGTACTACTGTGGCCCTGGCGGCAGTGCTTGCGTTTTCGTCAGTTGCGTTAGCCCAAGTCCATGAGCCCCAGCAAGCAGCCGGAGAAAATTCGAAGTGGATGTATAACGGCCGCGACAGGGTCGTTGGCTCGGGCGGGCCTGCTCCGGTTCACGATTTGAACGGCACTTGGGCTGGGCCCCGTTCAGGGGCAGGAGTGCCTGATTTCAAAGAAGGAGAAGTACCTTCGCTAACGCCTTTGGGGCAAGAGCTGTTCCGCACAAGGAAGAGCCTCGGAAAATTCAGTCCTGCCGGCACAAATGATCCCTTTGTGCGAACTTGCAATCCTTTGGGGTTTCCGCGCATCGACGTCGACGAAATCAGAGGAATTTCGTTCGCAACGATGCCGGATCGCATCGTGGTGCTCTACCAGTTTCAGCAAGTCTGGCGCGAAATCTGGATGGATGGCCGAGAGCTTCCGAAGAACGCCGGAGCCGCCGAAAGAGGCGCACCTGATCCCAGATATTTCGGGTACTCGGTCGGTCATTGGGAAGGCGACCGTACGCTCATTGTTGATACCACCGGGCTCGACGACAGCAGTTGGCTCGACCGCGACGGTCATCCGCTTACCGTCCAAGCGCACGTGCAAGAGCGCTTCACCCGCACGGATCACAACAATTTAGAAGTGGCGATTACGCTGGACGATCCAACGATTTATACCAAGTCCTTTTCGCTGGGAACCGTCTATTTCAAATGGATTCCCAATCAGATCTTCGATGAGAGGCTCTGCATACCATCAGAGACGATCGAGTATTTGAAATCAGTGGGCGATCCTGCCGGTAGCGACCGGCTCGCCAAATAGTCTAGGCAAATAGCCGAATCGCACTTGGGATGCCCCCTCATTGCCTGAGGATCGATTGACTGAGGCGATTGAGTTTTATATTCTGTGGACAGTCTGATCACCGCAAATCCAGCTGCCGAGGTGGCGCATGCGAAGTAAGTTAATGCCTTTCGCTTTAGTTGTTGGATTACTGACGATGGGCAGTCCTCTCTTCGCACATCACGGTGCTGCGGCTTACAATATGAGCAAGCCGGTCGTCATGAAGGGTGCGGTCGTAACGAGATACATATGGGCGAATCCCCACACACTCGTTTTCTTCGACGCCAAAGATGACAAGGGCGGTACCACACATTGGTCCGTGGAACTCGGTAGTCCCTCCGCGGTTGCCCTGATGGGCTGGAACAGAACGTCTCTGAAGTCTGGCGACGTGATCACGGTTTACATGTTCCCCGCCAAAAACGGCAATCCTGTGGGACGCATTAATAAGATCGTTCTTGCCGATGGCACGCTGTTGCGGGACAGCCAGACCGGCGCAGATAACGGTGGGCGCGCTGATAATGATGTCAAGTAGGCTCTTGGATTTCGGCTAACTTCAGGTATCGTTATCGTTGACAAAAATGAAAAGGGGACCGGATCCACCCGGTCCCTTTTCTTTTCCGCGGAATCTATCCCCCGCTGACAATCCGGCTAGAAGAGCAGCTTCAACCCGAACTGGATGTGGCGCGGGCCGCCCGAGCCGAGCACGGGGTTGTTGCCCTGCACGTCGGGCGTGGCACAGGCACAACCGAACTGGCTTGCGGCGCCCGGATCCAACCCCCCAGAGTTCGCGGCCGGAACTGCAAAGTCGGCGCGATTGAGTGTATTAAAGAACTCCGCCCGGAATTGCGCCGAGTACCGTTCCTTAAACTTCCACTCCTTGCCGACCGAGAGATCCACATTGTAATAGTTCGGCACGCGGAACCTGTTGCGGCCGGCGTTGCCTACAGTTCCGAAAGCAGGGGGCGTCAGAAAGCCGCCGTTCTGCGCGTAGCAGCCATAATTCGCCAGCGCCGCGTCGGCCAGCGAGATGAGTTGGGCATTCCCGGCATAAGGAGCCTCGGCGGCGGCCTGGCACGCTGCCGTGGCGGGACCCGTGAGCTGAGGAATGGAATGCGGAGCGGCCTTAAATGCAGACACAGGCCCGCTGTAATTCCACGGCTGCAGGGCGCTGGAAATGGTTCCGACGAACTCCCCGGTTCCGATTACGTCGTTTGTAACATCGGAATTAGTCCAAGGCAGTCCGCTCTGCAAAGTTACGATTCCGCTCACGGACCAACCTTGGAGCATCTGCGCCGGCGACTTTCGCCCCGGAATCAGGTACGTCGGTGAGAAGGTAAAGCGATGCCGCATGTCGTAGTCGCTATTCCCGTAGTTTAGACGCACGTTGTAAGCATTGGTCGGATAAGGCTGCTGGTCCGTCGCATCGGCGGAGACAATATCCAGCGCATGGGCGAAAGTGTAACCGGCAAGGAACGACAGCCCGTGAGACGTTCGCTCGTTCACGGTGACCTGCAGGCCATCGTAGTTGGAAAAGTCCTGGTTTCCGAGTTGTACGATCTCGTTCAGGTACGGGAATTGGCCGTTGTAGGGCGAGCTCGCTGCCTCGTTCGCCGCTATAGCATTATTAACTTTAGTGTTTGTCGGCTTGGATCCGAGGACGCCGCACTGATCAAATGGTGTCGGATGTGTCGCGCTCGCGGCGCAATATGCCGCCGGGCTGAGTCCTCCTAGAGTTGCGTTGGGAGTATTCCACCCAGCACCAACAGGCGGTTGGTTGATGTCCACCCAGGTGGCTTCGTGAACGCCGTGAACGCCGACATAGGCCAAGTCCAGCGTCAAGCTATTGGCTGGGAACATTCGCACCGAAGGGAGAGAGACCAATGTACTGGCCCGCGACGACCGGGTTCCTCAGAATGCTAGCTCCAGCGCGAACCACGGTTTTCCCGTTGCCTCTGACGTCCCAAGCCAAGCCCAGGCGCGGCGAAAAGTCTTTGTAATCGGCATTGTAGAAGGACTTTAGCGGTGCGCCCGGCCCCACCTGCTGTACAGCGTAACTTGTTCCCGGGTTGACATCGGCATTGAAACTGCCGTCATAGTTATGCTTCTCGACAGGAGACCCGTTGTACTCCCAGCGCAGGCCAAGGTTCAACGTGACCCGCGTGGTCAGACGCCAGTCATCCTGCAAGAAGGCTGCATACCAGTGAGCGCGCGCATATAGGTTAGGATCGCCTACCAGGATCGTTCCGCTCTTGGGAATGCCCTTCAGGAAATTCTCCAAGTTCGAGAATTGGATTCGGCCATTTGCTCGGTTGTAGGCGTTGTTGTCGTAAACGACGTCCACAAAGTCAAAGCCAAACTTGAAGGCATGCTTGCCCCGTAGATAAGAGACGCTATCCACGAAACTGGCATTGCCTTCTGGCCCGCGCCAGCCCGTCCGCCTCCCAGCGCCCAAATACATGTTCAAACCGCCAATGTCGATTTCCGGCAATCCGCCGTAAAGTGGATTCGTCACGCCCGTATTAAATCCATAGCCGGTGGGCCAGGGATTCGCCGGGATCATGTTCGTGTCTCCAGAAAGAGTTTTTGCAAAGAGATAGGAGTAGCCCGCCCGTGCGTCGTTCACCCAGGTGGAATTGGGGGTCCAAGTCCATGCTCCATTGAACATCTGGACATTGGACGGAACGTTGGCCTGCCATTGCGGTAGCAGTTGCTTGGTATCGTAGCCAACGTGCTGGTATGACTTGGAGACAAAATAAAAGCCACTCACATGGTGGTGGGGACCGAGGATATAGTCGCCTTTAATGAACCCGTTGTTGAGCGGACCAGTGGTAATCAGACCGGGAACAAAGTTTCCAGCCGTATTCGTATTCGTAGTAAACGGAAATAGATTCTCAAATGTGGAGGAAGAGGGCTGCGGAATGCAACTCCCCACAGGGAGACCTGCCAGTTGAGCGCTCAGGGGGCTTATGTTGGCTCGCCCAATATCGGTGCACGCGTCTACCATGCTGAAGGCGCAATTGCCAGCACCAAGGACTGTGCACCCACTCTTGCTTCCAACGAAAGTCGGCATTGCGACGTCCGCCGGGATCGTATCCACCGCTGGGTTCGTTAGCGTGGTCCGCAGTCCTTCGTAGCCCAAAAACCAGAAGAGTTTGTCCTTGATGATCGGCCCTCCCGCCACGGCTCCGAACTGTTCCACAGTCGCGTTGGTAGCGACGCCGGGAGTGAAGAAGTTGTGAGCATCGGTAGCGCTGGAATCGCGCCCGAACGCAAAAGCCGAACCATGAATACCGTTGGTGCCCGATTTTACGCCTACGTTTACGACCGAGCCGTCCCGCCAGCCGTATTCCGCTTTGTAATTCTGCTGCGTATTGAATTCCTGGATGGCATCAATGGGCACCAGCGAGTTCGCATCTCCGGTCCGGTACACGGCGTTGAGGGTGGTCGTGCCATTGCTCGGACCGATTTGAGCGATTCCCTCTACCAACAAAAGGTCGTTTCCCGTGCGCCGCCCGTTGGTACTGGCGTTGCCCGCACCGGCCCCTGGATTCGTAATGACTCCCGGGCGCAATTGCAGCAATCGCTCGAAGTTCCGGCCGTTCAGAGGCAACGCATTGATCGCCGCGTTGCTCACAGTGCCGCCCAAAGTCGAGTCGGTCGTGTCAATCTCAGGAATTTCTCCAGTAACGGTAACCGTCTGGGTTTGCTCGCCGGGCTGGACCGTCAAGTCCACACGAATCGTTTTGCCAACCTCCACTAACACACCGCTGTGCTCTACAGTCCGGAAGCCTTTGGCCTCGGCGCGCACGGTGTACGTGCCGGGAAGCAAGCTCGGAGCAACGTACTCCCCCGCGTTGTCAGTCGTCAGCGCTCGCGTGAC
The DNA here is from genome assembly GCA_003224175.1 of Acidobacteriota bacterium. Taxonomy (GTDB): domain Bacteria; phylum Acidobacteriota; class Terriglobia; order Acidiferrales; family UBA7541; genus Palsa-189. The sequence goes on from QHYQ01000602.1 coordinate 6,248, forward strand.
GCCGCGCGCCACGTCGATCACCGTCACCGTCGCACCTGCAATAGCGCCGCCTGTCTGGTCGAATACTCCTCCTTGAACGGTGCCTTGATTGGACTGCGAGAACAGAGGCAGAAAAACAACAAGCAACACTACGGCTGTCCCCACCAGTTGCAGGACCCTTCTTGTGCTGGTGCACACCCGTACCACCCGCGTAAGAAAGCTAGCGCTCATAGAGTCCGTCCTTTCTTGAGCTTCTCACTGAACCTGGAAATGTGAGCGCGTGATAACACACTGCCGTCCGAGGGTCAATCAAAACCTCAAGAACATCAAAACCTCAATAATGTCGGTTGTGGAGGTCGATAAGATCGAGCCTGCCGCGAACGCGTATCCCACAATCGAAACTGCGTTTCAAGACTACAGGAAAAATGCGTCAAGACGGTGTGGGACGCTAGGATATGGCTGAGAGTAGAGCTGCAGCATGCTTACTAAGTTTATTCTGGATCTTAGCGAGACCGGCAGGAGCACACGCTTCGTCTTTCTCGCTCTCCGGGTTGATTTCCAGTTTCTGATGGTTCCAGTGGCGGATTGCGTGTGGAGGGCGGCCAAGTGTATAGTGTCGGCCGGCAGAGCCAAAAAATTGGCAACGAATGCGTCGCGGAATCAAGAGCTGAAGGAAAGAGCGCGCGTCCGAGCGATGAGGTCCGCAGGACGACGGAAGCTCTGGCAGCGGGGCCAAGAGGGAGGGGAGATGAAATTCGGATCGAGGGGAGCGATCCGTTGTGCGCTAGCCGTGCTGGTGGTGTGGCTAGGGGGGACGGGAGGGGCGCGCGGGCAGGCGGGGAGGGAACCGAAGCCGCAGATGGCGGAAGAGGCGTTCAAGAACGTGCAGGTTCTGCGGGGCATATCGGTGGATCAATTTTTGGGGACCATGGGTTTTTTTGCGGCCTCCTTGAGTTTGAACTGCACCGATTGTCATACGGCGGAGAGCGGGGGGAGTTG
>QHYQ01000307.1 GCA_003224175.1 Acidobacteriota bacterium
CGGTCGCTACGGCTGCGGCGAGGCCCAGAATCACGGGAAGCAGGATCAATCTTGTGCTCGGTGAAACGCCAAAGACGCGCTGGCCCAGCGCGTATGCGAGGCCCAGCCCACCCACGTAACCCAGTAGTCCCCCGACGATCGCCATGAACCACTGTTCTCCGAGAAAGAATGCGCCCACCAACCGGCGGCGCGCTCCCAAAGCTTTCATCAAGGCCACTTCGGCGGTCCTTTCCAGAACCGTCGTTCCCGCCGTAGACGCAACAGCAAGCGCGGCCGCCAATAACGCCGCAAACGTCACCAACCACATCAAAGCCTGCACGCGCGAGAGGATTTGGCCTTCGCCCTCGGCAACCTGCCGTATGGGCCGCACGTTAACTCCAGGCAACTGCTCCTGAATCTGCCGCGAGATAGACGAGATGTAAGGCGAACAATACCAGCGGTCGAATTCGGCCGGGTTCATGGATTTGGGATCGCGCTGGGAAAAGGCATCTTCAGGCTTCGTCAACGCGCTCACCAAAAGCCGCCTATATTGCCCCGTTTTCCCGGAAAGCCGCTGAGCGATCGCGAGCGGCGCAATAATAGCGTCGTCTTCCTGCCCGCCGGTCGAAATGATGCCCGTGACAACGAGTTGCGAATTGGCTTCCCCGGCACGGATTTCAAGCGCCTGGCCGGATCGAATGCCTCTGCGGTGGGCGAGATTCGCGCCCACAACAGCCTCGGAGGAATCATCGGAAAACCAGTGTCCCTCGAGTTGCCAGCCCGGATTTGTGGAGGCCACTCCGGTGCTGAAAAAGCCTCCGCCGTTTGGAACCGGCACTTCGTGGCGATACCAAGTGCCGATCAGGGTCGTGCGCAGGGGAAGATTCGCTGCGGAAGAGTTGATGGAAGTTACTGCGACGGGTACATCAAGAAAGGGCGCAAACCCGATTACATTATTCCGCCAGAAAATGGTCTTCAGCTTCCCAAGCTCCGCCGCGGATAAAAAGACGCCGGAATCAACCGGGCGGTAATCCACACCGCCAATCTCCAGCGGAAGTGTGTCTGCTTCAGGACTGACCAGGAGGTTCGCGCCCAGGCTGCGAAACTCGCGCGCTAGCCGGTCGCCCACATCCAAGGCAACGGTTAGCGTCGCCGTGGCTATGGCTGTGCTGAGCGCAAGAGCAACAGTGGTGAGCAGCTTGCGTCGCGGCTGCCGCGTGAAGGAATCTGTGATAAGCCGGACAAACACGGGCGGTACGCCTACTGCGGAACTCTACGCGCGGCATCGGTGAGGACGGAGACGTCTATCACCAATTCGCTGCCATCGAGGTGCGAAGGAACGCTTACCGGATTACAGCCGCCCGCCTGGCCGATGCTCGGAACATAAATCGCCGATGCGCAGTTACGGCAAATCACGTTCGAGCCACTCTGCCGGTAGCCGGCCCATCCGCAGATCATGCAAGAGTCCAGAGCGGTCGCCCAGTTGCCGTCGGGCTTGCGTATAACGACAAAGCGCAAGGAGGTGTTGTTGGTTTCCACCTGAAAAAAGTGCAAATTGCCGTCGTTTACACGCGCCGTGGCTATGCGCACCGCTCCATTTTCCGCAGTTACGGTCTGCGCTTGCGGAGGCGCGGCCGAAACACGTGCGTAGACGAAGTCGGCAGTCAGCGTAAGAATCACGATGACGAAGAGCGCGGCCGCTGTAAACATCCAGCGGCTCTGCGTACGTCGCTCCCAGCGAATGCGGCGCCGGTCAGCGTCATTTGCAGCTTCAGGCGCCGCTGCGAGACTCATGGAACGCCATTCGCGAAGGATCAGCAGCGCCGCCGCGCCCAGAATGACCACAAAGAAAAAAAATTCATTCCGGACGATGGGTCCCACGATGGCCATTTCGCGTTTGCCCGAGGGAATCCACATGGCCTCGCTCAGTTCGTGAAATCCCGTCAGCGCCAATTGCACGGCCACGATCACCAGAATTGCGCTGGTCACCGCAAAAAAGCGGCCCAAGGGGATCTTTAGAGTGCCTTCAAAGAAGAAGAAACCAACGGCAATCGCCAGCGCGAGGCCCAGTCCCGTACCGATCCAAACCGCTACTCCTTCGGTGGAGAGCTCGACGGCTCGCAGGATCAGGGCCAGCTCCGCTCCTTCGCGCAAGACCATCAGGAAGACGAAAGTGCCCAGGCCAAGCCCGGCGGCCAAATCAGTCTTCTGCGCAAACGACTCCACCCGCTGCTCGATTTCTTTGCGCAAGTGGCGCGCCACGCGGTTCATCCACAGGATCATAGTGACAACGAAGACCGCAGCGAGCAGCATCAAAAGGCCTTCAAACCCGTCTTCGCTGATCTGCCAACGTTCCAGGGCGATGGCTGCCGCCAGACTCAAGGCAGCGGCTAAAGCTACGCCCGCCCAGGCGAAGCGGGCCAGTCGGGAGCGTCCGGTTCGGTCCAGATAGACAAGTACAATGCCGACGACCAGAGCGGCCTCAGCGCCCTCACGCAGAGCAATCAGGAAGGAGGAGATCAAAAGGCAAGTCCCAGTTGCAAATCAGTTGCAAGTAACGAAATCCAGTTTAGTGCCTCCAAATCACACAGTCAAGGCATTTTGCGGCTGCCTTGCTCTTTCTCGGCAGTTACAATATGCGTTCATGTTTACGTCTGGAATCAGCTGTCGGATCTCCCCAATTGGGACTCGCCGAATGGGGGCTGGCGGAATCGGCAGCCGCCGAGCGGGGATTGGGCGAATCGGGATCGGCGTCCTGGCGGCACTTGTTCCATTTCTGTCTCTCTCTGCCCGGGCACAGTCGCCGAGCACCGCGGGCGACGGGAATTCGGGCCTGACTTCTTCCCGCACAACTGATGCGCGACAAGCCTATGACGAAGGCCAGCGTGCCGAGAGCATGGGCGATTGGGAAACTGCCTTCCGTGCTTATCAAGAGGCCGCTGCGCTTTCCCCTGACGAAAGCGCTATTCAAGTCCGAGCGCAACTGGCGCGTTCGGCGCTGGCGCAGCAACGTACCGAGCGAGCCGAAAAGCAACTGCTCAGCGGCAATCCCGCGCTGGCGCGAGCCATTCTGCAATCAGCGCTCCAAGTTGACCCAAGTTACACCGTTGCACAGGAACGGCTGCAGCAACTGGCACAAGTGGACACCTTCACGACTCTTCCGAGCGACAATTTGGCAAGCACGCTCCCCGCAATCAAAGCAACTGCCGGCAACCGTAGCTTTGACTACAACGGAGCGACGCACGGGGCCTATGAGGAACTGGCGCGGCAATTCGGAGTGACCGCAGCATTCGATCCTGAACTGCAGGACCGGCAGCTAAGATTTCGCGTCTCGGATGTCGATTTCGATACAGCCATGCGGCTGCTCTCGGAAGAAACCAATACATTCTGGTTCGCCGTAGACACCAAAACATTTTTCGTTGCCGCCGACACGGCAAACAAACGCCGCGATTACGATCCCGAAATCAAAAAAACCATACTGCTGCCCGCTGCTGAAACGAACGATGAAATGACCGAGGCCATGCGCATGGTTCGGGATATTGTCGGTCTCCGTCGAACCGAGCTGGATCTCAAGACACACAGCATCACCGTGCGGGATACGCCTGCAAACGTGGCGCTAGCCGAAGCGATTCTCAAAGATGTACAGCAGCCGCCGGGCGAGTTTCTCCTGGAAGTTGATCTGCTTGAAGTTGACCGGAACGCCGCGCTGAATCTCGGCATCACGCCTCCTTCAACAGCCAGCACGTTTTCTCTCCCCACAGGCGTGATACACGTTCTTCGTCGGCGAGCATTTTCCCATCACGCTGGCGCTGCTTTCGGCAAGCCTCGTCGCGCCGGTGTCGCAGCTCTCCTCTTCCGCACTTGCTGGCAACCTCACGGGCAATTTCCCCCGGACTGACTTCGCCGTCGGGCATTCTCCGAACGCGATTGCCGTAGGCGATTTTAATGGAGACGGGAAGATTGATTTGGCCATCACCAACGAGGGCGATAACACCGTCTCGATTTTATTAGGGAACGGCAATGGAACATTCCAATCGCAGGCCACAGTGCCTACCGGATTGGCACCGGACGCCATCGTTGCCGGCGATTTTAATGGGGATGGGAAACTCGACCTGGCCGTAGCCAACTTCACGGACAACACCATATCCATATTGTTGGGCAATGGAGATGGAACGTTCACGGCGGGCGGAACAATCACGGGCGTCAACAGCCCGGTGGCCGTCGTCACGGGCGATTTCAGAAACGCCGGGAAATTGGATCTAGCGGTATTGGACCAGGCGGATGGATTGGTTTCCATTCTTCTCGGCAATGGCGACGGCACGTTCGCGAATAAAATCAATACTTCCGTAGGCAGGAGTCCTTCGGCGTTTGTCACCGGCGACTTCAACGGCGACGGCAAACCGGACTTGGCGGTAACGAATGGGGGCTCGAACAGCGTTTCCGTGTTGCTCGGCAACGGGGGCGGCACATTTTTCAAGCGTATCGACTTTGGCACGGGCGTAGGCCCTTCGGCAATTGCAGCCGCGGATTTTAACGGCGATAGCCGGCTGGATCTCGCTGTGACAAACAAGATTGACGATACCTTGTCCATTTTTCTGGGCAATGGCGACGGCACATTCGGCGCTCCGAGCAGCTTCACGACCGGTGCCGGTCCGACAGCTCTGCTCTCCGGGAATTTCAGCTCCAGCACATTTCCAGATCTAATTGTCGTATGCGAATCGGCCAACACTCTGGACGTCTTCCTCGGCCTCGGCAATGCGTCCTTCGCCACTCCTCTGACCGTTCCGACTGGAAAAAGCCCAGTCGCCGCTGCAAAGGGCGATTTTGTCGGCACTGGGTTGCTCGATGTCGCCGTCGCGAATCAGTCGTCGAATACGGTTTCCGTTATCCTCAATAGTGTGAATAGCCAGCTCTCGTCGAGCGCGCCACTTGCCTCTTACCCGGCTTCCGAATACGTGGATTTGGGGCTGAAAGTCCGCGCTACGCCGCGAGTGCATCGGCCAGACGAAGTTTCGCTGAATATGCAATTTGATATCAGCGCATTGACCGGCCAGAACGTGAATGGCATTCCCATTTTGAGCAATCGCACAATCGAGCAGGTAGTGCGACTCCGGGCAAACGAAACCAGCATTCTCTCAGGCCTGATCGAATCGAGCGAAATTCGCAGTATTACCGGATGGCCGGGCTTTAATTTTCTTGGCCCGCTCACGAGCGACCGCAGCAGACAGCAAAGTGAGACTGAACTGGTGATCGCCATTACGCCGCGCCAGTTGCGGCTGACGCCGCGCGAAGGTCGGACCTTTTACGCGGGCCGTGGAGTCGGCACGGCCGCCCCGCCAGAGCCGCCGGGCCCAGGTCAATTACCGCCGCAGCCAGTGGGAGCTCCGGTTCCAGGGGCTCCGCCTGGGGGAATCGTGCCACCTGGCGCCGTGCCACCGGGCACTGTGCGTCCGCCGGGAGCGCCCGGAGGGCCGCCGGCTGCTGCTCCTGAGATTCTTCCTCCAAATCCCGCTGCTGCGGGACCGAACCTGCCTTCGCCTGCTCCGCCGCCAGCCGGGACGCGGCTTCCCAATCCAGAACGCTAGGAGCCTGAGCTCACGCGTCGGCCTCGAGGACGACTACGGGCTGATAGGTGCGCGGGACGATGGCTTCGGCAATGGCGATGAGTTGTTCCTGCTGGTTGAAGACGCGCACGCGGGCGGGCTTCCATTCACCGGAATCGAGCTGCGCCGGCGCGCCTTCCGGAATTTCTTGGCGTCCGGCCCGAACCTGCGAGAGTGCGACCTGAAAACGAGAACCATGGCGCACGCGACGTTCGACGAACGGCAGCACGGAGACGCGGGGTAATTCCGTGAGCAGATTGCCGAGAGGTACGATCCATTCCGCCGCGCGGCCAGACTGCGCGGCGCGCGCGAAATCGTCCAGGCTGATGGCATGATCGAGCGTGAATTCGCCGACGGCGGTGCGCACGATCTCGGCAAGATGAGCGCCGTATGCGAGCTGCTGGCCCATTTCGTGGGCAAGCGAACGAATGTAGGTGCCGGTGGCGCACTCCACCGCGAAACGCGCCAGCGGTCCATCAATTCCAAGAAGGCGAAACTCGAATACTTCAACCTCGACCGGTTTCAGCTCCACCGGCTTCTGCTTACGGGCAAGTTCATGCGCGGGGCGGCCGTGGATTTTCTTGGCGGAAAAAGGGGGCGGCGTTTGCTGGAGTTTTCCAGTGAAGGCGGCGGCGAGGCGCTCGAGGTCGTTCCTATCCAGGTGCGGATTGGTGTCGGGGCCGAGCGGTGTGCCGTCCGCGTCGTAGGTGTCCGTGGCAAAGCCGAAGCGGAAGGCACAATCATAACGCTTGCGGCGGCCGGCATAAAACTGCGCGAAACGAGTGGCGCGGCCGAGGAGCAAAACTAAAACGCCGGTAGCGAGGGGATCGAGAGTCCCTAGGTGTCCGATTTGGCGGAAGCCGAGGATCCGGCGCGCAGCCTCGACTACGTCATGCGAGGTGCGGCCGCGGGGCTTGTCGACGACCAGCGCGCCATCGTAGGGGGCCGGACGTGGCTTGCGCGTCATGGCTAGTTGTAGGCTTCCCGGCGAATAGGCCGGAGTGTAAGGTCATTGGCCTTGCTCGCATCCGGCGCGAACAATGGGGCTTCGAGCATGTTCTATCTTACCGCAAGGGTAAAAGGCCGGACCATCGCCGTGACAGGTGCCACGCGACTAACGCGATGTAGGTCAACGCCAGACAAGAGAAGAGCAACGTTAACAAGAAATGGCCGACAACGAATCGGCGACCCGGTGGCCAATCGTGATGGGAGAAGTAGAGCGCGTCTACCAATACGCGTGTGGTCCAATATGTTCCGATGAAAATCGCTAGTCCAGTTGCTGTCCTGCCACCTTCGATGAACTCCCGATGCAAAACCAAAGTCAGGAGACCAAAAGCAATGATTGTCAGTACCGTGAAGCCTCCTTGCACCCATAGCAGCTTCCGGTTGAACGGTTTTAATTGCGCAAGGTCGCGCCGCCAGTCAAGTTGAAAGGGCACTTGAAAACTGGCGAAGAGAATAACGAAATGACCAGCTCCGGCGAGCCATAGGGCGATATCAAAGAATCGGTATGACCAGGGTTGAATCACAGGGCGTGAATTGCCTGCAGGAAAGGAAGAATGACCCTGGTGATGAAGGGCGTGCGAAAAAGGAAGCGGATAGGAGCCGCTGTCAGAAACGCCATCAACGTCCAGCCTCGCACTCCCGATTGTAAGCCCAGATAGCGGCCAATGCGGGAGCGCTCAAATAAGACTCCGAATCCTTGCAAAAGGAAGTAGCCGGTGGGTAATCCGTAGCCGCCATGTGCTGGAACCGAAATCACCAGCTCATGGATCAAGCCAGAAAATAGGAAGACCAGGAACGTAGTTGCCGCGACTCCCAAAGGGCGGCGAAGCGGCTGAAAAAGGAGATCATGAGAGAGTTGGCGAAAACCCAGGTTCCACCGCCTACCCCAAAATTCGCTTAGTGAATGGGACGAAGCGGGGCTTTGCATAATGGGCTGCGCGCTCACCCCCAGGGCTTGCCAGCCGAGGGCCGCCAAATGAAAACTGCCGAAATGAAGAAGAAATATGAGCCCAAACAAGCCCACCCAACCGCGTGCCAGAGGGAAATCTGGCGGCACGATGCGAACGCAAACCCATAAGAGAACAATTCCGAAACAAGTCTTGCCTGAGGCCCAAAGCCACTGTCTAGCCTTGGGCTTACTCGGTCGATGCCCTTTATTCAAGAAGGCGACAGCGTCCATACCGGGCCATGCCAAAAGGTAGGCCAGCGAACGCCCTCTAGTGTGCGGAACGATGTCGCGAGCCTTCCACCAAGTGAGCCACTTAACGCCGAAATAAATTGCAAATGCGAGGGCCCACATGAAGCCCCAGGAAGGCAGGAACCGACGGCATCCAATCGCAATTAATAGCAAAATCGGTAATGGGAACCAGGCCCAAAACGGACGCGCCCGCCGTGGGAAAGGCTGCATTTCCAATTGGACCGCGTTTTTCAATCTGATTATTGCGAGTAATTGATAAAGTTCGGTGGTACGTGACCACCCACGCCAAGCCGAATCCGACCAATCTAATAAATACACCCATTCTCGATTATCACAGTTCTGAAGTGCGGGTTTGGAGCGCTCGATAGTACCTTTCGCGGAAGAGCGTTCGAAAGCTTCTTTGGCGGCCGCCCCAGCGTGCCTTTTGCGAAAGTCCGAAACCGAGGTTGATGTAAAGCGTTAGCAGGGAGGATCGGTGGAGTTACCGTCGCAGCTCAGCCGGGGAATTTGGTGCGGCGCAGGAGTTCGTTGATGTGCTGGGCGTACTCCTCGGAGCGGTCGAGAACGAACATGAGTTCGGGCGCTCGGCGGATCTGCAGGCGTTCGCTGAGCTCGTGGCGGATGAAGCCGGCGGCGGCGGTGAGGGCTTGGATGGCGGACTTTTGCTCTGCTTCAGGTCCCAAGACGCTGACGTAGACCTTGGCTTGCTTCAGGTCGGGAGTCATGCGCACTTCGGTAACGGTGGCGAAGCTGGACAGGCGCGGGTCTTTCAGCTCACCGGCAAGCATGGCGCTGATTTCCTGCTGGATTTCACTGGCGACGCGTTGGTGGCGATGTCCTGCTACGGTCATATGGCAAATACCAAAAGCAGATTCCTCTAACGCTCCTCGGAATGACAGCGAGAACCCCCAGGGCCGCTGGCTACAAAAAACGCGAGCGTTCTCGGCTACAAGTAGCACGAAGGCCTTTAGCGGCTACAGCAGTTCCAGATTGTGATCCACGAGGTCGCGTCCCAGCAAATTTTCGGCCTCCGCGAAAACGGCTTGAAGCGATTGCTCGAGGTGCGCGGCGTCGTTCGAGAGGCTGACGATGCCCACCTGAGCGCGTTGCCAGGTGTCCTGGTGATCTAATTCGGCCACGGCCACGTTGAAGCGCGCGCGGAGGCGGTCCTTCAAGCTGCGCAAAACCTGGCGTTTGTCTTTCAGGGAATGCGCGTCGGGGATGAAAATTTCCAAGGTCAACAAACCGACAGGCATGACGGGACTCCCTGAATATCAGCGGGTCAGGCGGTGGCTTCGGCGAGGATTTGCTTCTGCATGGAGAAGCACTCGAGTACATCGCCGACTTTGATGTCGTTAAAGTTCGAAACACCGACGCCGCATTCGAAACCGGAGCGAACTTCGTTGGCGTCTTCTTTGAAACGGCGGAGCGAGCTGACGCGCCCCGTGTAAATCACCACGCCTTCGCGCACGACGCGTACTTCGGCATCGCGCTTGACGATGCCATCGAGAACATAGCAGCCGGCGATCATGCCGACGCCCTTGATGCGGAAGGTGTCGCGCACTTCGGCGCGGCCGAGATGGGTTTCCTTGTACACCGGCTCGAGCAGGCCGGCCATGGCCTTTTTGATCTCGTCGGTGACCTCGTAGATGATCGAATGCATGCGGATGTCGACGTTTTCGCGCTGGGCCAGATCGGAAGCTTTGCGGTCGGGGCGCACGTTGAAGGCGTAAATGATGGCGCCCGAAGCAGACGCGAGCAGCACGTCAGTTTCCGTGACAGCGCCGACGCTGGCGTGAATGATCTTCAGCTTCACTTGATCGGTGGACTGCTTGGGGAGCAACTCGCTCAGTACTTCCACAGAACCCTGCACATCGGCCTTGATGACGATGGGAAGTTCCTTGGTTTCGCCGCTCTTCAACTGCTCATGCAATTGATCGAGGGTGATGCGCGTTCCGGCACTGCGAGCGAGCGAGGCTTCACGCAACTTGGTTTGGCGGTAATCGACGATGTGACGAGCCTTGGCTTCGTCGGCCACCTGGAATTGATCGCCGGCCTCGGGCACGCCTTGCAAGCCCAGGACCTCGACCGGCGTGGACGGATCGGCCTTTTTTACCGCGTGGCCGTGATCGTCAAAAAGGGCGCGCACTTTGCCGTAGACGGCGCCAACGATGAAAACATCGCCAGTATGCAAAGTGCCGTTCTGGACCAAAACGGTGGCGACGGGCCCGCGGCCACGATCCACGCGGGACTCGAGAACGGTACCGCTGGCGGGCGCCTTCGGATTTGCGTGCAGCTCGCGGAGGTCGGCGACGAGCAGGATCATCTCCAAAAGCTTATCGAGATTTTTCTTTTCGCGGGCGGAGACTTCGACCACCACCGTATCGCCGCCCCATTCTTCCGGCATCAGGCCACGATCGGCAAGCTGCCGTTTGACGCGCTCCGGCTGGGCTTCGGGCTTATCGACCTTGTTGATGGCCACGACGATGGGCACGCTGGCGGCGCGGGCGTGGTCGATGGCTTCGAGCGTCTGCGGCATGATGCCGTCATCGGCTGCGACAACCAGGACGACAAGATCGGTGACCTTAGCGCCGCGAGCGCGCATGCGCGTGAAAGCCTCGTGGCCCGGCGTATCGATAAAGACGATGCGGCGGCCATCCACGGAAACGACGGACGCTCCGATGTGCTGGGTGATGCCGCCGGCCTCGCCGGCAGCGACATCGGTTTGGCGAATGGCGTCGAGCAAGCTGGTCTTGCCGTGGTCGACGTGGCCCATGACGGTGACCACTGGGGGCCGGGCTTCGAGGTTCTCCTTCTTCTCTTCTTTCGTAACTTCCTGAACCACTTCCTCTTCGAAGGAGACAACGCTCACGATTCCGCTGAAGGCTTCGGCGAGGCTGGTGGCCGTGGGAACGTCGAGCGCCTGGTTGATCGAGGCAAAAACGCCGCGATCGAGAAGTTCTTTCAAGACATCTTTGGCGCGCACATCCAGCTTCTCCGCGAGTTCGCGGACGGTGATGCCCTCGGTGATGGTAACGTCGCGGGGAGGACGCGGCGGCTGGGCAACGGGCTCGATGCGCGTAGCGCGCCGCTCGGTCACGCCGGGACGTGTGCGAACCGGGTGCAGCTTGCGTTCGCCCTCTTCGAAGCGCTTTTCTAGAGTGGGCCGAGCGCGAGCCGCGGGCTTACGTTCGTAAATTGGTTTGCCGGGTTCCGCCTTTGGCGGAGGCACTACGGGCAGCGGCAACACAGGCGCTCCCGGGCGCATGGGCCTTTGGCCGGGACGAGCGGGAACACCACCAGGACGAACTGGCACAGTTCCAGGACGCGCACCGGGATGACGCATGGGAACGCGCGCACCAGCACCCGCAGCGGGCCGAGCCGCTGCCGAGGCGCCGGCAGGCACTCCAGAACGTGCGGCAATACCAGGCGCTGAGCCGGGCGCAGCCGGTCGAATGGCAGCTGGCGCCCCAGGGCCTCCTGCCGCTGCGGCTGGACGCATGGCCGGGCGCGCAACTCCGCTCGGTGGAGCGGGGCTGGCAGGCCGTATCGTCGATGGCGTTGAGGGTCGCGGCGCCATGGTCGGCGGTGCCGACGCGGGCGATGGCTTCGGTGGCTGCGCGGCGGCGGGTGACCCAGGCGCGGCAGGAGCCACGCTCGGAACGGCAGGCGTACCAGCAGGACGAACCGGCGTCGGAACGGGAGAGGCTGGTTTCACGGCCGCAGTAGCAGGGGCTTTCGCAGCAGGCGACGCGGGTGCAGCGGGTTTAGGAATCGCGGGCGCCACACCGGCTGGGGCAGAGGGTGTGGCCGCCGGAGAAGGCGGTTTCGCCGTAGTCGGGGCGGGCGGAGCGGCCGCCGCAGCGGGTCTCAGGCGGGCGGCTTTGGCGGCAGCCTCTTTGGCAACTTTCTCCGCTTCGGCCTTCGCCTCGGCGGCGGCTTCGTCTTCGGCTAGCTTTCGGAAATAGGCTCGGACTTTTTCTGCGGCGGCCAGATCAATAGAGCTCGAGTGGGTCTTCTTCTCGGTAACGCCTGCCTGGGGTAAGTACTCAAGAATTGCCTTGGCCTTTACCTCCAGGTCGCGGGCCAGTTCGTTGATACGAATTTGATTTGGTTCCGTCATTCCTCTGTCGATTTTTCTTCTCTCTCTACGGTTTCATCTTCGGACGCGCCGAGCTTTTCGGGGGACACCTCGACTTGATCAGGAGCCGCATGCGGCAAGGTTTCCTGGTTGCCTTCGGTGTTCTGCTCGGGCGCGGCGTCCAACTTCTCGGGCGCCGGCCCTTCTGGTACTGCTTCTTCAGAGGCCACCACCTGCTCGGCCTCGCCCGGCTGTTCTTCGAGTTCGGCTGGTTGGGCAGCTTCGGCGGCTTGCTGCTGCTCGATGGATTGAAAATGCGCGGCAACCGCGAGCTGAATTTTTTCCACCATTTTTTCGCCGATTCCCGGAATGGCGGTCAACTGTTCCGGCGTCATATCGGCCAGCTTTTCGACAGTCGTGACGCCATGCGCTTCGATTTTCTCGATCGTCTTGGGACCCACACCATTCAATTCAGAAAGAGGCGTTCCGGGGGCCGTGAGCGCGGCCATCTGCGCCTCAATCTCCTGGCGCTTTTCCTCTTCGCTCTTGATATCCACATTCCAACCGATCAGCTTGCTGGCCAGCCGAACGTTCTGACCCTTCTTGCCGATAGCTAGAGAGAGCTGCGTATCCTCGACGATGATTTCGAGGTGGTGGTTTTCCGAATCGACGATTTGGACGCGCGTGACTTTCGCCGGACTCAGGGATTTTTGCGCGAAGGCGATGATGTCTTCGGAATAAGGAATGATGTCGATTTTTTCGCCACGCAATTCGCGGATGATGGACTGCACGCGCATGCCTTTCATGCCCACGCACGCGCCTACTGGGTCGACGTCTTTATCGCGGCTGAGCACGGCAATCTTGGTCCGCTCACCCGCTTCGCGGGCCGCAGCGCGAATTTGCACGGTGCCGTCGTAGATCTCCGGGACCTCCATTTCGAACAAGCGCTGCACCAATACGGGATCAGCTCGGGAGACAACGACTTGCGGGCCTTTTGCGGCTCGGTCCACGGCCTTGATGACAACACGCAGGCGGTCGCCGAGATTGTAGGTTTCCAGGCGCGATTGCTCGCGCTTCGGCAGCCGCGCTTCAGTGCGGCCCATGTCGACGATGACATCAGGACCCTCGAAGCGCTTGACGATGCAGTTCACGAGCTCGCCGGCACGTCCGTTATATTCGTTAAAGATCGTGTCGCGCTCAGCCTCGCGCACCTTCTGCATGATCACTTGCTTGGCGGTCTGCGCGGCGATGCGGCCAAGAACGCCGGTGGGCTTAGGGATCAATAATTCGCCGCCGACTTCGAGCTGCGGATCGACCTTGCGCGCGTCGGAGAGAGTCATCTCGTTCTTGGGATCGGCGACTTCGTCTACAACGGCGCGAACTGAATACACGTCGATCTGGCCGGTTTCTGGATTGAACTTGGCGCGGAGGTTTTCC
>QHYQ01000456.1 GCA_003224175.1 Acidobacteriota bacterium
TAGGGGATGAACCTGTAGCTACTGACTTTCTGCGCCTCGTGCCAGTGTGTTACGCCGTACTCGCCCAGGCGGCGCCACAGGTTGCCCAGGTTGTAGGCCAGCAGACTCAACTGTAAGCGTGCTTCGTTGGCCCGAAACCGATGGCACGACAGGCGGGTCCAATGCGTCGCCTGCCCCCTCCGGGCTTCAAGTGCCGCTACACTCTTTCAATCCTTCCCGAAGGTTCTTAATGCAGCAATCTCCCTTGTGCGCGGGCGAGCGCCCCTTCGAGATAAATTGGCTCTAGCCCATAGGCCCAATACTCGATCGTGACACGACTAGGCTGTGACGTCTCTTCCCCTGTGCGCAACACTGGCTTGCTTTTGTCAGTCGGATGAAACTCGAGCCACCCCTCCCATGTTCCGTCAGTTCTCTCCTCCGCGTAGATGCGCACTATGTAGATCGTGTCGTCGTCCTTGACCAGTGTCGAGTGTTCGCGAATGAGTTCAGCCACGGTTCACCTTACTTAAAAACCCTACAGATGAGACAGCATATTCACATGCGGCGGTGTGCGAGGCGCCTGCTCGACGCTCTGCTCTTCCAAACGACGGCGACGCCAACGATGCATGGCTTCAGTGCTGCCGAAGTTGCCACCGACTTCCGCCTTCATCCTTCCCGAACTCCAAACGCAATTCGAACAATGCGCCGGAACCACCGCCTAGTAGTCAGTTCAGTGTTTGATTCCTCCGCATAATCTCCACTGCTTCGCTTAGGCTCAGCAAGGGAACCGCAGCCGTGCGCGTCCTGCCATCGTGACTTGCTAAAGCCGCCCGAAATGGTTCATCGTAGATACGAGTTAAACGATCCTCCCATTCCCAAATCCAACCCGAGCAATCCCACTCAAGTTCATCTCCCGGAAGTAATTTCCCAAAATCGTGGATGGTCAAGATACACGCAAGCCGGTTGGTTTGGTCGGAGAATACGATTACGAGCGGAAATTCATAGCCGAGTTCTTGTGCTTGTTGGGCAAGGTCGAAAGCGATATCAAAGAACCGCTCTTCCATCGTGTCGGCGCTCATAGGCATCAACTGACTTGCCGCGACGCGTGTTTCTGCAAGTAACTGAATGCTAAGTCGGCGGTAGGGCTAACTCTTCGGTTCGGAAATGCAGCTTGTTGATGTTTCGCAGAATGTGCTCGGCATCGCGGACCGCTTCGGAAATCACAGTTTCACGCGCCGGGGAATCCTTACTATCCAGCTGCGACGCCAGCCTCGGAGCGGCCAGAATGGATACGGCAATCAGCAATGCGTCCTTTTGTGTGATCTCCATAAGGCCGAGTCTAGCATGATGCGCTGATTTCAGCGTGCGGTCCGATATTGCGTACAGCGACAGGAGAGCGTCTTGCATTTGCCGAGGCAATGATGCCTGCTCTTATGATGGCCGCACTGCTCACAGGGTGATTTTCTGAGGCTTACTCGCGCTTTAGCTTTTTCGCAGCCATGAATCTCCTCGATTTTTCTGAGATAGCCTTATTTACCGCGAAGGGCTAAGTCGGCCTTCTTTTTCAGTTCAATGTGGTGTTTACATTCTGCAATCTGATCGTCGATAAACTTGATTTCTAAAGCTAAATGGACATCGTTTGGATTGTTCGCAAATCGCCGGAACAGAGGCTCTCGTTTAGCTCTCAACTCCTCAAGCTTTTGTTCTGGCATGGATCCTTTGAGTGGCGTGGCAATTGGAAAGACGGTCAACCCAATCAGGATAGCAAGTTCTGTCAGAGTGCGCTGCCAAAACCGAACAGTGGTTTCCAAGCGCGCTGCCCGCCATGGACAGACTCGTTGGTTTTTTAATCGTGGTGGCTGCCAGCTTGGCCGTGGCGCAGACTCCGCAGAAGCTTCGCAATCGCTACGGTGAGCCCGACGTCGAGCGCTTCAGGGCACGGCCGGGTATTGGTCTAACCGTGGAGTACGGCTCCGATCATGTCGCCTGCCAAATATTGATACAACCGTCCCAGCAAATTCTCAGTAGTCAGGAAGAGGAGGCGCGGTTCATGTCTTCGGAAACGGTCACTGACATTCTGGAAGAGGTTGTGCCGGTGGGTACGCGGGGCAAAGAGATAGGTCACGTCTACTCGGCCAAAGGATGCAACGAGTTTGACATAACCGAGTGCGAAAACGTGTCCCTTGCTCGCTCAACTCACAACTGCCTGCCGTTGAAGCGCGAGCGCGAAATGCGTGCAACGGTCACTTTCAAGCGGGCCGTCTGTATAAGTCAGTCCAAGTAATTTCAAATCTGCTTCTAACCACCAGTGATTTCCCCGAATAGTCGGGCCACGTCCGGATAAGTTGAACTCTCGGGAAACTGGCCCTTTGAGGCACCAGCTCTATCCAGCCGAATGCGACAGCCTGTAACGAAACAACTGTCTCAAGTGTGGTGTCTAATAGTGTGGCGCCTTCATATGATCGAAAAGAGGGTCAGCACGTACCTTCCGCATTTGATCGTCCTATCCTTTTTAATGTGTGTCGCCTGGCTATCGGCGGCAGGTCAAGCCCCCTCGCTACAGGTGAGAACCAAAAGTGGCCGCACTGAATTTCGCGTGGGCGAGGTTATCCTGCTCGATTTGGTTTTCACTGCGAACACGTCTGACACTTACGAGCTAACTTCGGGGGGAATTCCCGGATAGATACCCGCTGCGCGATGTCTTCCGAGTCGAGCCCGATAGAGGCTGGGAAGATCCACTAGGCGATTACCGCAACGCGCTGTTCGAAGCACAGACCAGCGGACATTTCCCGATGGCTGGATCATTTATGACGAGCAACATCGTCTTAAGCCCTAAGCCCTACGCCTTACCGTCCGTCGTCCTGAATGACTATGTAAGGTTCTCCAGGCCGGGCGTTTACACGGTTCAAGTGCAAGACTCCAGGGTAACGTCGATCACGACGCGAATGGGCACACCCTCCGAGCGCCTGACACTGGCATCGAATCGGCTTGAACTGACCATTCTCCCTGCCGATGCAAAATGGCAACAGGACCAAC
>QHYQ01000457.1 GCA_003224175.1 Acidobacteriota bacterium
GAATGCCTGATTTTCCAGAAGAACGTGAGCAGCGACCCGTGGGCCAGTGTGTAGGTTTCCCAGATGTTTTGCGGAACATTTGCAACCATGAACCGCCTGGGTTGCCCTACGCTGAGCATTGCAATATGTCCGGGCGGCGCGTCGAAGTGTTCGTCTACCTTGCCGGTTTCGTTCTCGAACAGGTGGCATTCAACGCTGTTGAACCGGCAGTTGTAACGCGCTTCGACCCTTGCTTGGAGGTCAATAATGGTTTGAGGGAATGATTCCAATACATTGGCATTACGAATTTGCCCCGGACGCAGGATGGGTTTCACTTGCGGTCCGAAGGAGACGCGCCTATTTGCGCCGTCAACCACCCACAGCAATGTCAGCATGAATCCGTAAAGATAGTCAGCGTCATCCTTTGTTAGAAAGTCAGAACTGTATTCGTATCCCTTTTCCATTCCTGCCTCCTCATTCCTGCCATTTTCCGCACGGGCGTGAGGGAGAGCCAGTGGCCGGAGGTACAGGCGTGCCTTACTCGTCAGCTATTCTTTTAGGCCGAGGGGTTACTTTAGCTGTAAGCGTCAAACCACGGCCGTCTGGACGAAGTGTGGGTAGGTGCGCATGATGGCCGGCCGACAAAACATCGCAATCCGTTTTCCGTAGTTAGAGCGGCGGCGAGACGTATCGCCCGCACGAACCAATTGGCACCACCTGACGTAGAATTGCATTCCACATATGGCCCGGGACACGATGAGAAGAATCCGCGAAGCCGTGCGTGCTCGAAGAATTCCGCGCGAATTTACCCCGCGAGAGGTGAATAAGGCTTTAGGAATTGATTGGGGTGGGACGTTCCTGCCAAATCGGGTTGGCAATCCGGGGCACAATACGGAGCTATTCGTGCGAGTCGGGGGAGGCGTGCACCGACTTAAAGAGGAATAGCGCGATTGACAGACAAAACGAAAGGCTTCCTCAAGTGCGCCGGGCTTACGCTGGTCGTCCTTATCCTATAC
Source organism: Acidobacteriota bacterium (assembly GCA_003224175.1). Taxonomy (GTDB): domain Bacteria; phylum Acidobacteriota; class Terriglobia; order Acidiferrales; family UBA7541; genus Palsa-189. The sequence goes on from QHYQ01000457.1 coordinate 996, forward strand.
CTCGCCTTGTTCGCCAGCATAATCCCCCAAGCTTCGGACCAGCCCGCCGTGCCTATCCTTGCAGTCGCCGCCACAGCAGTGACTGTTTTTGTAGCCCTCAGGCTTGCTAAGAAGTTCAACCGGTAGTTCGCGCCAAGCCCCCTCTGCTTCACAACGGCTCTATATAGACAGCGCGCGCACGTCGAAGGCAATAACGCCCTCCATTCGTGCGCCGGAATTTGAATATCTCCGCGCTGGCTACTTTGGAAGTGTAAGTCGCCTTGAAGTACGAATTGCACTGCACTGGCCTCAGCTTCCGCGCGTGTGTTCAAGCATTCCCAACCCAAAGTCCTTATCTGGGCCCAACGGATGTGGTAATGAAATAGGTACGGGTCCGTGTTGCCTCCTCGGAATGGGCCTAAGTCCCGCACTCTTTCAGGAAAAGGGATTTCGGGGCGATTCACTGTAGCAGGCGAGGGGTAAAGTAAAGGGCGGCACTCTACCCCAAAAACAAAACGTCTCGAACTTTCCACAAGGATTCCGCAGCTATTCCACAGTTACTATGCTCCGATGCGGCCCCGGCCCGGTACAGCGCACGGACTCAGTCTATTCCCGGCAAAGAAATCACGACTGGTTTAAGGTGCACGCCGCCGCGCAAAGTGTCAATTCCCCAGTTCCCAAAACTCTTGCTGTTTGGAAGTGATTGCCGATAACGTGGCGTCGAATTTGGCTTGCGACCATATCTGCTTCCACGGTCGGGGACCTCCGTGCGGCGGATTGTACCACCAAAAAGCCCACAATCTTATCAGGGAGCTTGACATCAAATTCGCTCTCGCAGTTAATGCAGAACATATGTTAGCTCCCCATCTGGGCGAATCCGTTGCGGGCGGCGACGTGAACCTTCTGCGTCTCTTTGCAGTGGGGGCAAGCCATTCGTTTCCCTCCACTGAGTCCCCGCGCTCGTGGCACGCGGACCTTAATCCGTTGCGACGCGGCGGGCTTTTATTGAACCATCTGGCGCGATTCCAGCGAGGCGATTCAGCGTGGGAATCAGTTCAGTGCCAGCAGCAGATTTGGACACGAACCCATCCCCCAACACCCGAGTACCTTGCACTACTGCGGGCGTGTCGTAGATTGTTAAGAACACTATCTTCGTTGCCGGGGAGATTCGCCGGATTTCCTGGGCGGCACTGACGCCATTCATGCCCGGCATGTTGGTGTCCAGCAGAACAATATCCGGCTTCAACTCGATAACTTTTTCGATGGCTTCGTTGCCGTCCTTGGCGTCACCGCAGACTTGGAAGGAATGCCAATCTAGAAGTTCGCGAAGGGTTGTTCGCACCGCCAGATGGTCGTCCACGATAAGGATTCTGGCGGGCAATTAGGCTCCCCACGAATCACCGCACCGGCCGAGGGCTGAGTACCCTGCGGGTATAAGATATTCGCTGTAGCCACCTGTGTGTTCAATACGGGAATTACCCTACCCTGTGAATCCGTTTTCCGTCAGTCCACCAGCCGATACCGGGCTGCGGTGAAGCACTCGAATCGGCATATGGGAGGCTGGGTTGCCAAGTCACGGAGCCAATCGGCCAAACACCTGAAGCTGTGGTCCAGTTGATTGACACTCTGAATTACGTAAATCGACATCAGGCGATCTGCTGTGCCCCATGAGCGTTTTACCCTATGGACCGCGGGGTCGAAGGCGCTCCTACTAACTCCTACTAACAAGTGTCCAACCCCTCAAAAACTGACACCATGCAGCCTGACAGGCGGATGACTGACAGGCGGGGGACGCTATTCCAACGGTGGCCAACACCTCCTCCCACAATTACCGAGGCCGTATTGGTAGTGGTAGCTCGCTGGCTCGAACTTGCTGACGCTGCGCTCGTCCACTCAGAAGGCGCAAAACCCTGACATCGGCGGGTTGCGTCGGCATTTTCGACGTGAGCGAGTGGTGTTGCGAAGACACCGGCGTTCTGCATCTTCGGCTTCCTGTCATTGACGACGCTTACGAGAATTCGCAGCGACATGCGCCATCGGATTCACAGTCTCGCCTCCTACCGTGATCTCATATTGCGCTCCTTCACGCACGTCAGCGAACTCCAGGGCATTATGAATGTGTTTCAAGTGCATGTGTTCTTGCATCGCCTGCGCGTAAAGCTGGCTCTCATGCGGAAGTTCACTCACCGTTCCGCTCTTGACCGCTTCGTAGACGAGCTTCGCATGCTGGCCGACAAGCCTGCGAAGTTCTGTAAATTTGGCATCGTCCATTTCCTCTAATCCTTATCTTAGGGACAATGCTACTACCCTGTAGCTTGTCTTGTCGTGAGGGGCGCTGGGTCTAGCCATCCTCGTACGCGCAATTGGCCTGACGACTGCCCATTCTTTCACTTGGATTGAGACACGAACCGGAATAACGGAAGGACTTGGCGGAAGGCCAGCCGAGTTGAAGAAATAAGTTCTCAGTTTTGCCGTCACCAAAACGCAACACGACTACGTCACAGCTCGTGCCAAGGAGGCATTAGATTGGCAACCCTTCCTCACGCGGGAGGAAGCTCCAATGAACTGGTGCGGGATGGTGAGACCTAAGCGTCGAGCAACTCGATGATAGTTGTCCGCGATGTCGGGAACGTAACGCAGGGTGACGGTCTACCGAATGGTTCAATCAGACATGCACCGCTTCACCCAAGACGAGGTTGACCTCGACGAACTGCGTGCGCGGCTGCGGAAGATGACCGACGATGAGCTCGTCGTTCGCGAAGATTCTGTTTGCCGGTGATTTCGACAGGATACGGCGTCAGCTCCTGCCTTCAGGAGCGCATCACAGGTTTTGGCTACACCGAACTCTGGCGGTCCGCAATCGCATTAATATTCCTACGCTCTTGGCGTTCGACGCGGCTTCGACTCTGTGTCCCAGAGCGAACCGCCTGTGCGAGGAGATGCTCGATTTCCCGATTCAGGGATCGGCGCTCTCGCGCAGCCAGTTTAACCAATCGGGTCTTGAGACTCGCTGGAATGCGTATCAATAGTCGCTCTCGGGACTTGGTCATCTGCTTAGACATAATCCTCACATTTGCGATCGACAGACAGGCGTACGTCGATCTCATAGAGATATCATAGTGATAGCCAGGAATACTTTCTTTGCGCTCCATCAAACCCAGTAGCGTAACCGAGCTACGAATTGCGGGAAGGCAGAGCCTACTCGACGTTGCATAGCACAACCAAACTGGCATTCAAATCCCATAGCTCAACGCGTCCGCCGCAAACGCCAGCGGCTTCCTCCTAGTCTCCTGTCATGAAAATAATCTTACCGAAAACGCCTCGGGTGTAAGCTCTCGTCTTCCAGAGAATTGCTTGGCCGAGGCGTTTCCGATCAAGGCTAGCGACAATCCGGGAGAGAGCTGCGGTAAGCGAGAAATGCCCAAGAAACGAAGACTACAAACAGGCGCCGTTACTCATTAATTCGCCATCTATTTTTTCAGGAGGGAGCGCACTCGCGCTTCATCGGTCATTGGAAGCCAATCGCCGGGCTTCAGGCACGTGTATGCGTCCACTGTGTAGCCTCCCAACGACGCTGTGGCTTCGCCAGAGACCTGATCCTTCTGCAAAATGAAG
>QHYQ01000519.1 GCA_003224175.1 Acidobacteriota bacterium
CTTGATCCAGCATCCAGTTCAAGAAATCCACAATTATCTTTTCCTTGTTCTTATCCTTCCAGTCCGCCGGAACCAGCAGCCATGTGAAGCTGGCGATCGGATACGCGTCTTTTCCTGAAGGATTCGTGATCGAGACACGGAAGTCCGCCGGCATTGTCTTCACCGAGGCAGCCGCGGCTGTGGTTGATTCCAAGCTGGCCTTCACAAAGCTTCCGGCAGCGTTCTTGACGGGTCCAAAACTGATGTTGTTCTGCAACGCATAGATGAGTTCAACGTAGCCGAAAGCGCCTTCCATCTGACGAACCATCCCAGCGACCCCCTCGTTGCCCTTGGCGCCAAGTCCGGTGGGCCATTTCACCGAAGTCCCTTTTCCCACGGCGTCACGCCATTCATTGCTGACCTTGGAGAGATAGTCGGAAAAGATGTAAGTGGTTCCACTACCGTCAGAACGATGGACCACGATGATTCCCTGATTCGGCAGAGATACGCCGGGGTTGATCTTGGCTATCGCGGGATCGTTCCAGGACGTGATCTTGCCCAGGTAAATTCCGGCGATGACCTCGGGAGTGAACTTCAATTCGCCCTTGAACCCGGGGATATTGTACGCAGGTACGACAGCTCCCAGAACTGTCGGCAGATGGATGATCTTCACCTTAGCGCTTGCCAGCTGTTCATCGGACATGGGGCCATCACTAGCTCCGAAGTCAACCGTACCAGCCGTCACCTGGCGAATACCGCCACCGCTTCCAATGGATTGGTAGTTGATCTCAATATCAGGATGTTCCTGGTGATATTGGTTGAACCACTTGGAATAGATGGGATAGGGGAAAGTGGCGCCCGCTGCGTTCAGCTTGGTCTGCGCTGCCGACGGCAGAACCAGCAGCAGCAACGCGAACACTGGGTAGAGCTTTCTCAAGATGTTCTCCTTTGACACGTCTGAATGGCCTGATTAAAAAGCCTAGATGGTTAAAGGACGATGAACAGAAAATGAACAGTTGAGAAAATTAACTATTCGCTCGGAGTTCTAGCGGTAAGGTGCTG